>JAWOGN010000333.1:0-9394 GCA_046496815.1 Desulfatiglandaceae bacterium
CCGCAAGGGGCTGGGAAGCTACGATAAAAAGGCCCTGAATGAGATCTGCCGAGTATTCGATGCCCCCTGTGAACCTTCCCAAATGGGACTTTCCTTAAGACTTATCGAGTTTATCGATTATCTGGAAGACCGCTTACACAGGGGCGCAAAAATCACCATCATTTCCGGATATCGAAAGCCGGAATACAATACCAGGCTTCGGGAGAAAGGGAAACTGGCGGCCAAGGCCAGCCTTCACCAGTACGGCATGGCCGCGGATCTCAAAATCGAGGGGGTAAAAGCCGAAAGACTGTGGCATTATGTCAGGGATCTTCACTTCGGCGGTGCGGGATATTACCATGGGGATGCGGTCCACATTGATGTGGGACCGGCCCGGTTCTGGGACGAAACCACATCCGGTGTGGGAACCGGCATTTCCGACGGCAACAAACTCATCGGCCTGATAACCGATTATGATGTATATGGGCCGGGGATGATCGTTATGCTTCGATTTATTCGAATGACGGCTTTTCCCATCCATATAATTCTTGAATTTTCCCTGATCCGCCAGGATGATCGGGGTGAAATTGAAACCTGTCGGAGTTTTGTCCCTTTTTTTAAGACTTCTCTAACAGATGGTTGTATGAGGTTTGGGAGTATCGATGAGATGAATACCATCAGATGGGAATTTCCCATGGACTTAAAACCCGGCCGCTACAGAATACAGGCCCGTTTTTGCGGTGATGAATGGCCGAATATGCCCCCGCAGATCCAAACCCCGCAATTTGAAATCAGCACGTTCTAAAATAGCTTATTTGTTTCTAGACACGTGTTCCAACGTGGCGTTTTTTCCCTCGGTTTCCCTCCGAATCAGTCGCATCACCGGATGGGTTCGGCTTTATTCCCGGCACACCGGTTTTTTTTGAACCTTATCGTAATGATGGAGGGTGACGAATTTAATATCGTTTCTTGTATCGCGTTCCATGTGACTTGCCGACAAGGCAGCAAAGAATCAATTCCTGTTGACTTTTTCCTTTTCAGCCTCATAAACTCACAACAGTGTCCAAATGGTTTTCGCCGCTTGCACAATCGAAGGAATCGAGTGTTCCAAATTCACAGGAATTTAATTTAGTCCTACAACGATACTTCATATGGCGGCTTACTTTTTGGTTTGTCATGCCGGACTAGATCCGGCATCCAGGGTTTTGAAACAAACGCAATGAGGTAAATTCCACAACTTTCGGATACTTGTCACTGGATTCCGGATTTCGCCGCAATGACGTAACAGTAAGTATCGTTGTAGGGTTAGAGCTTCGAAACAGATCCTTAGGAATATATTTTGTAGCGTATGAAGCATTTCCCTGCGCTTTGATCCGTTTTCAGGGCCACTGTCCGTGCAACATCCCGACGGCCATTATCGCCGCATTTCAATGCGCCAGACCCTGACAAAATCACATGTATCAAATTAGATTCACATTATTTAAGTCAAGGGAAGCATGCCGCGCCTCACATAGAGGATGAAAATATCAGGCGTCAAAAATAGGAGAAAAAGGATGAAAAGGAAAATCTGCATCTATCTTTCGGTTGGCATTTGTATATGGTTTCTTTTCCTTGTGACGCCTGTAGCTGCCCGCATTAAGCTCGTCGCGTTGCCGGAACGTGGGAGCACCAGCATACGTCTTGATAATCCTCTAGCAACGCTGATTGAGGAGGAGCGGGTGCTTACGCTTCAAAAGGGTCTCAACCTGGTTGACTTTTCATGGAAAGGTGTCAGCATCGATGTGGACTCGATACGGCTGACACTGCTCACGCACGTCAAAGATGTCACCCTCCTCAGTGTGAGTTACCCCCCCGAGGAACCCGCTCTGGTATGGGGCATTTACAGTGAGCAGCCTTTGGAGGTTCAGGTGCGCATCAGTTATCTCCTCTCTCAGATTGATCGCCTCATTACCTACAAGGGTATTGCAGGCACAACCGAAACATGGATGGATCTTAAGATGTTCCTCATACTTCGCAACTTCTCCGGTGAGGATTTCGAAAAAGCCGCCATAATTCTGGACGAGGATCAATCCTATGAAAAAAGCATTCAACACGGAGAAACCAGGCAACTCCTGGTTCTGGACAAAAAGCGCATTCCGATTGAGAAAATCTGGACTTTTGATGCCCGCACGTTGCCCTGGGATCCGGAACAACTTGATACCAATGTGGGCATCCCGGTGAGTTACCGGGTCGAAAATCGGCCCCTCGCAGGACTCGGAGAATCATCGCTTTTGGCTGGAAAAGTGCGAATTTTTCAAGAGGATGGACACGGAAGCACTATTTTCCTCGGTGAGGACACCACCGATGTGGTTCCGGTGGGCGATAAGCTGGAAATATATATTGGTGACAGTCGTGATATTGTCGTCACCCAACGCAAAATGCAGGAGAAAAAAATCAATATTCGTCGGAACAAAAAGAATCAAATCGTCCTTTACGACACCGATGAGTTGATAAAGGCAACCATCGAAAATTTCAAAGCCAAACCGGCGACACTCACCATGATCCAACATATACCAGGGCAATGGGAAATGGTGGAATGCAACATGGCATACACACGCAAGGACGCGCATACCCTGAACTTCGAAATGGTGTTACCGCCTCATGAAAAAAGGGAGGTTACGATGCACTATTGCCGAAGGAACCTACGTTAACAGGAGATACAGATCATGAGAGCAAAATTGGTACTTCTTGCGACAATTGCAATGCTTCTGGTGTGTCGCCCAGTGCAGGCAAAGGTGGATTTGGTTACGCTCCCAAAGCGGGAAGCCGTACAAGTGACCATATACAACGCAGCGGATCTCACATTGGTGATGGAAACGCGTTCATTGACCTTAAAGGCGGGACTCAATCGGCTTCAATTCTCATGGGCCAACACCCTCATCGATCCGACGAGCTTGGAGATGTTGCCCGGTGCGCATGCGGGTGATTTAGACATTGTCGACCTCGCCTTTCCTCCCAGAATGCAAAACCTCGGTCTGTGGCATGTCCAAAGCCAATTCAGTGGAGATGTGCCTGTTGAGATCACCTACCTCACGAGCGGTCTCACCTGGCGAGCTTTTTACATGGGCACGCTGAGCCATGATGAAAAGACCATGCGCTTGCAAGGATATGTGCGCGTGACGAACAAAAGCGGTGAAGACTATGAAAACGCGAAGGTTCGGATGATCGTCGGCAAAATCAATCTCATCGATGCGATTGTGAATCTGGCGCGCCGTGAACATCCATACGGCCGGCCGGGTCCTGCTCCAGGGGTTCTCAGGAAAGAGACGGACGCAAAAGCGCCACGCATTGCAGAGGAAAAACAAGTGTTCATGCGTGCCGCCGAGGTAATGGAAGGGAAACCAAAAGCGATCAAAAAAGAGGGACTCAGTGAGTACTTTCTTTACACAATCGAGGGAACGGAAACAATCCCCCATGGGTGGTCCAAACGGATGCCCAGCTTCGAAGTCCAGGAAATTCCGGTTACCAACCTTTACAAATATGAGGAAGAACGCTATGGCGAGCAGACATCGCGTTCCCTGAGTTTCAAGAACGACAAACAACACAAATTGGGAGACACACCCATTCCCGGCGGGATAATGAAGGTTTACAGAAATGTGGGAGATGGCACTCACCTTTCCTATGAAGGCCAATCCCGTTTCAAGTACATCCCCGTGGAAAAGGAAGTGGAATTAGATCTTGGCCTGGTGGATACGGTGATCGTTAAGCCGACCCTGATGGGCTTCAAGACGGACAAATACCGTTTCGACCCAAAAGGAAACGTAAGCGGCTGGGATGAAATTCAGGAATATGGGGTCGAGGTGAAGAACACACGCCAAATTCCCGTCCAGGTTGTTATAAAACGCAATTTCAAAACACCGTCCTGGGATATTCTGAACACCGGAGACTTTGGAACCTATGAAAAAGTGGACCTTGATACGGTGCAGTTCCATCTCGCTTTGAGAGCGAGGGAAACAAAGAAGTTTCAATACGTTTTGACGGCGCATCACGGTGAGCGCGCGAACGAGAACTAACTTGCTGAAATAATATGCGAGGATGAAGCATGAAGGTATTGGTTTACGGCTCAGGTGGCAGGGACCATTGTCTTGCAGACAGTTATGGCGACAGCCGGCATGTAGACAAGGTATATTTCACACCGGGGAATCCTGGGGTCTTATATTCTCCGAAAGGGAAAAAAGGCCTGATTGAGCGGGTTCCCCTCAATGGCTTTTCCGAAGTTGCGGATTTCTGCGTTGAAAACAACGTAGATCTCGTTGATGTCGGCTCCGAGAACCCGCTTGAGGAAGGCCTGATCGACATCCTGAATGCACGAAACATCCGAACCGTCGGTCCCAGAAAAAAGTACGTGCGGCTCGAGAGCGACCGAGCATTCACCGATGATCTACTTCGAAAAATAGGGGTCCCCAAACCGGAATATTGCGTATTTGATGATCCGGACAAGGCCAAAGCATATGTTCGGGGCATCGGCTATCAAGTCGTCGTCAAAGCAAACGGTTTGGCCGCCGGCAAAGGTGCCGTCGTCTGCGAGGATGTTCCGGACGCCGAGGCTGCGATCGAAGCAATCATGATCAAAAAGGCTTTCGGAGACTCGGGAAATCGCATTGTTATTGAGGAAAGGAAATACGGCACGGAGATATCCTTTTTCGCGTATCTCGACGGCAAAAACGTCATGCCGTTAAGAATGTTCGCCCAAGACTACAAACCTGCATTCGATTCAAATGATACGGAGATGATCGAGAAATTCGGGGGCAATCTGAATACCGGCGGAACGGGCTGTTACTGCCCGCATAAACTGGTAAGTCCCTGGCTGGTGAATCGAATTATCAAGGAAATTGTCAATCCCACCGTCAACGCCATCTACAATCAACTCGGTTGGGCGTATAAAGGGGTGATCTATTTTGGTCTCAACTTGGATCCGTATGATCGGTTGGATGTGTTTGAGATTAATGTCAGGCATGGCGATCCGGAGTGGCCGGTGATTGGAAGAAAATTGAGCACGGATCTTTTCGAGATCGGAACGGCTGTTTGGGAAGGGTCTTTAGACACGATCAAACAGCATTGGAACAATCAATATTATGTGGATGTAATCGCTATGGAGGGCCGGTCAAAAGCTTCCAGAGGATGGAATAAAGGGTATCCCGGTCGTTACGGCAAGGGTCATAGAATTCTCGGGCTCGATCGCATAGAGAAAGGCATCGCAATCTATTTTGCGGGTGTCGATGAAGACCCCGAAAAAGGCCTGGTAACTTACGGCGGCAGAGTCCTTCATGTCATAGCGGGAGACCCCACCCTCGAGGGTGCGAGGGAAAAGGCCTATCGGAACATTGAACGGCTCGCTTTCGAAGACCACAATAATGAGGGCGCAAATTGCCTGCGCTATCGAAAGGCCATTGGACGCTAGCGTACCGGCCGGTTAAAATAGCCCAATTGAACATCGGGAAACTCCCGCCGGAGGATGTTCACCATGTTTCGAATCCCTATGACCGGTGAGGCGGGCGACGGCATCTTTTCCAGATACAGCTGGGGATCGATATTAAGGTTCTTGAGATGAACAAAATTGACTCCCGTTTCTCCGATGAGTCTTCGCAGCGCATCAAGTTCCGCCTCCTGATCGGTTATGCCCGGAAAAACAAGATAATTGACCATGGTGTAAAGTCCCATCTCCACGGACAGAGATATAGAGGCGACGACATCCTCGAAGTCATAGCCTTTGGGACGATAATAAGCCCGATATAGATCTCGCTGCGCGCTGTTAAGACTGATACGAATGGAGTCCAGTCCACACTCGGCGATTCGGCGAATACGTTCCGGAGAGCTCCCGTTGGTATTCAGATTGATGGTCCCCCGCGCCGTTCGCCGCCTGATGTCCTCAATACTTCCCGCGATGAGCTTGTACTCCGTCAGCGGTTCTCCTTCACAACCCTGGCCAAAGCTCATGATGGCATCCTCCGCTTGGTTCAGATGCGCTACAGCCAATTCGACGACTTCTTGCTTTTCAGGTCTGAAGGAAATTCTCTCATGGGATGCTTGACAGGATGCGTCCGGTTGAAGAGAGAGGCACCCAAGGCAAGCTGCGTTACAACGTTGGCTGACCGGCAGCGGCGCCTCCCACCTTTTCAAGAAAAGGTTCTTGGCTGCAAAACAATGATTCTTGGTGGCACACTCGATGAGGTGAGTCTTAAGGCGACCCTTCGGATGCTCCTTATGAAACGCCTCTATTGCAGGAATCAATTCAGCGTCATCGTAGTTTCTCGGATCCCATTTGTGGTCATACTCAATCCTAAACGCGGCGGACCAGTACGTGTCATCTCTGAATCCGACCGCGGTATAGGCCCACATGGGAAGTACATAGGATTTGAGCGTATAATCGACTCCCGGCAGATGACTGCGTACCAGGCCGGGTTCCAGAAATGCCGCCACGGCGTGACATTTGGTGACAGCGCGGCCAACGCCAACCTCAGATACGATTTCCAGATTCCCCGTGCGAGGATCCAGCCCGACAGGCGGGCAATCAGGAATATAGAACAACTTACTCAACTCCGGCATGGAAACGAGATCCTTTTTGTGGAGGCGTGCCGGGGAAGCGCCCTCAAAACCCACCATACGAAGATACGGATGGTCATAGATCCGGCCCTTAGCATCCGCGTACAGCATGTACGGTAGATTTTCCTGCCTCTCATGCTTCATGTTGAATTCTTTCCGGCAATTCTTGCAGCGCTTTCAAACAGATCCAAAAATGTGTGTGTTTTGAGTCTATATAATTTCCCATATTCAACTTCAAGCCTAACCTGTTGACCGATGGCTCAGTTTTTGAATAGAATAGAAGAAAAAGAAACACACCGGAATTCAAAAAAGATCTTGATCACATGGTACCACTCAAAAATACCACCCAATCAGACGGCAGACAGTTTAGGTTGGTGAAATTTTTTGCCGCTGCAAGCTTTATTGTGCTCATCATATTCAGCTTTCCTTTCTCTGTGGTTATCTCCCAAAGAGCCAAGGACATTCTAATGATGAGTTACGAAAACTATGCCCGCCTGCTCGGCTCAAACCTGAATCATCAGGTTTTTCAGAACTTTGTGCTTCCTGTTACCGAGTGGTTAAGGGAAGATATTAGTCTAAGGGAAAAAAAGCAGTACGAATGGATGGATCGTATTGTACAGAACACGATCCATAGCTTTAATATCGATCTAGTCAATATCTATGAAATCCGCGAACCGGTAATCGCCTACAGCACAGATCCCAGCCTGATCGGCAAGCAGGTAGCTGAAACCGCCGGGTATCGGAAGGCGGTTGGGGGAGAAGATTCTTCCGGGCTTTTGTCTGAGGGCGACGAGATTTGGGGGCTTGGAATAGAAAGCTTAGGGGGCGAGAAAAAACTCAGGACCTATATTCCTTTCATGGGCGTAACCCCCTATACGGGCAAAAAATTTGTTATCGGCGTATTCGAGCTGATTCAGGATCTAACAGAGGAATATCGGTCCATCGTTAAATTCCAGTATGTGATATTCGGGCTTTCTATCCTCATTATGGGCCTGATTTTTGTGGCGCTCCTGCTCATCGTCCATAAGGCGGAGGGAATCATAGAGCAACGTGCCAGAGAACAACGAGAACTTGAATCCCAACTCAATCAGGCCGAACGTCTTGCCGCTCTGGGTCAAATGGTTGCCGGGGTTTCTCACGAGATCAGAAACCCCTTGGGAATCATTCGGAGTACAGCCGAACTGTTGGGCGGTATGCCCGATGCCACGCAGACCCAGGAAAGGCTTTCAAACGTCATCATAGAAGAATCCAGCCGATTGAATAATGTCGTCACCGAATTCCTGGATTTCGCCCGTCCCCAGGAGCCAAACTTTCAGGATTGTTACCTGGAGGACATCCTTAAGAAAAATCTACAGTTCCTTCAGCCGGAATTTGAAAAAGAAAAGATCTCCGTGCATGATAATTTGGATGGTCGGTCCTTTAAAATGCGGGCCGATCCCCAAATGCTTTACAGGGCTTTCCTGAACCTGTTTATAAACGGCATTCAAGCCATGGAAAACGGCGGCAGGATAACCGTGGAGGTGGGCGAGGAAAAGAACCACTATATTGTGGGCATTGGGGACACAGGATCCGGTATCAGCGAAGAGAACCTCAAAAAAATTTTTGATCCATTCTTTAGCACAAAGGATAAGGGGAGCGGCCTCGGAATTTCCATTGTTCGAAATATTGTCGAGGGGCATAAGGGATCCATATGGATCGAAACAAAGGATGGGGCGGGGACAAAGGTATTCCTGAAACTGCCGAGAAAACCATAAGGATCATTGGGTATGGAAACGATCCTGATTGTAGATGACGAAAAGAATTACCTGCTGGTCCTTGAGGCCTTGCTGGCACCCGAGGGATACGAAATCCTTTCGGCCAATAATGCGAACGACGCCTTGCGATCGATCTCGGAGGCCGATCTCGATTTGGTCATTACGGATATGAAGATGCCCGGGATGAACGGAATGGAACTTCTGGAAGCGTGCAAGTTAATAAAACCGGAGCTTCCGGTCATCATGATGACCGCTTACGGAACCATTGAAATGGCCGTTGAGGCCATGAAAAAAAACGCCTACGACTACATTACAAAACCCTTCCAAAATGAGCAGTTGAAATTAACGATCAAGAAAGCCCTAGAAAACTATCGACTGATAAAGCAGAACAAATTTTTGAGCGAAGCCCTCTCCGATCGGTTTCAACATGGAAATATGGTCGGCAAGAGCAAGCCCATGCTCAAGGTCTATGATCTTATCGATAAGGTCGCTCAATCAAAGGCATCGGTAATGATTACCGGTCCATCCGGCACGGGGAAGGAACTCATTGCCAAGGCCGTTCACTACAGTGGCCCCAGAAAAAACAATCCGTTTGTGTCCATTAATTGCGGGGCCCTTACAGAGACCCTCCTGGAGAGTGAGCTTTTTGGACATGAAAAAGGTGCCTTCACCGGCGCTATCGCCATGAAAAAAGGACGGTTCGAGCTCGCAGACGGAGGAACTCTCTTCCTGGATGAAGTGGGTGACATGCCTTCACCCCTCCAAGTCAAGCTCCTGCGCGTACTCCAAGAAATGGAATTCGAAAGAGTCGGGGGAACAAGAACCATCAACGTGGACGTACGGATTCTGTCCGCCTCCAACAGGGATATCAAAGAGGACGTGGCTCGGGGCACCTTTCGAGAGGACCTCTTCTATCGACTCAATGTGATTCAAATCGAGGTTCCACCTCTGCGTGAGCGAATTGACGACATCCCCTTGCTTGTGAAGCATTTCATTGAAAAATACACGAGCAATGAAGGGACAGCTAAAGTTGAATTGAGCCCGGAGGCATGGAAAGCGATTTACGCGTATGATTGGCC
>JAWOGN010000078.1:0-6242 GCA_046496815.1 Desulfatiglandaceae bacterium
CGCCAATACAGTCAAAAGACCGGCCCCGACAAAGACGGCGGTGACATTGGCAACATTGTTGGCCCCGAGCGCATAGGCACCATAGGCGCCCGCACCAATCAAGCAAAGACGTAAGATGATGTCGGATTGAAACAAATTAACTTTGAGTCGGTTATAAAACACCGCCAAGACCCTGTATAGGATGATGGCTATGACGGTCCCCGCAATGGGAGTTCCAATCCAGCAGACAACAATTTTTTCAAGGCCCGCAAAATTGAATTGCCGGTTGAGAAGGCCGATGCCGATGAGAGCCCCCACAACCGCCTGTGAGGTTGAGACCGGAAGGCCCAGAAGCGTCATAAGGGTTACGGTTATGGCGGCTGCCACAGAAGAAACCACGGCGGACTCCAGGTCCAGCAAGGTCAGTGCGCTCACCGTTTCAATCCCGGTTCCGCCCTCGAGGACCGCACCGATGAGCACGAAAAGGCTGGCGAGAATTGCCGCCGACCAGAATTTCAGCATTTTGGATGCGACTGCCGAACCAAAGACGTTCGAGGCGTCGTTGGCTCCGAGGGACCATCCCAGGAATATGCCTCCCAGTAAGGACAGCATTATACGGTTCTCTTCATTTTGATGATGTTGGCGCGCCTTGAAACGTGCTCGGCCTGATTAGAAATTTCACCCATATAAACCACCAGCTCCTTGAGCAGGATTTTCTTGTAAGGGTCCAGATCCGAATTAAACAGATTGGTGATGATACGCCGTTCGATGTGGTCGCATTGACTTTCATTGTGATCGATTGAGGATACCAGTGCCCTGACTCCCGGAGACCCCTGAAAGAGACGTTCGATTTGCTGAAGCATCAGTTCGCAAGTGGCGAGGGACACTTCGATAAGTTCTTTGATTTCAGACACCATAAACTCGGGAATAACCAACTTCTGAGTTTTGATCATGTAAAGAATCAGCTGAAACAGACCCGGGATCTTATCAAGGGCCTCCAAGAGTCCCATGATATCCCCGCGCGATTCGGGTATGAGGGCCTTTGCGTACATCAACGTTTTGATTTCCTCACGAATGTCGTCACCTCTGGATTCGAATTTATGCGTCTGTTCTGCAAGAAAATCAACAACACCGCAGTCGCTGGCGGCGAGGCAGGTATTCAGGCCATCCTCAAAACGCTTTTGGGTCTCGCGAAAATTATCCAAGTACTTGTAGATTAAGGATTCTACGTGCCGCTGTTTTTTGAAGAAAAATCCCAGCATTTCATCCTCCGTCGGCAAAGGCCGTCTTCCGGATTTCTTGTTATTTTTTCATGATACCTGTTCTCAGTAAAATAGGGCGAAAAATTATACATATTAAATAACGGCCTCCAACGCACTATTTCACCGCGCTAAATTCAGGCGTTTTTTCCTTGTTTGTTAGGTCTAAAGGAGTGGCCCAGAGACGCTTTTGCATCGATGACCAACGAGAAAAGGGACGGCACCAGAAACAGGGTAAAGATCGTGGAAATTATTAAACCGCCGGTGATAACGCTGCCGATTCCCCGGTAAAGTTCGGAACCGGCGCCTGGGAAAAGTACCAGCGGAAGCATGCCCATCACGGATGTCATCGCACTCATAAAAATGGGTCGGATGCGTGTTCGAACGGATTCTCTTATTGCTTCGCGAGGGGGCATACCACCCTCCCGCATGAAATTGAGGGACTGGTGCACGATAAGAATGGCGTTGTTGACGACGACCCCGATCAGAATCACAAACCCCAGCATCGTCAATACATCCAGCGGTTGAAAACCGATGAAAAGATTCACCAGAAAAAGACCCAGGAAACCGCCGGCCGCGGCCAGGGGCACACTGAACAAAATGACAAGCGGGTACAAAAAGCTGCCGAAAAGGGACGCCATAAGCAAGAAAGTGATGATCAGGGCCAGAAAGAAATCCCCTTGAAGCACCTTGCGGGTTCGCGTCAGGTCGTCGGCTGTACCGGAAAGATTGACCCCGTAAGGCCGTTTCAGTTCCCCTGATTCGGCGAGTGGTCCAATTACTTGGGTTCTGATGATGTCCATTGCACTTTCAAGCGGGATTTTTTGAGGCGGAAGGACCTGGATCGTGATCGATCTCAACGTCTCAAGATGGTTGATCTGGGAAGGGCCTGCAATCAACTTAATGTCGGCGACGGAAGCCAATGTCACCCCTCTTCCCATTGCAGTGCTCAGTTGAAGATTCTGAAAATCCTCTATCCGTTTGATGGTTTCCCCATGGCCCATCAGGGTAAGATCAATCTTGTTTCCAAAACGCCGCACTTCTCCCACTTTAATCCCATCCAACAGCGCATCCACGCGAATGCCGATTTCCTGAGCCGTAAGGCCCACTCTTGCCGCTTTGTCTCGATCCGGAATGATTCGAATTTCCGGATTCCCAAGGTCCAGGCTGGGAATCGGTCTTAATTGTGCATCGGGAATGAGGGTTGTGATCTGTCCGAAAATGCGCTGTCCCAGCGATATCAATTTTGACAGGTCCGGACCGCTTATGTCCACATCAATGGACCGGCCGGCTCCCGCGGATCGAGCAAAGAGACTGCTTTGCTGTACGATCGGAATCATTCCCGGGATTTGTCGGAGAACCCGCTGAAGGACAGGGACCACCTCTTTTGCGCGAAGCGGGTCGTTGGCGACCGCTCCCATGAAGACTCGCTGACCAAACGCAACAAAGAAGAAATTGGAAAGGGGAGGGCCTTCGAGTGCATCTTCAGCGTTTGCCTCCCAGTATTTTTGCAGTTCTCCTTCAACGAACCTCCCGACAGACTCGAATTCATCTGTACTGTAACCGGGCGGAGGAATCATGATGCCGAAAATCAGGTTACGGTTTCCCTCGGGAAGGTATTCTGTTTTGGGCGCCAATGACCAGGCCATGCCAAGCGCCAAAACGGTTAAAACAAAGACAACGACCAACCGGCGGGAAACTCGGCCGCACAACCAGTACACGAAAGACGCGATGCTGTTGGTAAGTCCCCGGGTTAGGCCCCCGTGTGTTGAAAGATCCTCGATCTTTTTTTTGACTTTTTTTGGATTGCTTCCGGCTGTATCGACCCTGGCAATGATGCGGCTTGCGAGGGTGGGAATTACGGTCATGGAAACGATTAAGCTTAGAAGCACTGCGCAACTGATGGCAATCGCTATGTCCCTGAAGAGCTGTCCCGCCTCCTCTTCGACAAATATAACAGGGAGAAATACCGCGATGGTGGTCAGTGTACTGGCAAGAACCGCCCCCCATACTTCCTTGGCGCCTGTTAAAGCCGCACCGAGCTTGCTTTCTCCCATTTGCCGGTGTCGGTAGATATTTTCGAGAACGACAATCGAGTTGTCTACAACCATCCCCGCAGCAAAGGCACATCCGGCCAGAGAAATCACGTTAATGGTTCGTCCGAACAGCACAAGCATGAGGAAGGTTCCTACAACAGAGATGGGAATAGAGAGGGCGACAATGAGAGTGGAAGAAAAACTTCGCAGGAACACCAAGAGCACGGAGATTGCCAGGGCTCCCCCTACAAAAAGGTTCTGACGAACCAGGCCAATGGCGCTGTCGATATATTCCGTCTCGTCGTATACCTGCTCAAGTCGAAGCCCGCGATCGGCCAGCAAGGTCTCGTTTACCTCGGTGATCGTTTTTCTGAGACCGACCATAACTTTAAGTACGTTCGACCCCGCTCGGCGAATCGCGTTGATGGCGAGTGTTTCATCCCCTTTATTTCGGACCACATTATCCCGCTTCTTAAACCCGTAAAGAACCTGAGCGACATCTTTGATCCGGACCGGTGCATCCCCCTCGTATTTGATGACCACGTTTTCAGCATCTTCCGGTTTTAAATACTCGGCCTGGGTCCGTGCAATATATCGTCTTTTTCCCTCGTCAAAGTTTCCTGCCGATATATTTCTATTGCCGGCCGACAGGGCTTGAGCGATTTCACTGATATTGACTTTGCGTGCTGCGACCGCCCGGCCGTCAAAAATCACCTGCATTTCTTCTTCACGGCCACCGAAAACATTGATTTTGGCTATGCCGGGAACCCGTTCCAGTCGCGGTTGAATGTAATCCTGTGCGAAATTTCGGAGTGTGTCTATGGGGGGCGTATCATCACGGATGGGTCGTAATACAATCCATGCAATCGGAGGGGCATTTTCACTTGCCGAAACGATGACCGGCCGCTCCGCATTATCCGGGTAGGAGGGCACCTGATCCAGCTTTGTGGACACCTTAAGCAGGGCCGCATCAATGTCCGTACCCACCGAGAATTCGAGGTTTACGAGGCCCACGGAATCCCTTGACTCACTGGTCAGTTTGGTGAGACCTTCAACGCTTTTCAGGTATTCTTCTTGCTGCTCAATGATTTCCCTTTCCACCTCTTGAGGAGATGCCCCGAGCCAAACGGTCGTCACGGTAATCTGAGGTCGGGTCACGTCGGGTGTGAGCTGAACGGGGATTCTGAAAAGCGACAGCCCTCCAAAGAGCACCACAAAAAAAACGCCTACAATGACGGAGACAGGATTATGTATCGAGGTATCAACGAGTTTCATAGGCAGCCGGGGCAGGAGCGCTTGGGGTTTCGCGCGACGCCGCTAACATGATACGGCGTGTTCGGGATTCCATATCCGGCACAATCCGGACCGGTTGCCCGGGTCTGAGTCGTTCGTTTCCGCGAACCACCACTTTCAGACCGTCTTTCAATTCTCCTTCAACTTCAATTAACGCACCGTGCGCAGGTCCGGTTTTTACCGGAACGAGACGAGCCGATTGATCAATGATCACATAAACGGCTGTGCCACTGCCGCTGAATACCAACGCATCTTTGGGGATCAGGATGGCTTGGTGGGGATTCCCTACCGTCAGCGAAGCACGCCCCAACATGCCGGACTTAATTGTCGCGTCCGGATTCGGAATTTCAATCCTCACCGGAAAAGTTCGAGCGGCCTCATCCCCGCGGGGTATGACCGAGAAGATCTTCCCCTGGAAGATCCGGTCCGGCAAGGCGTCAAAAGTGACCTGTGCCGCATCCCCCTTTTTCAACTGTCCGACATAACGTTCCGGCACAGGTATCCTCACTCGGATGGGATCAGCCACCACCATCGTTGCGACAGGTTGCCCCTCGCCCAACCACTGACCCACAAGACAATGGCGTTCGACAACATACCCTGAAACCGGGGCCTTTATCATTCTTTTACGCAATTGGTCTTGCAAAATCAGAAGTTCCGTCCGAAGACGCGCCGCCTTTTTCTCTAAAGCATCGAGGTTGAATTTGGCGTTCTCATAGGCCTTTTCAGAAACACTGTTGATGTCAAAAAGTCGCTTTTGGCGTTCCCATTCACGTTTGGCTTGGGTGTAAAGAATTTCCGCCTCCTCGAGGTCAGACTTGGCCGCTTTTATTTTCAAGTTGAGTTGCGAGGTATCCTGTTCGCAAAGGGGCTGATTCTTTTTAACTTTTTCCCCTTCATCAAACAGCATATTTCGGACCTTGCCGGCTTCCTCTGAAGCGACAACGGTCTCCAACCAGGGTTCCGCGGTCCCGACCAGGGTGATTCGTGTGACAACCTCTTTTTCAATGACGGTCGCTACTTCAACCCATGCGGGTGGCGGTCCGCCTTGCGTCTTTCCGTTATCCGCCATCAACGAACATGGAAGAAATATGACCGGCATTACTGCCAATCCCGCAACGGCAAAAAGCCTCCAGGCCGCATTCTTTCGAACTCCAGAGGGCTTTTTCGGTTGTCCGTCTTTAAGCGGATTGCCATTGAAGGCGGATGTCGCTGCGGGCAAAACTGTTCGGGTCCGATCGAACCGGGCGTTTCTTTGTCTTTCGATCATTAGAATTTTCCAGAAAAGTTAAATGGTTATTTCCGATGCTCTCGATGCTTCGAATCCAGCTTTACGCTGAACACGGCAAAACATTAGAACACTCAATAGGAGTTGAGCCACTGAAAAGAGATGAACAGGATAACAGGTACGTCAAAGAATGGCGTTTGTGGGAGTATTCAACCTTGTACGGATGGGGCGCAAATGCAAACACGCCGCTTGTTGGAATTAAAAGCATGACTGAGGCAAAGGATATGTTTCAAGTTATGCTGGAAAAGGGAAATTATTCAGAAAATCGTCTAAATATAATAAATACATTACTGGAAAAAACAAATGCAGTCATCAAAGAGCCGCCGAACGGCACTCCAAACGTGAAGTCGCTGATTGAGAAATTAAAAGAAACCGAAAAAATTTTAAACA
>JAWOGN010000109.1:0-6055 GCA_046496815.1 Desulfatiglandaceae bacterium
TTTTCTCTCAGAAGTTGCTGTGCCCGTTCTCCCATGCCGCCGACGATGGCCACATTTGCTCCCTGTTCATGCAACCAGTTGGGAAGAACGCCGGGTTCATGCCCTGGAGGCGTTCGCATTGCGGTCTGTTTGATCTTTCCGTTTTCGGTCTCGATAAATGCGAATTGCTCACAGTGTCCGAAATGAGGGGAAAGTTTGCCCCCGGACACGGGAAAAACAAGGGTTTTTCCGCGCTCCGATGCCGTTTGCGGCGCCGGCATCTCTTTCTCCTCTCGCGGCTCAACGCCCGAGTCTTTTTTAGATACCGTCAGCCGTACGATTTCATCGACGATTTTGTTGAACTCCCGCGTAATCACGAGTTGATCATTGTCGAGAATGCTCATATTGCCGACGTCTCCCTTGGATACGACTTCCGGTTCGAAAGGCAGCGTTCCCAGCAGGTTCAGCCCTTCCCGTTTTGCCGTGAGCATTCCCCCCCGGGTTTTGAAAATATCGATCATTTTTCCACAATGGGGGCATGTGAGCCCGCTCATGTTTTCTATTAACCCCAGAATTTCCATTCGCACCTGGCGGCAGAAGTTGATGGATTTTCTGACATCGGCCAGGGAGATCTCCTGGGGGGTTGTCACGATCACGGCCTTTGCATCGGGTATGGTCTGGGCGATTGTCAGGGGCTCATC
Source organism: Desulfatiglandaceae bacterium (assembly GCA_046496815.1). Lineage (GTDB taxonomy): Bacteria > Desulfobacterota > DSM-4660 > Desulfatiglandales > Desulfatiglandaceae > JAWOGN01. The sequence goes on from JAWOGN010000109.1 coordinate 681, forward strand.
GCCGGTACCGGGCGGGGAATCAATCACCATGTAGTCGAGCTCCATCCACTCAATGTCCGCGATGAATTGTCTAATCACGCCGATCTTGAGAGGCCCTCGCCAGATTGTGGCCGCATCCTTGTTTTCCCCCATGAGGGGTTCTATGGATATGACCTCCATGTTCGGCAGATATTTTACCGGGTGCGCTTTTCCCTCGTGGGTGCCCGGCTGGATGTTTCCCGTCAACCCCAGCATCCGGGGGATGCTGGGCCCATGGAGGTCAACGTCCATGAGTCCCACTTTGTACCCTTTTCTTGCCAGGGCCACGGAGAGATAGGCCGCGACGCTGCTTTTGCCCACACCCCCTTTTCCACTCATGACCAAGATTTTGTTCTTGATATGGTGTAACCTTTCCTTGATTTCTTTATCTTGCATTTCGTGTGCATCTTTGTTTGCCATTGAAATTAACCCTCCACTTTATCATTCTTTCCCAGTCTTGAAGCGCTTTGGCTCTTGACTGTTTTATCTGGTTGCCGATGACACCCCGGCATCAAAAACTTAGAATCAAAAATATTCCCGTCCAAATAGGCCTTAAGCACATCCTCCGCGGCGCCGGATATCCAGGGTATGACCTCAACATCATCTGCACGGAGCATCCTGTGAAAATGCCCGGAAATTGCACCGCATATCAACGTTTCTATGCCCAAAGACTGGATACGCATGCACCTTCGGGTGAGATCGATTTCATCCAGAAACGTCTCGAATCGGGATGTCTCATTTTTATTTTCCACCTGAAGAATCAGTAAACGGGAGGCGGTATCAAAAACCGGCGAAACCTTTCCTTCCCAGATTGGAATGGCTATTTTCATTAAGATCCAACCTTTTCGCGCCTATTTTTTCTACGACTCCTTGATACGGGATTCAATCGCTTCGATTTGTTTCCGTAAATCGTTCGCCTGCGCTTTCAGTCGCTTTAACTCCTCTTCCTTGGATACGGGAGCCGGGGGTTCGGATTGATTTGGAGAGGTTCCGCCGGAAGGCCGCATTCCTCCCCCCATCCCCATGCCGCCACCGCGACCCATGCCCATGCCGCCACCGCGACCCATGCCCATGCCGCCGCCGCGACCCATGCCCATACCGCCCCCCTGCATACCGTAGTGGTCTGCAACATTGGCCTCGCGGGTGCTCGTCAGTGTCCCCTTTTTGTAGGCTTCTGTGGCCTGTCTCACGGTTCCGGTCTGGCCGACGATCACCTCTACGCCTGCGGCAGAGAGGGTCCGCACCGCATTCGGCCCCACATTGCCGGTGATCACGATGCCGGCGCCCTTGGAGGCGACAAACTGTGCAGACTGGATTCCTGCGCCTCCGCCCAGAGCGATATTTTCATTATCGAAGGCCTCAAAACTCATGTCGTCCGTGTCCACCAGAACAAAATAGGCGCAGCGCCCGAAACGGGGATCGATTGCTGCATCCAGGTTATTTCCACTTGCACTTACGGCTATTTTCATGTCTTCACATCTCCTCACATATTTCATTAATTTCCCCAACAAATCGGACCATCCGATCCTCGCGCGCATCACGCAAGGGGTCTCAAAAGCGAAGTCGCATTCTCCCCATACGCATATATCATGCCAGTGTTTTCAAAAGGCATAGATAAAACAATTAAAATAAATTTAACATAAAATGATAAAATAAAGTAATACCGGTAACTGGGAATTCAGGATCCAAATCATGCAATAACGCAAAGCCAATGGCATTTTTTTGCGATAATGCAAGGATATGCGCCCGCCGTTTTATTAAAACCAGGGTGCGCTAGACCCCGTCTCTTTTACAGCTGCCGCCGGTGGAGCAGGGAGGTCGATCACAGCGTTCGTCCCGGCCGCAACAGGTGCTTCCCGGTCGCCGTGCCGGCCCATGATCGAGAAAAGAAGCCGGTGACATCATCTTTTCCATGTCACCGCTTCCACAATCCGCGCAGACGATCGCCTTATCGTCCCCAATTCCTACCAGGAACTCGGTTACCGTGCCGCAAGACCTGCAGCGATATTCATAAATCGGCATTCAAATCACCTCCCGATGTCCAGTCGCTTCATCTTCCGCCACAGGGTGCTCGGGTGGATTCCCAATTGCGCCGCCGTTGCGGATTTGTTCCATTGGTTTGTGGTCAATGTTTCGATGAGAAACTGTTTTTCCAACTCCGTCCAGGAGCGATCCTTATGCAAATCCGTAGGACGTTCCGGATCCTTTATTTGTTTTTCAGCGGTACGCAGGTAGTCGGGAAGATGTTCAATCCCGATCACGCTGTTTTTGCAAACAACGGTGGCGTATTCGATGATATTTTCCAACTCTCTGATATTCCCGGAGAAATTGTGAGACATCAGCGCCGGCAGAACTTCGGGTGAAAACCCGTGAATCTCCTTTCCGCTCAGCCGATTGAATTTGCGTATGAAGTGGTCCGCCAAAAGCGGAATGTCTTCTTTACGCTGCCTCAGTGGCGGGAGCACCAGCTTCACCACGTTGATTCGATAATACAGATCCTGCCGAAAGGTTCCAAGTGCGACAAGGGCCTCGATGTCCCTATGGGTGGCTGCGACAATCCGAACATCCGCCTTTATCGATTTTGTGCTGCCCAGCGGCTCGTAGACTTTGTCCTGCAAAACCCTCAGCAGCCGAATTTGTAATGCGGGAGAGATGTCTCCGATTTCGTCCAGGAAGAGGGTGCCCCCTTCCGCCAGGGCCAAACGGCCCGGCTTGTCTTTTTTTGCGTCGGTAAATGCACCCGCTTTGTATCCAAACAATTCCGATTCCAGAAGGGTATCCGGGAGGGCACCGCAATTGAGCGTTATCATCGGCCCGTTTTTTCTGGGGCCCAGGGAGTGAATCGCCTTGGCGAAAAGCTCTTTTCCGGTGCCGCTTTCCCCCACCAGAAGAATGGTGGTATTGCTCTCAGCAACCTGCTCCAGAATTCCAAACAGCCGCTGCATTTCCTGATTCTTACTGATGATATCAAAAAAGGAATGTCTCCCCTCCAACTCCTTGCGGAGTTCTTCAACGACACTCAAGTCTCGAAAGGTTTCCACACCGCCGATCACCCGACCGTTTTCATCCTTTAAAAGCGCCGTGGAAATACTGACCGGAATTCTTTCTCCTTTTGAATTCACGATGTAGATCGCCTGGTTCACGACCGGCTCACCCGTCCGCGTGGTCTGCCGGAGGGAGCACATATTTTCACAGATGCTTGCCCTGAATACGTCCCAGCAATGCCGTCCCAGTGCTTCTTCCTTCTTGATGCCGGTGATGGTTTCAGCGGCGCGGTTAAAGGATGTAATTTTCCAGTCCGCATCCACCGTGAAAACCCCATCGGCAATGCTGTCAAGAATGATCTGAGTTTGATGTTCAGGTGTTACGGTCATCTAAAAAATATCCTGTAAGATCAAAGCGTGAAACGAGATCAAAATTTCAGTAACCGTTCACGGGTTCAAAGGTTCAGGGGTTCAAGGTTCAATTCTCGTCCACGGAGTGCATTTGGTGTGCGTAATTATGAAAAAAGCGTCCGCTTTGTCAGGCCGAATCCAAAATTTGGAACTAAATTGGCAATTTTTTGGGAAAATGAGCATTTTTAACGACGATTTCAAGTCCTCAATCCTCTCTTTGTCCTTAACCCTGAATCCCGATTTCATCGGGAAACCCTGAACCTATGAACGCTTACAAATTTCATATACCCGTTATTCCACACATCTCTGAGATGTTCGATGCACATTGACGTATCCAAAGGCACAAAACATAATTTGAAAATTATACTGCTAAGTTAGAGGTATTTTTTGTAATGTCAACAACCAATTCCCGATCCTCACAGTCCGCTCAGACGGCGGGGAACCCTAAAATCTTTGGAAATAGTTCGTGCGCATCCATAAACAGGCATTTATGAACTCGCGCTATCAGCTATCAGCTTTCGGCTTTCAGCAAAAGACATGAAAGACAAGGTTTTGGCTGACCGCTGACCGCTGAAAGCTCCGTCCAAAAATATCTCATTTCTGGATGGAAACTCGTTAGCCGAAGCGAAGATGGAGGGGATATGCCACCAGCCCGAGTCATGCGCGTTGTTTTAAGTTGACATGCGGCGATCTTTTTTCTAGTTTTTTTCAAGAATTCCATCACTTATCGTTTTAGTGGGATTGAAATCCGGATTCAATGGCAGTGCATCCGGGAGATCTGTGAGGATACCGAAACCGTCATGTTCCGAACAGGATGCCCGGTGTCTTTGAAAATCGGCATTATTTTTTTGGAAAGATGAGCAATCTCATGGTGTCAACGGATAACTCCAAGGATTTTGCAAAAGACTGTAAGAAGGATCTCGCGTGGTCCGTGCCGCCCGCATTCGACACGCGCAGGCGCGAAGAACTTGTGGGCGAGCTGGCGGATTTCGCAGGTGTGTTGGAGCTGCTGCTGGACAATGTCTACTCGGGAATTATTCTTTGCGACAGGAATTCCAAGATCCTGTACATGAATAGATTCTACGCGGAACTGTTGGGAACGAACAAAGATGAGGCCCCGGGGAAACACATCAAGGAATATTTTCCTGATTCCAGACTCCCGGGAGTGGTCGAGACCGGGAAAATGGAGCTGGGACGCAGGTGCAGCCTGCGGGCCGATATTGCGCTGCTTGTGAACAGAATTCCCCTCAAACGGGGCGGCAAAACCATCGGCGTGGTACTTCAGACGATCTTCAAGGACTACACGGAAGTCAGTGATTTGATGAAAAGGCTGAGTCTTCTGGAAAAGGAGGTTAATTATTACAAGCGGGGTTTGGTCAGTGTGCTTTCACCCACCTACAGCTTTGACTCCATTATCGGTCGGAACAAACGTATCCTGGAGGCGAAGCGTATCGCAGAAAAGTATGCAAAAACCGATGCTTCGGTTTTGATTTTGGGCGCCACAGGGACGGGCAAGGAACTGTTTGCGCATGCGGTCCACCTGGCCAGCAAAAGAAGACGGGGTGCCTTCGTCTGTGTTAACTGCGCCGCCATTCCCAGGGAACTTTTGGAGTCTGAGCTTTTCGGTTACGAGACCGGCGCATTTACGGGTGCCCGCCGGCAAGGGAAGGCGGGGAAGATGGAGCTGGCTCACAGGGGAACCCTCTTTTTGGATGAGATCGGAGACCTCCCTTTGGGCGCGCAGGCAAAACTTCTCAGAGTGCTGGAAACACGGAAGATTGAAAAACTGGGGGGGCTCAAATCAGTTGACGTGGATTTCAGGCTGGTGGCATCGACGAACCGAGAACTCAAGGCGATGATTGACCATCATGAATTTCGGGAAGATCTCTTCTACCGGATGAACGCGCTGACTGTCGAGATTCCACCCTTATCGGAAAGGGTCGAAGACATTCGCGCTTTGGT
>JAWOGN010000123.1:0-7712 GCA_046496815.1 Desulfatiglandaceae bacterium
GGTTCTTTATTTGGTTATTCAGACAATGTGGATGTTAATTTCGAAGAATTATCTAGAAATGGTGTAGAAGGTGGATTTATTGTTTCAAGTGGTTCTTTAATTAATATGTATTCTTATGATTCTTTTAGTTTTAAGGCAACAAATATATATGATTCATTTAATCTACCAACAACTTCTAGGTATGGTATGAGATCTGCAAAATTATCTTCTTTATGCCGATCTGCCACGGATTCTATATGTCCGCGACGGGCGCATTCATCAAGCCTGGAACCAAAGCGTTCCGGATAAAGAAGCACTCAAACCATAAAAGATGCCACAGGGGTGCCTGAACAAAACGTAACACCCGAATGGAGCCGAGGCTCTATTCGGGAGCCTTCAGCGGTCGCCATGAAAGAACTCGGGCAAGAGATATACTTTCTTCAAATGCGGGGTTACGAGTAGTTAAACTTATCCCAAAATTCCTTATCAATCTTTGTTTGCCAGTCCGCGGTAAATTTCCCATTGTAGTAGGAACGAAATCGATCAAGCCAACGCCACCAGGAATGTTTGCCCTTCTCTTTGGCCTCCAATATGTCCCTCAAATAGGTGGCGATTTCGGCCATTTCATCTTTGGGTATATACGAAGCCGCTCCTTCTCTGAAGGACTTTACCGTATCTTCGACACTCAGCGCATGGGCTGTCAGCATGACGGGAATGACATCTTTTTCTCGAGTAAGCGCCAAAAGCTTGTACCCATCAACCCCCATGATGTCCAGAATCGCCATATCGAAACGCTCTGAATTCAGCAGTTTTTTGGCTTCCTCGTAACTCACGGCCTTCACAACCTCACACATGTCAAGCAACTCCGACAAAGTTTCCAGCACATCCGGTTCGTCATCCACCGCAAGAATTCTTTTGCCGTCCAACAAGTCTTTCCTCACCGTCACACAGGTCCGGTCAGCCGAATGACAAACCTTGCTGGACACGCTTCCCAGCATCAGGCCCTTTGCAGATCCCAATCCGCGACTGCCCAGGACGATCATGTCGATATCCTGATCTTTCGAATAATTGAGAATCTCTTCAGCCGGATCTCCCTGAATGACGGTGTTCTTAATCTGCTTTACTCCCTTCCGCTTGGCTTCCGCTTCAGCAGCGCCAAGTATCTGGTTGCCCACGTTCAGCAAATAGACAGCTTCAGGGCTCTCTTTAATTCCTTCAGATCGGATGTAATCCCTGATGCCATCGGGGATTCTCATTTCCTTAACAACATGGAGAATGTGGACGATCGCATCTTTTTGTTTCGCCATATCTGCAGCAAATTCGACGGCCTTCTTCGAATGCTCAGAGCCGTCTACCGGAACCAGAATATTTTTGATCATTTGTCGATTCTCCCATAAAAATCCTTTTGCAGTGTTGTTTCCGATTGAGATATTATGGCCAAATCATAAAAGAATGAGATATTTGTATCAAGAAAAAAAGCCATGAACGACTTTGCCCACCCCCTTGCGCCGCCGGTTCTTGACATCGTTTGCAGCCCTCTGTATCTCCAAGAAAAACCGCTTGAGTTTCGGTGCGCAAAGTTGTAGGCGCAAGAGGCGAACCGGTTGGGCAAATCACGACCTCCCGGCGTTGCGTTTCGGCCCCATTTCCATGCAGCATCGATCCCAAAGTGGGTTCATTGGGTGAAAAAAGTCTTAAACTAAATTCGATTTCGGGCAATAGTACCCTAAAATGCACTGCATAAATTTTACATGGAAAATGCCGGGAACCGGCCACGGGACAATCAATCCAACTGGTTTTTTTGGTTTCAGGATGATCGGCTTGCGACCGGATCGCTTCGAATAGCTGACCGATGTCTTCGTTTATGCTATGATTTCTCTAAACGGGTTCTCCACAGGGTACGCTCGCAGCGTCGATTTTTCCTCTGTGCGAGCCGGATTCTATGTTAAGTGCCGACGTGAGGCGTCAGAGAATGATCAAATCAGCGAAAATACCGAAGGCAACAATCACCCGGCTTTCATTCTACTACAGGCAACTTGAGCTTCTTGAGTTCGACGGGTATCGGATGGTGTCATCAGAGAAGTTGGCATGGCTCTGTCAGGTCAGTTCCGCGCAGGTAAGAAAGGACCTCGGTTATTTTGGAGAATTCGGGGTCCGAGGGGTAGGCTATGATGTAATAGACCTTCAAACGGAAATAAAGGAGATTTTGGATGTGAACCGGGATTGGAATTTGGGTATCGCGGGGGTCGGGAATCTTGGATCTGCGCTGATGCAACATCAAAATCTGTTGGGCAGAGGCTTTCGGTGTGCGGCCGCCTTTGACAACGACCCGAAAAAGATCGGGAAAACGACACCATCGGGGCTAAGGATCAGGGATATTAATGAATTGTACGAAGCCGTTGAGGAGCTGAACATCGAAATCGGGGTCATCACCACACCGGCCTCAGCAGCCCAACATGTGGCGGATCGTTTCTTGGACGCCCAAGTCAACGCCATCTTGAATTTTTCCCCTACCCCCATTCGTGTGCCGGATTGTTGCCTGGTTGAAAACATTGATTTCACGATAAAGCTGGATATACTTACCTGTAAATTATGCCAGGAAGCTGAGCGCTGAGAGGCCGGACATTTGCGTCCGCAAAAGCGCTCAAATTTGAGGTGTTGGTTCATGAATTGTTGCAGCTACTTGGCGCTTATAGCACCCATTTCACAGGATATGGGTTTGCATTTTCAAAGCATGGAGGACATTGGGACATGAGAAGGTTTTTGCAGGCGATTTGGGTGTTGTGTTTTGTCACAAGCTCCTGGGGCTATTCCGCGGCGACCCCGAAGATTCAAGGTCCCGGCATGGTCATCAAGTCGCCGGTTGCGGATTTCGGCGAGGTCATGGAGGGTGCGGAGGTGAATCATACCTTTGACGTCATAAACGAGGGCGACCAAACCCTTTTGATCAAAGACGTCAAACCGGGGTGAGGCTGCGCGGCGCCTCATTTCGACAGCGCCATTCCCCCGGGCGGGGAAGGAAAAATCACACTCACGGTTCAGACCAAAGGCTACCAGGGAGCCATCAACAAAAGCGCGAGGGTCTACACGAACGATCCAGCCAAGAGTATCGTGATCATCAGCATCCGGGGCATCGTTAAGGTCCCGATCACGGTCATGCCGAGACAAGTCCGGCTTTACGGGAAAGAGGAGCAAATCCTCACAAAAATGATCGAGGTCACCGCCGACCTCGACAAGCCGCTGGAATTGACGCCGGCCCACTTCAACCTGGAGGAGAAGGTCGTTTACACGATAGAGGAACTCGAAAAAGGCAAAAAATTCAACATCCATTTCAGAACGATTCCAAGTCCTCCCCAGGCGTATCGAGGATTTTTAAGGCTGAAGACCAACTATCCTGAAAAACCCGAATTGACCATATGGATCCGGGTCCGGATCCAAAGGAAAGGATAAAGAGGGAACAAATCGGCTTTCGGGATATAGGGACTTATCCCATGGCGAAGCCGTTCCGAGGGCCATCCGAATGAGGAGCTTTAGCGGCATGTTGCATGAGAACAGAGAAAAAATCGTTGAAATTTATACAGACGGCGCCTGCACGGGTAACCCCGGGCCCGGCGGATACGGTGCGGTTTTGAAATATGGCGACACCGTCAAAGAGATTTCAGGATGTGAACCGCGTACGACCAATAACCGCATGGAAATGATGGCTGTCATCAAGGCCCTTCAGCAACTGAAAAGACCCTGCAAAGTCAGGGTTGTCACGGATTCCAACTACCTGGTCAAAGGCATGACGCAGTGGATACATGGGTGGGTCAGACGAAATTGGATCAATTCCCAGAAACGACCCGTTCTCAACAGGGAGCTATGGGAAGAAATTCTGGAATTGAGTCGAAAGCACCAAATCACATGGCAGTGGGTCAAGGGTCACGACGGGCATCCGGAGAATGAACGATGCGATCAATTGGCCAGGGCTGCCATCAAAAACTGTAAAAAACCTTAAGAATTTTTCATCCCCGTCATGGAAGAAAGCATTCTAAACGCCTTTGGCAAAATGACCTATGGGATCTATATCCTCACAACCTTTCACGAGAGGATGGTGAATGGAATGGTCGCTTCTTGGGTGTCCCAGGTTTCGTATGGGCCGCCCATGGTGATGGTCGCTATCCATCCGAACCGGTACTCCCACACTCTGATTGAGCGGAGTGGCTACTTCGCCCTACATATTTTGGCCCAAAACCAGGCCCATTTATTGAAATCTTTCAAGGTCACGGATCCGGCTGCCAAGTTCGCTTCGGTCTCCTGGAATCGAGGAAAAACGGGCTGTCCCATTCTATCTGCCTGCCTTGCCTACCTGGAATGCCAGGTAAAAGCAGTTTACAGCCCGGGAAATCACACCCTGTTTGTTGGCGAAGTGAAGGAGGCGGTGCGCTTATCCGATGGGGTTCCGCTGAGCACGCGGGACTATGCAGGCGTGTATCTTGGAAAAATCTGATCGGTCCCTCAGCATCAGAATGGCCGATCGGATTTCAAATCTCCTTCTGGAAAAGGGGAATTCAGGGGGTCGTTCAGACACCGGAATACAAAATCTGCGACTTCCGGCGGTGCTGAAATTCCTGGATTAGCTTGGCTCATTTCTTGACAATTAGGAGAAATAATGGTATTTTAACAATTGTGTTTGGATTATTTTATAATCCAGATTATTTATAATAAATTTTAATAATTTTCGTACATCCTGGAGGCTGACATGAAGTGCCCTAAATGCGGTTATATAAGTTTTGACTATAACGAAGTGTGTCCCAGATGCAAAAAAAACATCGCCGCGGAAAGGGATCAAATGAATTTACCCCCCTTCAAAGCCATGCCGCCATCCCTGTTGGGAGGGTTGGTTGGGGATGAAAACGATTCGGGAGTGAATGTCGAGCTTCAGGAATCCGACGACACATCAGGCATGGGACTGGACCTCGGGCTTAGCATGGAAGACTCCCAAGCCATTGAGGCGATGGAGCAAACATTTAAAGACAGTCAAGATTTTGAAATAGAGCTCGAAACCGCCCTTGAAAAAGAGACCGAACCGATACCCGAGACCGTTGCGGTGTCGGCTTCTGAATGCGAGACTCCGGACACTGAGCCGAAATGGGGCCATCCCGAGGGGATCAGCGCCCTGGAAGAGGACGTTGAAGAGATATCCTTGGCTATAGATGATTTTCCCGCCGAAGACCTTGAAATCGATCTCGAGCATATCGAATCCGAAGCCGATGATGAGGGAGTTCAAGAACCTATTCGTTCCCCATCGGGAGCCCGGGGAATTGAAGAAACCGCTGATCTTGACCCGCTTGAAATGGGCGATGAAATGACGTCCTTCGATCTCGCCGATCTTGCACAGAACGAACCGGGCACGGTTCCCCCGGACGGCATCCAAGACGTGCCGGATGACGAGGTTACCATCAATTTGGAAGAATTGACGTCGGTGGCGGAGGAAAGTGATGAAGATTCCGCCGAACCCACATGGCGCAAGAAGGAGGAAGCGGAGGCGTCATCGTCGGACATTGAAGACCTGGACCTTGAGCTTGAGCTGGCGGATCCTGTGAGTAAAAGATCTTGACTTCAAGTTAGGCTTGACCTAAAAGGGGTTTGAACATGAAGTTTTTGGAGTGGCTGCCGAGATAGCTCAGTCGGTAGAGCAGGGGACTGAAAATCCCCGTGTCCGCAGTTCAATTCTGCGTCTCGGCACCATAAAAAGGTAATAATGAGGAGGGGTTAGCTGATCGGTCAGCGAACCTCTTTTTTTTGGAAATCGTGGATTGTGCCCGAATTTGTGCCCGCGGCGCTTTCTTCTTGCTGTTGATGATACGCTGCCTGCTTCCTTGTGGCATCTCTTAAATCCGCATCGCTCACAATATTGTACCGATCAAAAACGCTTCTTGTCCTGAGATCATCATTGCCACACGCTCGGGTACGCCTGCCCGGATCATGTTTCTGACAGCCGTTCTTCGGAGGTCATGAAACAATTTTCCCTTTAGTTTCGCCCCTTCAGATGCTTTAAGCCAAGCTTTTCTGAAACCTTTTATCTGCTATGAAGTGATAATACTGCATACCGGCCATAACGCTAACCCCTTGACTTTTGGTTAAATATCTTGAAGGCCACAACATTACTTTCTCTAGCCCTCAAGAAAACTGACCATCCAGAAAACGCGGATATCATATGTCCCACCCAGGAATCCAAAACTTTAAGTATAGTTTAATGCAGCATTCATGCCTGCTATACGCCCAAATACCAGGCAATCAATTATCGCACAACTCCCCAGGCGGCAGGCGCCATGGATTCCGCCGGTTACTTCCCCCGCCGCATACAACTGCTTTATTGGTTGCTTGTTCAGACCAATGACCCGGGCATTTTTGTTAATCTGAATTCCTCCCATGGTATGATGCACCTTAGGCCAGAGACGAATCGCGTAAAAAGGAGGGTGAATGAGGGGTTGTGCGTCGGGAAGGATCGTTTTTCCAAATTCTATATCTCGCTTATTCTTCACATAACTATTGAATTTTTCGACAGTATCTTGCAACTCCTCACTTGGGATTTTGTAAGAATCAGACAGATCTTCTAGGTTATGGAATGCCTTTAGTACCTTTTTCTTGAGACATCTATCCAGCATGTGTTTTCCGGATTTGGCCCCTTGTGCATCCGTAATACCGATAGAAGGCCTCCCAATTTTTAGAATAGCATCAGCCCGAATCTTTCGATCGGCCGATTCCTTTACGAATCGCCTCCCTGTTTTGGGATCAATGATAATACCGTAGGGAAAGATAGACACACTGGCAAAGCTTGAACCCACACCTGATCCTTTTTCGTCTGGAGATGCCCAAGGCCCCAATTGAATCCAAGAAAGCTGAAGGGGAGTAGCGCCTATTCTCAAGGCCTCTATCAGAGCTTCGGCAGTCGCAGCCTTTCGGTTCGTACTCTCTACATCGGCAGTGAGTCTGGGGTCCTGAGTTGACCTAAAATCAACATCGCTTGAAAAACCACCGGTGGCCAGTACAACTCCCTTTTTGACTTGTAGGAATGTGACAGTCCTCCTCTCCGATTCGGGGAAAACATATCCCTGGCGAATTTGAACACCTCTAATGCCGCCGTTTTCATCTTTGAGAAGTTTTTCAAGGTACATCTGTGTTCTTACCTCTATCCCCAGTTTTTTCACAACACCCATCATCATCCTGAATAAGAAAGCGCCTGTGTGAAAACTTGAATGCCCCTTCACTGTGAGTGTACGAGGAACCGAATGACCCCCGAGTTGGTCCACCCGATCCACGTATTCTACCCCGATGCAGTCCATGCTCCACTGTAATGCTTCCTTGGACTTTTCAGCTAATGTTCTCACAAGATCAGGATGGTTCAAACCAAGCCCTGCTTTAACCATATCGTCTTGCATGACCTCCGGTGAGTCCTGAATCTTATGCTTTTTCTGAAAAACTGAGTAGGCCGCTGCCACCAGCCCGTCGCTAATAAGGGAATTTCCCCCACAATATTTCATTTTTTCCAATATCGTCACAGAAGCACCCGCGTGCTTGGCTTCTATTGCGGCAGCCAGGCCTGCAAATCCACTTCCAATTACGACGACGTCAAATTCCTCATTCCATTTTTGGGGTAACTCTGAGCAGCATCTCAATAAATGATGGGAGGCGGTTGTTTTTGAGTCGAGATAAATGATGTAGCGATGCTGCCGAGCATTGATTTTTAT
>JAWOGN010000136.1:0-5607 GCA_046496815.1 Desulfatiglandaceae bacterium
GCAAATCATGTCCTCCGGGCTTAGACCAAGGCCGGGCCCTCTAGACCCGTATGTTTACTGACATCGGTGTAGATGAACACATAGGTCTCGTCATTGATGTCGATGGTGATACGACCGCCACGGGACTCTGCATACACGATCCAGCCCGGCTTTTCTTCACTGCAGCACTCCACATTGGGAGAAAACCGACCACTCCTCTTCTCATACCAGCCGAGCAGCATGGGATGAGATGCAACCTCGTGAGCCTTTTGATCTGCGATCCGCTTGGCTTTAGAGAAATTCAGATCATTTCCGTCCACCTGGATGGTTATGGGATCCGTCAATACATCCTTGGTAACGGCCCGACACGTCGGCATTCAAATCCTTCCTGTGACAAAGTGCGTTTTATGCGGCATGACTAAAATGAATGTGTTTCCCACGACTGCGTATTCGGATTGCGTTGTCAACTCCTGGAAAGAAGAAAGACTGTATGACAACGGAGGTGAAGCGTCCGAAGCGCTTCCATTCGTATGAGACGATACCCTTGCAGGCCTTTATTGCACCCTGTTGGGCGTGTCAAATTCATTATGCAGCCGCTCATAATCAAAAACAATGGGGTAAAACCACTATTTTGCCCCCGCAGCTCAAGTAGGGCGCTTCAACCGAAATGTCTCTCAACCAGAGAACCGATCATATTGAAATGGTGTTGTCCAGGAGGGGTCCACCGAGGTCAAAATCATAGTGCGCTACCATGGTCGTGTATCGTTGGGCCGCCCTCCGAATCTCTGCTGGGGCCGACGCAGAATGGCTGGGGGAGCCTGAATGATACGGAGTGCCATAAGGAATTCCAATGATTGCAATGTCTGCTTCAAAACCCACCGTATCCCTGCACGCCGGTAAGCCCGGAAACGTGTGTTTTTTGCTCATAAAGCCTCACGATAAACCCAATTGCCGCCTTTTCCGTCTTGCATTTTTCCTTCCCATCCGGCAAATGCGTTTCGAATCGGCATACCTGACCTCCTTATGATTATGATTTTTTCTAAAAAAAAGCTGTTGCTTGTTCTGGTTCGAGTTTCTCGGAACCGGGGTAATTTAAAATACTTTGCTTATGCGATTTTAGAGCCATCCTTGCGACAGAGTAAATAGGGTGGATTCGGTATTGTTCTGGAAAAGAAACTGTAACGTTGAGTGGTTCTGATAATCCAGAAAGGCGAGGACTCTGGATTCCGGCTGCAGTTTATCCCGCACTGAATGCGGGGCCGGAATGACGGCGCGCGCAATTACTTATGACGCTCCGTATAAAGAGGAATACCACCGGCGAATTACTTGAATACAGGATTCACTGTATTGCTTTTTTGGCATTATTTGCAAAAATCCCGGATAGGCTCCTGGTTTCATGCCACCTCCATTAACCGTAGAAGCGTTTTAGGTGCTGCCCCTGTCGCAATCAGACAAGGACTCCGACGATTTCAAGACCCCGCAGCTCGGCGATTCAAGAGGATCAGCATGACAATACTCCGCGACCGATATGTGATGCTTCTGGCCGTTCTTCTGGCATTGACGCTTGGTGCTTTTTTTATGGGGATCCTTCCCTACCCGGTAGGTATATTGGTGTTCGGAGTTCTGCTCATGATGCGCGTACGGTCCCTTCGAGGCTCGGGGAAAAATCGACGCAGCAAGCAGTGAGCCTTGCGGATCCGGGCGTATATGGGTGAAACGCTGATGATCGGATTACCCTCCTCGCCGAGAGATCGAAAAAGCGAGCCGGGACCGGGTGGTGACGGTCAGAGATAGATGGGCCCGCCCATGGATGAAACGTTCTGGACCGCTCTTGCGGCAAGTACCACGGCAGCGGCCGTGACCACGACGGGCATCTTCGTCATCCGCCGCTTCGAGGCCTGGGGCCGGCGAAACAGCACCTATTTCGTCTGTTTCGCCGCCGGGGTTCTGATCACGGTTTCGTTTTTGCATATCGTTCCCAAATCTTTCTCCTTGAATGAAAACGCACCGATCTACCTGTTCTGCGGCTACATCGGCCTGTATCTGTTCAACCGGTTCATCCATGTTTTTATCTGCGATATGGAAGGGGGGGAGGATTATGAGATCGGACTCGTTCCGATGATCGGAATCGGTCTGCATTCCTTTGTGGACGGCGTCGTCTACTCCATTACGTTCACCGTGGCCATCTTCACCGGAGTGCTTGCCGCCATCGGTATGGTGCTCCATGAATTTCCGGAGGGGATCATCACCTATCTCCTGCTGTTGAGAGGAGGTTTCGGGGAAAAAAAGGCGTTTTTGTTCGCCTTTTTGGCCGCCGCCGTTACCACGCCCATCGGAATGGTCGCATCCTTTCCCTACATCAGCCGAATCGATGAATCGCTTCTGGGCGCCTTGCTGTCTTTTTCGGCCGGCGCCCTGGTATATGTCGGCGCCACTCATCTCCTGCCCCAGGCCGAAGAAGAACCGAGGCGCTATAATCTTGCGGCCTTTGCAGCCGGAATCGCCGTGGCCCTGGGCATCATCTTTTCCAAAGGTTAAATATTCAAGTTCGAAGAGCCCGCCGGCATCTGCTTAGTTCAATTTCCCGGAGGCTTCCTCCCGGCCGGCACGACGGATCATCCGCTTCCGCATCCACAAGATGCCGAGACCCAATACGAGTGCGGTCAAGCCTGCAACGGCGATATTGGTCCAGTCGGGTTGTTTCAGCGCCAAAATGAGCTGGTCGATAAACACCGAGATGACGATAATGCCCGGTGCGATCCCCACAGCGGTTCCGAACAGGTAATCCGTGATTTTGACGCTCAATGCACCCGCCAGGTAATTGATGGGGCTGTAAGGCGCCATTGGCACGTTTCGAACGACGGCAACGGTGATGATACCGGGTTTTCGCAGCCAGCGGCTGAGCCTCACGAGGCGCCGGCCGGTGAGGCGTCCGATGAAATCCTTGCCGAGGAGCGCTCCCGCCCAGTACCCTGCCAGGGCACTCAACAGGCATCCGGTCAGGGAATAAATGCCGGCAAGAACGGGCGGAAACACGATGGCCGTGCTGACAATCAGGACCGAGACCGGAAACATCAACAGCCCGCCCACCACGAATACGCCGATTACGATCACCGGCAGCATCGGATGCTCCCGAATCGACTGGGCCCATCCGGTCAGGTTTTCGATGCGAACATATTCGGAAAGCGGCGACCATCGCCATACACAGGCCAATCCGATCAGCAGAGTCATGATCAGGATCGGTTTCAACATCTGCACCTTCTCACCGGTTCTGTCATTCTCGAACACGAAGAAGTCCACCAATCGATCCCACTTGGTCGGTTCTTTCGGGTCCAGAAGATCCGGATCTTTTACCAGTGCAAGCGCGTCAATGGATATCTCCTGGTCGAATTCCACTCGGCGAAGGGTGCGCCCGGAACCTCTCAGGGAGTCGATGCTTTGGATGAGCGATCCGGTTCGATGAAGCCGCGCGGAAACCGTATCCGGAGCCACATCGAGATGCTCCGCCAAAAGCGCATAAAGCAGTCCGTTTACACCGCTTTTTGTTCGCGGGTCATCTCCTGCTGCCGACAGATCGCACTCCGAATCGAATGCCATGGAGCGGTTGCTCAGGTTGGAGGATCCGATCCGCACCAACCGGCCGTCGACAATCATGAGTTTCGCATGCACATAGATCGGCCGCTGATCTTGTGCAACCGGGTAAAAAATCCTCAGTCTGCCGTATCGGTCTTCCCGCACAACGCGTCTCAAATGCCGAAGCCGGATGGCATCCATGGTATAGTGTTCAAGCCGGTTCGAACTCTCCTTCGGGAGCACCAGAACAATCTCGGGTCCCTCCGGTTTTTGCAGTGTATCTGAAATCGCATCAGCTGCATTCGTGGAGGTAAAATATTGGCTTTCCATGTAAATATAGCGCCGGGCGGCACGAATGGCCTTCCGGTACAATCGGGCCACTTCCCGCACTTCTTCCCGTCCTTTGAATGCCGGATATGTCCGGGAAACGCCGCATTGAACGTTTTCCAGTTCCGGTTGTTCCACCCCATCGGGCCAGGGCATGGAATCCATCGGATGCGTATGTTCGAGCGTCTCCCCGGTGGCCCAATACCAGCGCTGGGTGAACACCGGACCGAACAGGGTCGCGGCTGCCCCGTCCACAACCATTTGCACGTCATGGACAGGTTTATAGAGCTCCCCATCCGGATCCCGGCGGCGATGGTCGTCAGATCTGTGCATCGGGGTATCCCACCGCCCCTCCACCAGATCCATCCCCCCGCAAAATGCGACTGCATGGTCGATGAGGACGAATTTCTGATGATGGCAGGCGCCGACCGGGTGGTCATCGTCAATGTGGAACCGGATCCGCGGGTTCCTTTTCAAATCCATGGAAAAGAAGGCGTGCCATTTCCGTTCCAGGGCATGAACAAAAGAATGCTTCCAGCACAAAATATAGACGCGAAGCCCGGGCTTCCGTTTAACGGTTTCTTTCAACAGGTTTCCGAGCCGAACATGCGGCCCGGGTGAGCGCAGCAAGGGGATACGGCTGTCAAAATCCCAGCCTGCGATGTATATGACATACCGGGCCTGACGGATCGAATCCGCGAAAGCCGAAAAGTAGGCGGCGGCATCGACAAGAAATGCAGCCCGGTCGGCTTTCCCGAGTTTCCAGCAGGTATCCCCCGGCTTCAGTATGGCATCCATTCCGCGACTTGTCCCCTATTCCATAGCAATTCTCAGTAGTTTAAAGCTATTCCACCACCCATGCCGTACAATTGCGGCCATGGCTCCGAGATAATCCCTGCCTTCTTTAGAATCGATCGGAGCACAACAGAGCTGCCGATCCGACAAATCGATACCGAAACGGCTGAGAATGTCCCGCAAAACCTTTGAAAAATCCCGATGGATTCATGCAATACGGTGGGGATTGTCCACCGCCTTCGCCCCGTGAATTGTGAGAATCCCTCCCCCACAAATGAGCGCTGTGCCGGCCCAACCCGCGACATCAAGCGTCTCATTCCAGAAGATCCGTCCCAGGAGGGCGGCAAAGAGAACTGTTCCGTAACTGAACGGACTCACGTGTGCAGCCGGAGCAAGGCTATAGCCCTTTGCCATGAAGAACTGACCGACCGTTGCCGACAATCCTACCAGGAGAAGATACAGCCACTCACCCGGCGAAGGAATGCTCCCCGCCCACATGAGCGGGATGGAGGAAATCAGTGTGGACAGGAGCGCAAAATAAAACACGATCCGCACCGCGGACTCCGTGGCCGACATACGCCGTATGGTCACCATTTCGAAAGCAATACACACTCCTGCCATGAGCCCCACCAGGGAATCGATATCCATGATGCCGCGTCCCGGCCTGAGGATCAGGGCGATTCCTGCAAACCCGATTAGGATCGCGCCCCACGCACGTTTCAAGGGCATTTCTCCTATCCAGATGAACGCGATTAAAGGAATAAAAAGGGGATTGGTAAGAGAAAGCAGCACCGCTTCGGATAACTTCAAATGCGCCACCGCGTAAAAAAGGCAGTACATAGCTCCGAGGCCGGTAATACATCTCACCAGGTGGAGATGCAAGCAGCGTGTTTTGAGCCGGTCAATGCCGCGGCCTCCGATGAGCCAGGGAAA
>JAWOGN010000155.1:0-3742 GCA_046496815.1 Desulfatiglandaceae bacterium
TTTCTAAGTCCCGTGAGAGACAGGGTTTGTCCCATGATTTTCGGCGTCTTAGCGTCCATGAATCGCTTCACATATTCGTAGTGGTCGCCATATTGCGGGGGAATGAGCATGCTCAGGTCTTTCCCCATGACCTCTTCCCCGGAATATCCGAATATTCGCTTCGCCGCGTTGTTGAAGAGAATGATCCGGTGCGCCTCATCAATGCTCAGAATCGCACTGGTTGCCGTATCCAATATCGCTTTGAACTTTTTCTCAGAGCCCTTGAGCTTTCGAATGAGGTTCCGGTATTCTGTGACATCCCGACTGATCTCGACAAAATACTGTCTATTCGTTCCCGCTTCGAAGAGTGGATAGATGACGCGAGCAAGCTCTTTAACCTCTCCGCCTTCCTGCTCATGAAAGTGTGTGACCTCAACCCGCTCCTTTGTCTCTTTTGCCTTTTCAAGCGGACACATTTGTTTGCCAAACCGACACGGTTCATCGGATTGGTAGGCGACCTCGTGGCATTTCCTGCCCAGTACCGCTTCCTTCTCAAGGCCATACCGCTCCAAAAAAACCTTGCTCACGTCGTGAATGGTGAAATCCTGATCAATCACGGCAATTTCTTCATCGATTCCGTCGAAAAGGGTTTCCAGGAAGAGATTGCTCATTTTCATTTTTTTGATTTCCTGTTCTCTTTCAGACAGATGCCTGCTTAATTGTTCAATCTCATCCAGGAGATCCTGCACGCGTTCCGTATCCATGATCATCCCTCCCACGTCGGGCAATAGAAGACATAATTGAA
Organism: Desulfatiglandaceae bacterium; assembly: GCA_046496815.1. GTDB lineage: Bacteria > Desulfobacterota > DSM-4660 > Desulfatiglandales > Desulfatiglandaceae > JAWOGN01. The sequence goes on from JAWOGN010000155.1 coordinate 785, forward strand.
GGAAAGGACGTCAAACATCTCGTCGGTTCCCTGTCTGACGGCCTGGTAAAGTGCTTTCATGGTGGGTGCGTCATTCAAGGTCGCGCCATATCGCGATTGATCGTAAAATCGAGATTCAATCGGAAGCAGGACCTGATCGAGGGGTCCGTACCAGTGGACATTCAACGCCGCTTTGCGTTCAAAAACGTTTTTGTACATGGCCCTCAAAAGATCTGTTCGTAAAATGGGGCTTATTCGATTGATCATGCAGTCCAAGAGCCCCGTGAGAAAGTAAACTTCTCTCATTTTATCTTCATTTTCCCGGTGTGCGTACATGGCGCGAATCGTGTAGCCCATCCCGCCCCTGAGGGAAATGTGGAAGGGAAGGTGCCGAAGGCCGTCAGCGCCCTTTCGAGGGACCTCCGGTTGGCGGGATTCCAACTTGACGGATTGGGGCTTTGACATTTGGATAAAATATTCCCCTTTCCAGCGTGCCTTTCGGAATTCCCACGGGATGGATGAAATCAGGTTCCCATCGGTTTTTCGCCTTTTGCCCGGCAGGCGTATCACCTTACCCATCAATGTCCATGCACTTTCTTTCCCGTGCCATGTTCACTGCGTTACGGCCGGGGATGGCAGGCTTCATGCATCTGTTTAAGACGCGCTTTGGTGACGTGCGTATAGATCTGAGTGGTGGAGATGTCGGCATGACCCAACATCACTTGAACCGCCCGCAAATCAGCCCCCCCTTCCAAAAGATGGCTGGCGAAGGAATGCCGGATGCTGTGCGGTGTGATATTCTTTTTGATGCCCGCCTTTCTTCCGTATGCCTTCATCATTTTCCAAAAGCCCTGTCGTGTCATCGGACGTCCGCTGGAATTCAGGAAGAGGTGTGCGGCGTGTGTCCGTCTGGCGAATTGGATTCGCCCCCCTGAAAGATAGGTTTTCACCGCCTGAATCGCTTTCTCACCCATCGGGACAACCCTTTCCTTCGATCCCTTGCCCCAGGTTCTCAAGTAACCGGCTTCAAGGTTGACGCTCAAAAGTTTGAGGCCCACGAGCTCTGAAACTCTTAAGCCTGTGGCATAAAGGGTTTCCAACATGGCGAGATCTCTCAGGCCCCGGGGTTTAGACACGTCGGGCTGGGCGAGGAGCCGATCCAGTTCTCCCGGCGTGAGAACTCGCGGGAGTCGTTTGGCGCGTTTTGGCGTCTCAACAAGTCTTGCCGGGCTGCTCTTGATTTTGCTTTCAGACACGAGAAAGCGAAAAAATGTTTTTGTTGCCGAGATATTCCTCGCCACGCTTCGGGCGGAGAGCTCCCTTCCGATGGATTTGACATAGTCGCTGATGGTATGCCGGGAAACCTCAAGCGGCGTAAGCGCCCGGCTTTCCAGGAAACCCAGGAAGCGGTTGAGGTCCCGGCTGTATGCTTCGACCGTGTTATCAGAAAGCCCCCGCTCGATGATGAGATAATGGATGAATTCATCCACCAGGGCATGCATATTGCCTCCCCTTTCCGGTTTCATCTCGCAGCAAAGTCATAAAAGCGATTGTTTTTAGTTAAGATCCTCGGCCCGTCCGCCTCGATGACCGCCATTTCCTCCAGCCGGACCCCCCCCTTTCCCGGAATATAAATCCCCGGCTCGATCGTGACCACCATCCCGGCTTTGAGCGATACGGGTTTGTGGGGGGAAAGACGCGGCTGTTCATGGGTGGCGAGGCCGACGCCATGTCCGAGCGCGTGGCCGAAGTATTCCCCGTAGCCGGCATCGCCGATGACTTGCCTGGCGACGGAATCGGGGTGGTTACTGTCGACCCCCGGACGAATTTCTCTCAATGCGGCGAGCTGGGCCCGGCGGACGATCCGGTATACCCTCTCGAATTCCGCAGTCGGATTGCCCAAGAAAACCGTTCGGGTCATGTCGGAGCGATAGGTATCCAATCTTATCCCGACATCCAGAATGATGGGCTCCCGCCTTCTTAATTTGCGGGTTGTGGGGAAAGCATGGGGTAAGGCGGCATTGGGGCCGGAGGCGACGATGGACGGAAATGCCAGGCTTTCCGCGCCGGCCTCACGTGCCAGATTCTCAATGCGCCAGGCGACTTCTTTTTCCGTGACACCGGGCGTGAGACCGTCGATAACCGTATCCAGAATTTCGGACATCACGTCGGCGGAGGCCTCGATGGCCCTCACCTCGGATTTGTCCTTCACTTCTCTCATTGCTTCCACGACGCCGTTTAACGGCGTCAGCGTAACCGGGGGCGCGCACTTGCCGAGCGCTTCCGTCAATTTTCGATAAAAGCCCACGGTGACATGGTCCGCTTCAAAGCCCAGGGTCTTCACGTTCATCTCCCGCAGCAGTTCCGGGAAATTTTCGATCACCCCCTGCTTCAGCGTGTGGACTTCGAAGTCTACGGCCTCTTTTTCGGCTTCCAGGGTGTATCTTGAGTCTGTGGCCAAGACACACCGGTGGCGGCTTATGAGGAGGGAACCGGAGGATTCGTCGAGTTGAGAATCTTCAGCCCTGAAACCGGACAAATATCGTCTGTTCTCGGGCTGAACAATCCAGGCCGCGTCGAGGGCCGATTCTGAGAGACGTTTCCTTAGGTCCCTCATCCGCTTGCGGAATGCCGACTTTGTCATTTTCACCTCTGACGTGAACGTTTATGGAAGTATCAATTCAGATTTTTGAAAAAACTCGTTCGCAGAAAAGAAGGAGCCGTTGGGGTCTCTTTCAAAAGACCGCAACACTAACTCTACACTGCACATAGAACGCCCCCAATCCCGAAATAGTGGGCTCGGTGCAGGCAGAGAAGAGGGACGTTTCAACATAGATTCCCTTCTGGGGCTGTCCCGGGATGCGTTTTGAGGCCCCGCTGCCGTTTCCTGGAATGAGGGAGGGCTTTGCGGTCTTTTGAAAGAGACCCCAACGGCCCCTATCCTCATCTTTCAAAAATCTGAATTGATACGTGTGAGAT
>JAWOGN010000197.1:0-8053 GCA_046496815.1 Desulfatiglandaceae bacterium
GAAAATGAAATATGCCATCCATATTTGGCAATGATCTGTGCTGGGTTGATTACGCATCAGTCTCTTATTAAAAGGCTGAAGTCTCGCTCGTGCAAACAGAAAAATTCACTCTCCTTTCCCGCATAGGGTTGACATTGGACGATGCGCCTTCCATTTCTCAGATGAGCACAATCCATGCCAGGACAAACACAGGGCTCTATCCAAGACATTGCTAAGGTATTTCAATATGATATGAATTCTTAAGGGAGGAGAGTCAATCAAACAAAACGAGGAAATAAATGCAAAATCGCTACCCTTTACCAGGCCGATCCTTGCAATACCGCTACCTTATTTTCCTCTGTTGGAATGGACATTTTGATCAGAGGGGCTCGTAGTCAATTTTTTCCTCCTCCGGTAATCTAACCTTGGGCAAGACCACAGTAAAAACCGAGCCCTTACCCGGCTCACTCTTCACGATAATCCGCCCGCCATGGCCCTCCACAATGGCCTTTGCACCTGCCAACCCCAAACCGTAGCCTTCCTTTTTTTCCGCGGCTTTCCCTCGATGAAAACTATCAAAGATATAGGGCAGGTCACCACGGCCTATACCAACCCCTTCGTCTTTCACCTTGACGAGAATCTCTTTAGCAGTTTCATGGGTTTCCAGGGTGATCGTTCCCGTTTCCTTTGAAAACTTTATCGCATTGTCAAGCAGATTCTTAAACACCCTGCGCAGCTGGCTGGCATCCGCCTCAATAATAGACAGCGCTTCATCATTTCGCAACTCCAGCCTGAGTCCTGATTGCGATGCCTTCATCTGGTAGAAATCCAAAAGCTCCATCAATTCTTTATCCAGGGAGAAGGCGCTAAAGTTAAATTTCAGACTCCCTGTCTGAAACCTCGAAAACTCCAAGAATTCGTTGATCAGGGATTCAAGTTTGCCTGATTCATTCCGGATAATGCCAAGGTATTCTTTTTCCTTTCCCTCATCAATCTGATCTGCTTTCTTCAAGAGCCGAAGAACAAACCCTCCGATAATGGTCAGAGAAGACTTCATGTCATGGGCGAACATGAAAATAAGGTTATCCTTTTCCCGTTCCAGAGTTTTTAAGTGCGAAATGTCCTGAAAAGACTCGACACCACCGATGAGGTGATCATGATCGTCAAAAAGTCCTGCCGTGTTCATTCGCACTGGGATGTTTCCTCCCCATTTGTTGACTATCGTTGTTTCCATAAGGGATACGGGCCTATGCCCTTTCAGGACGGTTCTCAAGGGACAATTCGTTTTGCACATGCCCCCCTGAAGAATTTCGCCGCAATACTTCCCCAGGGCCTCCTCTTTAGAATATCCGGTGATTTTTTCAGCCCACGGATTAAAACCGGTAATATGCAAATCAGCATTCACTGTAAGAATCGCGCTCGGGAGGCTGTCGATGATAAACCTGTAGAATTTTAGGTCGTTGGAATAGTTGTTCTCGCCTTTCACAAAAACCGGTCCTTTACCACCCATAAAACATCCTCCGCCGATCTGACTTGATATTTATCCCCAGCAATCAACTGTCTTGACAAACAAGTTCACAAAAAATCCGGACCCATTCCCCAAAATTTTTGAAAGGTTTAAAAAATGGATACATGGTCATCGTTCCCTTTTATGCTGGTTACGACTCCGAGTTCCTCTGAGCAACTACATGCCTATCCCATCCATTTTTGTGCCACACTCAGGACATTTCCCATCCTGTAAGCGATTTCGTATCTGTTCCAATCCATGACGTTCAATCATCATGGCCCCACATCCCCGGCAGTAACTATTCTCCCCGCCCTCTCCGGATACATTGCCCTCGTACACATACCTTATGCCTTCTTCCATGCCGATCCCACGAGCCCGACGCAGTGTCTCCACCGGGGTCCGAGGTCGGTCCAGCAACTCATAGGTGGGATAAAACCGGGTAACGTGCCATGGAACCTCAGGTCCGACCTCTTTTATGAACCGCGCAATATCGTGCAGTTCCTCATCCCCATCATTGAGGCCGGGGATAATAAGCGTGGTCACTTCTACCCATATACCAAGATCTTTCATCAATTGAATCGTTTCCAGCACCGGCTTGAGACGAGCTCCGCACACAACCTTGTAGAACTTATCCGTGAAGGCTTTTATATCGATGTTAATGGCGTCTAGATAGGGGGAAATTTGGCGCGCGGCTTCGGTGCTCATATACCCATTGCTTACAAACACGTTTTTTATTCCTTCCTTTTGAGCCAAGACAGCGGTGTCATAGGCAAATTCATAGAATATCGTCGGTTCGGTATAGGTGTAGGCGATTGTCTCACAGCCCGCAGCTTGTGCGGACGCGACAATTTGCTTCGGTGTGCGCTCCCGGCCGATGATGGATCCTTTGTGATCATGGGGATATTGCGAGATTTCGAAGTTCTGGCAGTGCTTACAGCGGAAGTTGCATCCCACCGTCCCAATGGAAAATGCCCGTGACCCGGGCAGGAAGTGAAAAAAGGGTTTTTTTTCGATGGGATCGATATGCTCCGCAATGACCTTTCCGTATACAAGACTGTAGAGACTCCCGTTCCGGTTCTCCCTCACACCGCAAATACCGGTCTTTCCTTCTTTGATCTTACACCGATGGTGGCATAGATTACAGCGAATCTCATTTTCGTTGAATGACTCATAAAACATGGCTTCCATAATAGTCTTGCTCCCATCACTTTTCGATTTGAAATATCACTTTCGCACTTTGAAAACCCCCAACATCGGAAAAGAGATCCCAACGGCCCCACACCTACCATTTCAGAGCGCTAAATTCTTACGATTTGAGTCGTGCTCACGCACGCGGGAAACACGCCATACAATCTATCCGAACAGTTCGTTCCTCAATTGCTTTCAGCGAAACGCCTCCTAAAGCAACCAAACGGGTTTTCGACCTCGCTTACTGCGTGCATTTCTACCCTTGGATACATCCGCCGGTGCCGAAATTATTCATTCCGAGGATAGAGCTCCCACATACGGGCCAATTCGTCTTCTTCGCACCGAATTTGACGATGGTGAACAGTTTCTCCTTCACACACCAGACGCACACCGACCCCATCCGTGACTCGGCCCACATCGGCGGATAACACCCCCATGGTGGTTAAAGCTGCCGTAGCCTCTGCGACCCTGTCGGGGGGGACAGCGGCCGCCAGGGTCCCGGAGGAAATCATCCGAAGCGGGTCGAACTGGAATTTCCGGCTGAACCGCGCAACGACAGCTGGAATCGGCAGCCGGGAAGCATCCACCTCAATACAGACTTTTGAAAGCAGAGCGATTTCCAATAATGTCTCTAAAACCCCACCCCGGGTTACATCATGCATGGCCCTTGCACCATGCTCTGCCAGGGCCAAGGCCTCCGGGATAACACTCACCTCGCCCATTAGTTTCTGCGCTTCGTCCAAGTCTTGCCGAGTCAGGCCCAATCCCTGTGCGATGTCGGAGAAATCTTGAGCCAGAATGGCCGTTCCCTCCAGCGCGATACCTTTGGTCACCAGCACGTGATCTCCGATCCGCGCCCCACCGGTACGCACAAGTTTACGGCCTGAAGCGGTTCCCATGGCAGTGACAGCGACCAATGACCTGGAAAGCCCTGACGAGTAACCGGTATGTCCACCGATGATAGACACGCCAATCTCCTTAGCCGCGCGGCCGGCATCCCTCATGATCTGCTCCAGCAGTTCCTCATCATCCGGTGTTGGAACCAAAACCAGCAGTAAAATCCAACGAGGATGAGCCCCACTGGTCGCGATATCGTTGCATGCCACGTGGATGGCCAGCGAGCCGATGTTGCTTATGGCGCCGATTATGGGGTCTACATGGGAAACGAGAACATCACCCCCAATTCGGGTCAGTGCCACATCTTCGCCAAAGGCGGCGCCCAGGATGATATCCGGGTCGTCATTGCCCACAAAGGGAAAAACACGTTTTTCCAAAACATCCAGAGAAAACTTTGACATGATGACATTCCTATCTAATGAAGTTGCATTTTAGGCCCATCCAAAAAAATTTTTCTCAGAGTCTATTTGCTCAAATTACTCTGGACCCTGTATCACTTAAAGATTATTCGTCCTATCAGAAAAGGAAATATCCGCCCTCGCATTCCTCTTTTTTCATAACGAGCGGACTCCACGCCAACATATTTCCTTTCAAGCCCTAGCTGGATTCCGGAGGGATACACAGCACCGGGCGTTTGATAAATCTCAGCACCCTTTCAGTAGTACTCCCGAAAAAAATCGCTCTCATATCATCGGAGTTTCCTTTGCTTCCCATGATGACCATCTCGACATCATTCTCAACGGCCTTCCTGTTGATTTCCATGCAAGGCGTCCCTTCGCAAACAATCATTTGGGTATTGCTTTTATCCATTTCTTCTCTACGGAGAAACTCGCGAAGCCTATTTTTAGAATTGATGAATAATTTCATCTTGATCTCTTCTTTTGCACCCAGATGTTGTTGAATGCAATGCCTTACAAAATTTTGATCGATGACATGGAGTGCCAGGATTTTTCCGTCATTCATTGCAGCCCACGCTTTCGCCCTTCTGAGGGCGAGCCTGGAGCAGTGGGAGAAATCAACGGCTACAAGCGCGGTGGGACCCTTTGATTCCCTTTTCCCCTGACTTGATCGTCCCGCTTTCATCTTCGAACCTCATTTTTCTTGGAGTTTTTCTCCTTTGATCGATCCCGCTATTTCATGCCCAAGCAGGTGGACTCATGCGCCAAAGCTTACCTTAATGGTTAAGCATCGAGAAGCGCAACACAATGGCTCCTTGAGGGCACTCGTCCTCGCATCTCCCACAGCCGATGCATCGCGCTGGATCCACAGCAGCGGTGTTTTTGATTGCAATGGCCCCGACCGGACAGACGGTCTCGCATATGCCGCAACCGACGCACCGCTCCGTATCGGTAACGGCAATATACAAAGGAATTTCCGACCGCTGTCGAATCTCCCCGATGCGACGGTTTAATAGATCGAGACGTTCCAAAACCGTCTGAGCCCTTGCCTTCAACAACGGCAATTCCTCCTTTAAGTCCATACCACTTTTTTGCCTCGCTTCCTCTCAAAATTCATCTCTGCCTCGCGGTGAGTCACCCGCGCGGCATAACAGGCAGGATGGGCATTAAAACACCCGCACTGTTTTTCAGTTCAATGGATCCCACTTCATCTTCTGCGCCGCCGAGGACGTCCCTATGCCTTTGAAAGAATAATAATGAAAGCCACCAAAATTCCGGCACTGAGGGCGAAAAGACTGTATTTCTTATGCTCCGCCTCAGACTGAGGCAGGAGGTGCGTCGCCCCGACATAAACCAGCGCACCGGCAGAAAAGGACAGGAGTGCACCCAGGAATGGCTCATTGAGTATACTGATGTAGGGGTATGAAACCAGCATGCCCATAGGTGTAGTCAGGGCTGCAGCCGCAAGCGCCAGAAGCAAAGACATCCGCTTGCTGAAACCCCCTCGAATGAGCAGCAGGTATGTGATAATGCCCTCGGGAAATTCATGAAGGACCATGCCGGTAGATGCCAGCAGACCGGTAAAAATGCTGACGGTAAACGTGATGGAGTAAATAAAGCCATCAATAAAAGAATGAAATCCGATACCAAACATGGGAACGAGGCCGATCGCGTAGTGCTCATCAGAGCTCTTGTCGCAGACAAAGGCATTGATGAACCGATTAAACACGTGAAGGCTGATATATCCGGCGAACAGATAAATGGGAGCATTTCCATTCATCGAAAAGGCCTTGGGGATAATGTGCAAAAATGAAACTGAAATCAAAACTCCGGCAGCGAAGCAAATGAAATAGATGCTGTTCTCGCGGCCCCATCGCTCGAAATGACGAATAACATAGATGCCTACAGAGGTGACCAGCGCTGCAAGAAAACTCGCTCCTAGGGCGGTCCAGAAACTATTTTCCATTGTCCTTCTCCGGTGAATGCTGAATCGCACGAATAACATAAATTCTCTCTGAACAGGTTTTCACTTCCGTTCCTGCACTTCGGTTTTCTTGCCAGCTCAGCGCTTATCGGGATCTGTTCCATCGTATTGCATATTTCATTTCTTGTTCCTTTTCTCAAAGGCGATCAAACAAAAGCTCCTTTTCCATCTCCGTCACCTTGAGCGTAATTTTCATAACTGAATCAGGGTTGAGAGACATGGAATCTATTCCTTCTTTCACCAAGAACTCCGCAAACTCCGGATAATCACTCGGCGCCTGTCCGCATAGACCACTGTGGCGATGGTTTCGCTTGGCGCCCTGAACGGCCATGGAAACCACCTTCATCACGCCAGGGTCCCGCTCATCGAATTCATGGGCCACCAGTTCTGAATCGCGGTCAACCCCCAGGGTGAGTTGTGTTAAGTCATTGGAACCGATTGAAAAGCCGTCAAATAACTTGCTGAACGCATCAATCAGCATGACGTTGTTGGGAATTTCACACATCATATACACTTCAAGGCCATTTTCCCCTTGTTTCAGACCGTTTTTGGCCATCTCAGCCAGAACTTTTTCACCTTCATGCACCCGCCGGCAAAAAGGAATCATGACGATAAGATTAATTAACCCCATCTCATTCCGCACCCGTTTCATGGCCTTGCACTCAAGCTTAAAGCCTTCCCGATAACGCGCATCATAGTATCGGGAGGCCCCGCGGAAACCCAGCATGGGGTTGTCTTCTTTCGGTTCGAAATACGCGCCGCCCATGAGGCTCGCATATTCATTGGTTTTAAAATCGCTCATTCGCACGATCACCGGCTTCGGGTAAAAGGCCGCCGCGATTGTCCCCACCCCCTGAGCCAGTTTCTCCACGAAATAGCTCGCATTATTCTCATAACCGGATGTAAGTTCATTTATTCGTTTCTTCACCTCCGGATCCAGAACTTTCTCCGGATGCAACAGAGCCATGGGATGAACCTTTATGTAACTGTTGATAATAAATTCCATCCGTGCCAGACCGACACCGTCATTGGGAATCATCGATAGAGAAAATGCCTCTTCAGGATTCCCAAGGTTCATCATGATTTTTGTTTTGGGGCGCTTCAAATCATTGAGGCTGAGTCTTTCCACATGAAAGGGCAGAACTCCATCATATACGATCCCCGCGTCACCCTCTGCACAACTGACCGTCACCTCCTGCGTAGTACGAATTTTCTCTGTGGCGTCCTCTGTGCCCACCACGGCAGGAATGCCCAGTTCACGGCTGACAATGGCTGCATGGCAGGTCCTTCCACCTCTATTTGTGACAATAGCTGCAGCCGTTTTCATTACAGGTTCCCAATCGGGTGTGGTGGTATCGGCGACAAGGACCTCTCCCGGTCTAAATTCAGAAAGATGGGCCACATCCGGGATGATATGGGCTTTGCCCGACGCAATCTTTTCTCCCACACTCCGACCCGTTGACAATATGGGTCTCTTCGCATCCAAGCAGTAAGTCTCAAGCACATCCATGGCCCTTTGAGACTGAACTGTTTCAGGCCTGGCCTGAACGATAAGCAATTCTCCAGTTAGGCCGTCTTTCGCCCATTCAATGTCCATGGGCCGCTTTACCTGCGCCTTTTTTGAATAGTGGTTTTCAATGGCGATCGCATAGCCGGCCAATGTCAGGATGTCCTCATCAGTCATACAGAATCGTCTACTGTCGACCTCAGGTACCGGGACATTTCGTGTCAATACTTTTGAGTCGCCACGGCCATAAATCATTTTCAACTCTTTGTTTCCAATACTCTTTCTGATTATGGCATTGTATCCTTGGTTGAAAGTCGGCTTAAAGACATAGCATTCATCAGGATTCACCGCTCCCTGAACAATGTTTTCCCCCAACCCATAGGACCCGGTGATAAAGACCACATCCCGGAAGCCTGTCTCTGTGTCTAGGGTAAACATCACACCGCTCGTGGCCAGGTCTGAACGCACCATCTTCATAACACCAATCGAAAGGCCGACCTTGAAGTGGTCAAAGTTGTTGTCTATACGATAGGATATGGCTCGGTCGGTGAACAATGAGGCAAAGCATTTGAGGCAGGCTTCCTTTAGGGAAT
>JAWOGN010000279.1:0-12503 GCA_046496815.1 Desulfatiglandaceae bacterium
CACGTGTGATTTTGAAGGAACTCGGATATTCGGATGAAGCACTTCACAGCCTGCTGGCAGGGGAAATTGTCGAATAGGAAGTGAAGCGGGTTTAAATTCGAAGCACGAAACTCGAAATCCGAAACAATACACAATGACAAAAACTGCAATGACAAAAACTGCAATGACCCAAACGAGATGAAATCATAAAAAGTCGTCACCCCGTTGAAAATCCCGATGAATGCGGGATCTTCGAACGGAGGTCCAGCTCCTCCTTAAGTAATTAAAAAAACTGGATTCCGGTCTACACCGGAATGACGGAGAAAGGTGATTTCCGACTTTTTAAGAGACTATCAAACAATAAGCATATGTTATCCGGTTTTGTTTTTGTCATTGGGACATTTGTGGTTCGAATTTGTTTCGTATTTCGATATTCGTATTTCGGATTTCGGCGACGCGTCACTCGCAAATCATGCTCTCTGGGCTTAGACCCAGGCCAGTCCTTCCGGACGTGGATTTTTACGCGGCGCAGTCCGAAGGGTCCCCGGCCAGTTTTAAAAGGGCGTGATGAAGTGCCGGCAAAACCACGGAGAGGTTGTCCTTGACACCCCCCGGGCTTCCGGGAAGATTGACGATGAGAGAGGTCTTCCGGACACCCGAGACGGCCCGGGATATCATGGCGTGGGGGGTCTTCTTCAGGCTGGCGGCCCGCATGGCCTCCGCCATGCCGGGGACCTCGTAATCGATGAGCTTTGCCATGGCTTGGGGGGTGACATCGGTGGGGCTGAGCCCGGTTCCCCCCGATGTGACGATCAACGCAAGCTGTTCGTGATCTACCCAATCCACGAGCGTATCTTCAATGCGTTGAATATCATCGGGAACGATGCCTTTCTTGACGACGGGATACCCGTGTTCCGCGAGCATCCGGGCGGCGATTTCACCGCTTTCGTCCGCTCTCAGACCTTGAGATCCCTTACAGCTGATCGTCAGCACTCCGGTCTTAAACTGTGATTCCATGGAAACGATGTCGCCCTATTCCTTATTTCCTGAAGCGGCGATGACCTTTTCCGCCAGCTGGGCAGGCACCTCCTCGTAATGGGAGTGCTCCATGTGGAATGTCCCCCTGCCACCCGTTATCGAATTCAGGTCCAGCGAATATTGCAAAACTTCGGCCATCGGGACTTGAGCCTTGATGACCTGGTACTTGCCTTGGCTGTCCATCCCGATAACCCGCCCGCGACGACCGTTCAGATCGCCCATGACATCCCCCATAACTTCCTCGGGAACGGTGATCTCCATCTTCATGATGGGCTCCAGGAGGGTTGGATTGGCCTCTTGAATCGCTTTTTTCAGACACATGCTGGCGGCGATTTTGAAAGCCATTTCGGAAGAATCCACATCATGAGATTTTCCATCGAAAAAGCGAACCTTTAAATCAACGATGGGGTAGCCGGCGAGTGTGCCGCTCACGAGTGCTTCATGGAGTCCCTTTTCAACAGCGGGCACGAAATTTCTCGGCACGTTCATTCCTGTCAGAGCCTCATCAAAGACAAACCCTTCATCCTTTTCCAACGGGGTCACATCAAAGTGCACCTCGGCAAATTGACCCCTGCCCCCGGTCTGCTTTTTGTGCCGATAAATGACATGTTGAACAGGTTTCTTAATGGTCTCTCGGTAGGGCACCTTCACAGGATTCAGGTTCACCTCCACGCCGAATTTGCGTTTCAGTCTTTCGCAGGTGGTTTCGAGATGTATCTGGCCGGTTCCGGAAAGAACGATCTCGGAGGTGGACTGGTCTCTCTCGAGCTTAAGGGTCGGGTCCTCTTCCAGGAGTCTGGCCAAAGAGGTGAAGACCTTGTCCTCACTGCCTTTCACTTTTGCCTCAACCGCGTAAGATATGACGGGAGGCAACGGATCCGTCGGTTTGTAAAGGATGGGATCATTCGGGGAGCAGAGGGTGTCACCGGTAGATGTCTCCTTGAGCTTGGCAATGGCGACGATATCTCCGGGCCCGGCCGTTTCCAAAGCCTGCTGCTTTTTGCCTTCCATGGCCAGAAGCTGCCCGAATTTCTCCTTGACGCCTTTATTCGCATTGTAGAGTGTCAGGTCGGACTGAATGGTGCCCGAAAACACCCTGAAAAGGGTCAGCTTGCCGGCAAAAGGATCGGCGATGGTTTTAAATACCAGGGCGGACAGGGGTGCATCCGCCGAAGGGGGAACCATTACCGGCGTTTCCGAGCCCGGTTTGGTTCCTTGCTTGCCTGCTCTTTCAAGTGGCGATGGGAGGGCTTGGACGATCAGGTCCATCAACTGAGGGATACCCACATTCAAAGTAGCGGACCCGCCGACTGCAGGGACCAGCATTCCCGATCCGACGCCCCGGGCAAAGGTCTCCTCAATCTCCTTGGCGGTAAGTTCTTCCCCTTCCAAATATTTTTCCATCAGCGCGTCGTTCGCTTCGACAATATTTTCGATGATTCTTTCACGCCATTCATTGGCAATTTCCTGCATATCGCCCGGAACGTCGGTGGTTTCAAATTTCCCACTGCCGTCTTTTTTGTACCGGTAGGCCTTCATTTTGATCAGGTCAACCAATCCCTCAAAAGCGTCCTCGGCGCCGATGGGGAGAAATGCCGGGGTGGGTTTCAGGTCGAATGTCCGGGCGCTTTCTTCCAGAACTTTGAAAAAATCGGACCGCTCTTTGTCTATTTTGTTAATGAAAATAATTCTGGGCAGCTTGAGTTCATCGGCAAAGGCCCACACCTTCTCCGTTCCGATTTTTACGCCGTCGGTGGCGTCAATGACCACAATCACGCCGTCCGCCGCCTGAAGTGAGGCTTTGGTGTCCGACAGGAAGTTGTCGTCTCCCGGCGTGTCGATGAGGTTGATGAAGCTCTTTTTCCAACTGCAGTGATGAAAGGCGGTGCTGATGGTAATTTTTCTTTTGATTTCTTCCGGTTCAAAATCCAGATTCGATGTGCCGTCATCCACTTTGCCGAGTCTGGAAGTGGCTTTTCCATTGAAGAGAATGGCCTCTGCCAGGGAAGTCTTGCCCGAACCGCCATGCGCGATCAGGGCCACATTTCTCAACTGTTCCGCTTTTTTTTCCATGAGTAAACTCCTCTCCCGATCCGTCTGTTTTGAACTGATTCCGCAGGAAGGAATGAGACATCGCCTACTAGAAATACATCATCGGCAGGGATCATCATGCTGTGAAGTATCTGAATCGTATGCTTGCAGTCCCGGTTGCTTTGAATCCGCACCGGGGCGGCAAGGAGTTTCCTGTGGGATGAAAAACAAGACCTGTGATTTTCTAATCGGTGAATATATATAAACTGCCAATCGAAAGTCAACACCGGAATATACAAAAGCATTTTTTGATTGCCAATTGCAGTACAAATGTTAAACTCATCACTTTTTAAATAACACGAAATAAAAACAGATCTCAACACGCAATCCGGACAGGGTCGTTGTGGAACTTGCCGAGCGCATCAACCAATTTGTTGATTACTTGGGGAGCCGGAAAGGGTACTCCCCGCATACCATCAGAAACTATCGGGTCGATCTGCGGCAGTTTTCAGAATTCCTGACGTCCGGAAACCGCCGGTCGGGACCAGAGATTTCCGGGTCGGATTTCGGCGCGATTGATTCTCGAACCGTGCGGGAGTACCTGGGAAGTCTGCATCGGCGCTTTAAACGTTCCACCATCGCCCGCAAGCTGTCCGCGCTGCGTTCGTTTTTTCTTTTTTTGGAGCGGACCGGCGTCAGCACAGAAAATCCCGCGGCGGATGTGATGACCCCGAAGTTGGAAAAATACATTCCGAGCTACCTTCCGGTCGATGACGTGTTTAGGCTTCTGGAAAGACCTGAGAGAGAAAAAGCGCTCGGATTGAGGGATCTGGCGATCCTGGAAGTCCTTTACTCCTGCGGATTGCGGGTGAGTGAGCTGGTGACCCTCAAAATAGACGGCGTGGATTTTGAAGAGCGTTTGGTCAGGGTGATCGGTAAGGGAGATAAGGAACGAATCGTCCCCATCGGGAGAAAAGCCATCCGCGCACTGAGAGCATACTTGGAGGCGGTTCGGTTCCTGAGAAAGAAGCCGATGGGAGATTCCCCGGAAGCGCCTCTTTTTATCAATTTTCGCGGAAGTGCACTCTCGGCGCGAAGCATCGGTAGAATCGTCAAGCGATATGCAACCGAAAGCGGACTTCCCGCTGAGATCAGCCCGCACTCCATGCGGCATTCTTTTGCCACCCATCTGTTGGACGGAGGCGCGGATCTTCGATCGGTGCAGGAACTTCTCGGGCATGAAAGCCTTTCAACCACCCAGAAATACACCCATGTGAGCTTGGACCGACTGATGGAAGTGTATGACAAGGCGCATCCACGGAGCCGGTGAGCCTCAAACCGGGGACGACCGACAAAACGGAGGAAGGAGTACATGCAGATGCACCCTCATGGAAACGGACCCATACGCGCCACCACGATCCTTGCCGTGATTAAAGACGGCAAGTCCGTGATGGCCGGGGACGGTCAGGTGAGCCTGGGAGAAACCATCATGAAGCAAAAGGCCACCAAAGTTCGCTATATGTATAGAGATCAGGTCCTGGTGGGATTTGCCGGGGCCGCGGCGGATGCATTCAATCTGTTTGAGCGGCTGGAAGCAAAGCTGGAGACCCACGCCGGGAATCTTACCCGGGCGGCCGTGGAATTGGCCAAAGACTGGAGAACCGACAAGATCCTCAGAAGGCTGGAAGCGTTGCTGCTTGCCATGGACAGGGAGCACATTTTGATCATCTCCGGCACGGGCGATGTCATTGAACCGGATGAATCGGTTGCGGCCATCGGGTCCGGAGGACCCTTTGCGCTTGCCGCCGCCCGCGCCCTGCTCGCCCATTCGGAATTGGACGCCGCTGCAATTGTCCGGGAGAGCATGAAGATCGCAGCCTCCATTTGCGTTTACACCAACGAGCAACTGGTTGTCCAGGAACTCGAACCCAACGAATGCGTTTCAGAGCGTTCTTAGAGGCAGTTATGGGAAATGAAGACACCGAAAAAAACTATCTTACGAAAGTGCTGACGCCCCGGGAAATCGTCTCGGAGTTGGACAAATATATTATCGGACAGGATCCGGCAAAACGTTCCGTGGCAATTGCGCTGAGGAACCGGTGGAGACGCCAGCAAGTCCCTCGGGAGCTGAGAGATGAAATCGCCCCCAAAAACATCATCATGATCGGGCCCACCGGTGTGGGAAAAACCGAGATTGCAAGGCGTCTGGCCCGCCTTGCCAACTCCCCGTTCCTCAAGGTGGAGGCGACGAAGTTCACGGAAGTCGGCTATGTGGGCCGTGACGTGGAATCGATCGTGAGGGACCTCACGGAACTGGCCGTCAACCTGACCAAGAAACAGGAACAGGAGGCGGTAAAGCAGAAAGCCCGTGAGCTGGCGGAAGAGCGATTGCTTGACACGCTGCTCCCGAGAAAGCGGCAAGAGACGCAAGGTGAGGAAGAGGGAGAGAAAGAAAAGATTCTGGAAGTGGTAAAAGTGGAGAAAACCGGAACTGCTTCCACCCGCGAGAAACTGCGACGATTGTTGAGAAAGGGCAAACTGGACGAGCGGTATGTGGAGTTGGAGGTCTCGAACTCGAGTATTCCCATGGTGGAGATTTTCTCCGGGGCGGGCCTGGAAGAGATGGAATTCAACGTCAAGGAAGTCTTTGGAAATATTTTCCCACCCAGGAAAAAGAAGCGGCGCGTGAAGATTCCGGAAGCCATGGAAATTTTGTTCCAGGAGGAGTCGCAAAAGCTCATTGACATGGACAAGGTCGTCGAAAGTGCGATCCGGATGACCGAGCAAAACGGGATTATCTTCCTGGATGAGCTCGACAAGGTCGCAGGCTCTCAATCCACGCACGGCCCGGACGTGTCCCGCGAGGGGGTTCAGCGGGACCTTCTGCCCATTGTGGAGGGCTCTACGGTCATCACCAAGTACGGGATGGTGAAGACCGACCACATTCTGTTCATCGCCGCAGGCGCGTTCAATGTGAGCAAGCCCTCCGACCTTTTGCCGGAATTGCAGGGAAGATTTCCCATCCGGGTGGAGCTGGATTCGCTGTCCATGGAGGACTTTGTGCGGATTCTAACCGAACCGAAAAATGCCCTCATCACCCAATATGAAGCCTTGCTTGCCACCGAAGGCGTGGAAGTCGTCTTTGAAGCGCCGGCCGTACGGGAAATTGCGGACATGGCCAGCAAGGTGAACGACCGCACGGAGAATATCGGCGCCCGCCGTCTTCACACGGTCATGGAAAAGCTGCTGGATGAAATATCCTACGACGCGCCGGATATGACGGAAAAATCCGTGCCCATTACCAAGGCCTATGTTTCGGAGAAGCTGAGTGACATTCTGGAAGATGAAAATCTGAGCAGGTACATTCTATGATCACCCAACCCGAACGGGCCAAGGTTCTGATCGAAGCCCTCCCGTATATCCGGCGATTCAACGGCGCCACCATCGTGGTAAAGTACGGCGGGCATGCCATGGTTGACGAGCGGCTCAAGAGGGATTTCGCTCTCGACGTTATTCTGATGAAATATGTGGGGATGAATCCCATTGTCGTGCATGGCGGAGGCCCACAGATCGGCGATTTGTTGAAACGGCTCTCCATCAAGACGGAGTTTGTGGATGGCATGCGGGTTACGGACAAACAGACCATGGATGTGGTTGAGATGGTCCTGGTGGGAAAGGTGAACAAGGAAATCGTAACCCTCATCAATCGAAACGGCGGTCACGCCGTCGGACTCTCCGGTAAGGACGGGCGCCTGATTACGGCCGAAAAAATGAAGTATATGAAAGACAAAGGCGCGGATCAGCCCCCGGAGATCATCGACATCGGTATGGTGGGAAAGATCACCGCGGTGGATACGCGGGTCACCGCGAGCCTGATCGAAAACGGGTTCATTCCCATTATCGCCCCCGTCGGTGCGGGCACGGAGGGCGAGACTTACAACATCAATGCGGACCTGGTGGCCGGCCGCATTGCGGCCGCGCTGAATGCACGGAAACTGATCCTCCTGACCGATACGGAAGGGTTGCTGTCCAAGGATGATACGCTGATCTCAAGCCTCAAAATGAAAGCGGTGGAGGCGTTGATAGATGATGGGACCATCAGCGGGGGGATGATACTCAAGGTTGGGTGTTGTGTGGACGCTTTGAGAGGCGGGGTGAGAAAAACGCACATCATCGACGGTCGAACGGACCACGCGATACTGCTCGAGGTCTTTACCAAAGGCGGTGTGGGCACTGAGATTGTGCCTTGATGGCGGTGAAGGAGCGGCCGGCTTCGGGCGTGGAGGTCTTTTGAAGGCCCGCTCTAAACCTGACCGGAAATGTGACCCCATATCCGGGGTTCAATGAATCAGCGGGACGAAACACCAGGCGTCCAGGCACAGGGAACCCCAGATCTGGGGTCACCGCATCGTGTGTTGCCGGCTCACTTTGACAGCGGACCTTCAAAAGACCTCCACACCCTTCGCCCTATGTAGAACGGGGTCTTCAGTTGGGGTGATCGGGCGGTGAATAGAAACTCGAAAAACGCGGGCTCGCACTTCAGATATCGAGAGACGCCTATGGCAGTGCCCGTTCAGAACCATAACCTTTGAACCTTGAAACTGGAACCCAGAACCTTGAACCCCTGAACCTTTGAACCCCTGAACCTTTGAACCCCTGAACGGTTACGATAGGACAAAGAACAAGCGATGAACGACACACCACAGACTGAAACAACCATGGCCCTGGCGGACAAATACATGTTTCAAACCTATGCCCGGTTTCCGGTTACCCTGGTTCGGGGAGAGGGCTGCCAGGTGTGGGATGAGACCGGGAAGGCGTACCTGGATTTTGTGGGGGGCATCGCGGTGTGCGCCCTGGGGCACAGCTCACCGGTCGTGAGCCGAGCCCTTGAAGCGCAATCCAAGGTGCTGGTGCATGTTTCCAATCTGTATTACACCCTCCCTCAGATTGAACTGGCACGTCTTCTGGTGGAACACAGTTTTGCGGATCGCGTGTTTTTCTGTAACAGCGGCGCCGAGGCCAACGAGGCCGCCATCAAACTCGCGCGGCGCTACGCGAATGAAAATCTCGGCGCGGAACGGCACATCATTATCTCCATGGAGGATTCCTTCCACGGCCGCACCATGGCCACGATTTCAGCGACGGGCCAGAAAAAGGTCCGTACAGGATACGATCCGTTGCTGCAAGGGTTCAAATTTGTGCCTTTCAACGATCTGGAAAGCCTGGAGAAGGCCGTGGATGAATCGGTATGTGCGGTGATGCTGGAACCCATCCAGGGAGAGGGGGGCGTTGTCGTGCCGGGTCCCGATTATCTGAAAGGGGTGAAAGCGGTGTGCCGGGAGCGGGGAGCGCTTTTGATCTTCGATGAGGTTCAGGTGGGGATGGGGCGGACGGGGAAGCTTTTCGCTCACGAACACGCCGACGTTACCCCCGACATCATGACCCTGGCCAAAGCCCTGGGAAACGGGTTGCCCGTCGGTGCCATGCTCGCGACGGAAGCATTGAACAAAGCCTTCGGCCCCGGAAGCCACGCGACGACCTTTGGCGGAACGCCCTTGGTGACGGCTGTTGCGAAGGCGGTTTTGACGAGTCTTGTGGAGGAGGGGTGGATCGACCACTGCCGGGTCGTGGGCGCGTACTTCAAGGAAAGGCTTGAGGCCCTTGCCGCGAAATACCCCTTCATCCGGAGCGTGAGAGGATTGGGTCTTATTCTCGGCGTGGAAATGGATCGGCCCGGCGCTCCGGTCGTGAAGGCCCTCATGGAAGCGGGCTTCCTCATCAATTGCACCCAGGAAACCGTGCTTCGTTTTGTGCCTCCGCTGGTGGTGGGCAGAGTGGAGATCGACGCGCTGGTCGCCGCCCTGGACCAGGCACTGGAAGACATCACTTAATCGGAAGGCGGATTGGTTATGAAAAGAGATTTCTTGAGCATCAAAGATTTGAAGCGGGATGAGATTTTGAATCTTTTGGATAAAGGCCTGAAGATGAAAAATGCGGGCAGAGCGACAAACGGACCGCTCACCGGTTTCACGTTGGGGCTCCTCTTTGACAAAGCGTCCACACGGACACGCGTCTCCTTCGAGAGCGCGATGTTCAGGCTCGGCGGGCAAACCATCTTCCTGAGCAAAGGCGACACCCAGTCGTCCAGAGGCGAGCCGGTCCGGGATACGGCCCGGGTGTTGTCCCGGTATGTGGATGCGCTGGCAATCCGGACGTTTTCCCAGGAACTCATTGAAGACATGGCGAAATGGGCCGACATCCCGGTGATCAACGCGCTGACGGATATGTACCATCCCTGCCAGGTGTTGAGCGACCTGATGACCGTCAAGGAAAGAAAAGGGGCGGTCGAGGGTATCAAGGCGGCCTGGATCGGGGATGGAAACAACATGGCGCACTCATGGATCAACGCCGCCGGCATCCTGGGCTTTGAGTTGGTGCTGGCCTGCCCTCCGGGCTATCGTCCCAAACCGGCGGTGCTGGACGGGGCGGGAGGGAATATCCGGGTGGTGGAGGATCCGGCCGAGGCCGCCCGCGGCGCGGATGTCATCAATACGGATGTGTGGGCGAGCATGGGTCAGGATGCGGAAAGACAGCAGCGGCTCCGGGATTTCAAGGGCTTTCAGGTCAATGACGCCTTGGTGGAACTGGGACGTGCGGATGTATTGGTCTTGCATTGCCTTCCGGCCCATCGGGGGGAGGAGATTTCCGACGCGGTGTTGGAGAAGTTCGCGGACGTAATTTTTGAGCAGGCGGAAAACAAGATGCATCTGCATCAGGCGCTGCTCGAGTGGCTGCTGAGCTAAACGAGAGGGGGAAATATTTTGAGCGAAAAAATCGAAAAAATCGTTTTGGCTTATTCCGGAGGACTCGATACGTCCGTCATTCTCAAATGGCTTCAGGAAACCTATGGGTGCCCGGTGGTTGCCTATGCCGCCGATGTGGGCCAGGGGGACGAGGTGGACGGTATCCGGGAAAAAGCCCTCAAAACAGGGGCGGCTGAAGTGCTTGTGGATGACTTGAAGGAGGAGTTTGTTCGAGACTTTGTGTGGCCGGCCCTCCGGGCCAACGCCATTTATGAATCCACCTACCTGCTGGGCACGTCGCTCGCCAGACCGCTGATCGCCCGGGGGCAGGTGGAAGCGGCGAAAAAAACCGGCGCCGACGCCGTCTGCCACGGCGCCACGGGAAAAGGAAACGACCAGGTACGGTTTGAGCTGGCCTATATGGCCTTGGAACCGAGCCTCAAGATCATTGCGCCCTGGCGGATCTGGCAATTCAAAGGCCGGGAAGACCTCATGGATTATGCGCGTTCCAGAGATATCCCGGTGCCGGTGACCAAGGAAAAGCCTTATTCCACGGATCGAAACCTGTTGCACATCAGCTTTGAAGGGGGCATTCTCGAAGACACCTGGCGCGAGCCCCCGGAGGATATTTTTGTCATGTCCCGCGCTCCGGAACAGGCGCCCGATGAAGCCACCTATATCGAGATCGAGTTTAACGCGGGAAATCCTGTTGCCGTGGACGGACACCCCATGAGCCCGGCGCGACTCCTGGCCCATTTGAACGCGGTGGGCGGCAAAAACGGGATCGGTCGCGTCGACATGGTGGAGAATCGCTACGTGGGTATGAAATCACGGGGCGTTTACGAGACCCCGGGCGGCACGATCCTCAGACAGGCGCACATGGCCATGGAATCCATCACCCTCGATAGAGAGGTGATGCACACGCGGGACAGTTTGGTCCCCCGCTACGCGGAGATGATCTATTACGGGTACTGGTATGCCCCGGAACGGGAAATGCTTCAAGCTTTGATCGATGAAGCCCAGAAGCATGTGAGCGGTCGTGTCCGGCTGAAGCTCTACAAGGGCAACTGCATCGTCGTCGGGCGAAAATCGGATGCCTCACTCTACGATTCCCATTTCGCGACGTTCGAGTCGGATGCCGTATACAATCAAAAGGACGCGGAGGGGTTCATTCGACTGAGTGGGTTGAGACTTAAGATCGCGAAACTCCTGGAACAGAACCGCAAGACCGGTTGATGGAAGGGTGTGACGGATGACGCAGAAGGTTTGGGGCGGACGCTTTCGGGAAGAACCAGCTGAACTGGTCAATCGATTCAATGCCTCCATCGGATTCGATTGCCGTCTGTATGCCCAGGATATCGAGGGCAGCATCGCCCATTGCCGGATGCTGGCGAAGCGGAAGATCATCCCGGAGGAGGAGGCCGCACAGATCCTCGCCGCGCTGGGAGAAATTAAGCGCGAACTGGAACAGGGGGGCTTTCCGCCGGATAAAGATTACGAGGACATTCACAGCCTGGTGGAAAAGGCGCTGGTGGAGAAGATCGGCGCGCCGGGCGAGAAAATCCACACCGGCAGAAGTCGAAACGATCAGGTGGCGCTGGACCTGCGGCTGTATGAACGGGAGGCGATTCACCGCACCCTGGGTTTGATCAAAGAAACCCAATCGGCGCTGGTAAGTGCGGCGGAGACGCATTCCGATGTGATGATGCCCGGTTACACGCATTTGCAGCGCGCACAGCCGGTCCTGCTGGCCCACCATTTGCTCGCCTATTTTGAGATGCTGAAGCGGGACCGGGAGCGATTTGAACAGTGTCTCACCCGCGTGAACGTCCTTCCGCTGGGCAGCGCCGCGCTGGCCGGATCCACATTCCCGCTGGACCGGGATATGGTGGCCGAGACGCTGGGCTTTGACCGTGTCTCAGAAAACAGCATGGATGCGGTCAGCGACCGCGATTTTGTTTTGGATTTCCTGTTTGCCGCCGCCGTTCTGATGATGCACCTCAGCCGGCTGAGTGAAGAACTCATTCTCTGGTCGAGCCGGGAGTTCGGCTTTGTGAGCATTTCCGAGGCGTTTTGTACGGGAAGCAGCATCATGCCGCAAAAGAAAAACCCCGATGTTCCGGAACTCATCCGGGGAAAGACGGGCCGCGCATATGGTCACCTGATGTCGCTTTTAACCACCCTGAAGGGGCTTCCGCTGACGTACAACAAGGACATGCAGGAAGACAAGGAGGCGCTGTTTGACACCGTGGACACGGTTGAAGCGTGCCTGGAAGTCATGAGTCAATTGCTCGGGGAGCTTTCTTTCAACGGCGAACGGATGAAGGACTGCGCGGAAAACGGGTTTTTGGTGGCGACGGACCTTGCAGACTACCTTGTCAAAAAAGGGGTGACCTTTCGAGAAGCCCATGCGGTGGTGGGGAAGATGGTGCGGTTTGCGCTGGATCAGGAAAAGGAACTGCATGAACTGTCGATCGAAGAGATGAAACAATTTGCAGAACCGGTTGAAAACGATGTGTACGCGTGGCTCGACCCGGCGCTGTCGCTCAAGCGAAGGAACATGCCCGGGGGAACCGGGCCGGACATGGTGAAGCAAAGCATCGCCCGCGCCAAAAGGGAGTTGGGCCGTTGAAACGTGCGACGGGGCTT
>JAWOGN010000291.1:0-3631 GCA_046496815.1 Desulfatiglandaceae bacterium
GCGTGTCCATACCAGCAGCTTCCAGTAATGGATGCGTTCCTTGCCGATAATGCCGAGGTAAAAGGTGGAACGAAAGAACGCCAGGATGTGCTGAAAGTCTATGGAGGGCTTGATACTCGGTGCTTTGTATTCCCGCAAAAAGGTCTTCAGCCGTTGATAGTAATACTCGGGAGCGTAAATGTTTTCGAGGATTTCCTTGTAGCCCTCGCAAAGAACATCCAGGTTCATTTTTGGAACAATGTTGGTCGTCCCGTTCACGTTGTCGCCCGTCATCGGACCGCAAAGCCGCCCTTCCAATTTCAGGCGCTCGTAAAGCCGGGTTCCGGGGGGTGCCTGCAGAAGACCCACCATCGCCGTTACGATTCCGCTTTTCTGGATAAAATCAATCTGCCGCTGAAAAATGGAGGGAGTGTCATTGTCGAAGCCCACGATAAACCCGCCCTGGACTTGCAGGCCGGTTCGCTGAATACGCTTCACATCCTCCACCAGGTTGCGATTTTTGTTCTGGCGTTTGTTGCACTCCGCGAGGCTGCCTTCATCCGGCGTTTCAATCCCGATGAACACCTGATCGAATCCCGCCTCAACCATGAGTTTCATCAATTCGGCGTCATCCACCAGATTGATGGAAACCTCCGTATTGAATGTGATCCCTCTTTTGTTCTCTTGCCATTGAATCAATGCCGGTAACAACTCGGTTTTCAGACTTTTCTTGTTTCCAATGAAATTGTCATCCACGAAGAAAACGCCACCACGCCAGCCGCGGTCATAGAGGGCATCCAATTCGGCTATGATCTGTTCGGCGGTTTTGATGCGGGGTCGATGACCAAACAGAGCGGTAATATTGCAGAATTCGCAGTTGTATGGGCAGCCGCGGGAAAACTGGATGCTCATGGACGCGTAGCGCTTCAAATCGATTAAATCCCACAGGGGGACCGGTGTGTCCCGGATATCGGGAAACTCCGAGGTGATGTAAATCCTTTTGGCCTGACCTTTTTGCAGATCCTTCAGAAAAAGGGGAAGCGTGACCTCCGCTTCATTCAATACAAAATGATCGACCGTTTCAAACTGTTCGTATTCGCCGGTAAAAAGGGGGCCGCCGGCGACAATTTTCACGGCCTTGCGGTTGCACCTGGAAATAACCTGGGCTGCCGATTCTCTTTGTACCGCCATGGCACTGATAAAGACATAATCCGCCCAAGCAAGGTCTTCATCGCTGAGTTTTGTCACATCAAGGTCCACCAAGCGCTTTTCCCAATGTGACGGCAGCATTGCCGCAACCGTCAGCAAGCCCAGCGGCGGTGAGGATGACTTCTTGCGAATGAACCGCAATGCGTGCTTGAAACTCCAGAAGGTGTCGGGAAACTCGGGATAGATAAGTAATATCTTCATTTTTGCCTCATGGTCTTCATTGCGGTACAAGGAGGGTCAATTTATATGGCGAATTTTTTCTGGTTTAATAATTACTACTTTAGTATCCGGCGACTTGCAAGAAGAATATGCGCTCCCCGCTGTCGGGATTCAGATAGTCTCTTGAGTAAATCAACTCATAAATTATATGATACTGCCAATACGATTGAAGCGGCATCCATATTGGGTGATATCGTGGAGCGAAGCATTCAGTCTCACCCGTATTTTTGTTGAAACGGAGCATACATCCTTGAAAAGACTATCTAGACCGGCCGGCATTTATTTCGGAGTTTTCCTGCTTCTTTTAGCGTTTTCCTCGCAGGCGCTGTCCCAGCCGAAGGATGCGCCCACTTCCCAATCCGAACAATCCGACACGGATTCCGCCAAATTGACACTGCGTCGCGCAGTCATTTGTGAAGGAATAAAGGACTATGCCCCCACAAACCCGGCGATTGTATTTCCCGTATCCATTGGAAGGGTATTTTGTTTCTCATACCTTGATCCCGTCCCTGAAAAAACCGCCATTTATCACAGTTGGTATTACAGGGACGAACTGATCACAAAACAAAAATTGTCTTTACGACCGCCCAGATGGGCGACCTACAGCTCCATTCAGCTCCGCGAATATGACAAAGGACCCTGGCGGGTAACCATAACCGATCAGGCGAACGATACCCTGGACGTATTGCGCTTCAGCATCACCGATTGATATGCCATGAAAAGCTTTTTTCTCTTCCTTTCCAGCCTCCGTTGGACGGATGTCATTGACATCGCATTCAACAGCTACATCCTTTTTCGGTTGTATGTTCTGTTTAAAGGCACCACTGTCTTACGCGTTCTGATTGGGATTGCCATACTTTGGCTTTTTCAACGGATCGCCGTGTCGTTGAACTTGGTGCTGACCAGCTGGGCTTTTCAAGGGATTATTGCGGCTGCGGCGATTATCGTAATTGTCGTCTTTAGAAATGAAATCCGTTCCGTGCTTCAGGCAAAAACGCTCAGGGCAATCCTTTGGGGGTCCCCGCACAAAGCGGTGCAGACCCCGGTGGAAATCATATCGGAAAGTGTTTTCGATTTGGCCGGCAAACGTCATGGTGCCTTACTCGTCTTTAAGGCAAAGGATGACTTGCAGGAAGTGGTTCATAGCGGAATTCCTTGGAATGGGGTCCTATCCAAAGAGATGATCCTGAGCATATTTTGGCCGGACAACCCGGTTCATGATGGCGCGGCGATCATTGAAGGGGACCGGATATCAGAGGTCGGGGTGATCCTACCCGTGTCTCGACGCAAGGACCTGCCGTCTCATTATGGAACACGTCACAGAGCCGCAGCCGGACTGGCGGAGCGGACGGATGCACTGGCCCTCGTGGTATCCGAGGAAACAGGAAAAGTGGTGGTGGCCCAAGGGGGAAAACTGCGGGGTGTGCAGGGGAAGAATGAACTTGCTCGGAGTTTAGGCGAGGCGCTGGGTCTTCAGGTGGAAAAAAAGCGGTTTTCGCAAAAACGGCAAAAACTTGAGCTGTCCGCCGCAGGTCTCATTGCCTTTTTGTTTATAACCGCGGTGTGGTTTGGTTTTACCCGGGGTTCCGATACCCTTATCACACGCGATATACCGATAGGATACATGAACCGCCCCGCTGAAATGGAAATCCTGGAGACTTCCGCCAACGTCGTCCGTATCCAGTTGGGCGGATCCGGTGCGATTCTAAAATCGCTCGGCCCTGAGCAAGTTCAGGTAAGATTGGATCTCGGCAAGGCGGTGGTGGGTAAAAATTCATTCACGATCACCCGTGAAAGCATCAAGCTGCCGCCCGGCGTGGTGCTCAAATCCATTGAACCCAGCGTTGTCGACGTAACCCTTGACGTGCAAGCAAAAAAGGAGCTGCCGATCCAGGTGGATTGGACCGGCAAGTTAAACTTTTCCCTGGCCCTTACGGATGTGAAAATAGATCCGCAGAAAATTACTGTCATAGGCGGGCGCAGCATATTGGAAAAGCTTTCAACCCTTTACACGGAAAAGGCTCGACTGGATACCATCGAAAAGTCGGGGGAAATCACCGTGAGTTTGGCGCTTCGTCCCGCATCGTTAAAGGTGGCTCCAGGATCGAAAGAACGGATCAGAATCGCATATACGGTTGAAGAAAGACGGCCAAAAGAGGCGGAAAACCGATCGGAAGGAGATTAGGTAGTGCGCATCCATAAACAGGCATTTATGAACTCGCGC
>JAWOGN010000324.1:0-3031 GCA_046496815.1 Desulfatiglandaceae bacterium
ACCCTTCGCATGGATCCCGGTCATGTGGACGCACTGAACAACCTTGCCGTCATTTACATGCAGGAGAAGAATTACCCGGCAGCGCTGAAAAGCCTTGAAAAGGCCGTTCGGCTGAGCCCCGACCATGTGGATCTCCATTACAACCTGGCATGTGTTTACGCCATGACGGAGGATGTGTCGAGAAGCCTTGCTCAACTCAAGAAGGCCGTAACGCTGAACCCTTCGGTCAAACAATGGGCGATAAAGGATTCCGATCTGGCAAATTTACGAAACCATCCCGGATTTGAAATAATTATTAAGAAATAGTATTATATATAGTTTAATTTCACGTTCACAGATAACCTTGAATCCCGATGGGATCGGGAAACGCGGAAGCAGGAAGCAATCACGTGAGTGACACGTTACAGAAGATGAAACGTATTCGCCGGGATCGCATCCCGGGCAGAATGGGGCGGGTGTTGATTTTTTTCCTCTGTTTCGGGTTGTGGGGAAGCGCAGATAGGTCGCCGGTGCTGGGCGCTCGTTTGGCCGGGGATGAGGGGGTGACGTCGACGTCTCAGGCGGCTCAGCAGGAGACCCGGACCCCCACGCCGCGCACCCGTGCGCCCCAAGCGAAGGCTCCTGAGGAGGCCTCCAAAGCGCAACCCCGGAGACCCCTCCGGCAGACACCCGCTGCCGATGCCGCCACACAGCCCCCGCCCGCTCAGAGAGAAGAGACCCTGACGCAAGAGAAAGCGCCTGTGGAAGTTCCGCAAAACCCTGAGAAAACAAATAAGCCCGAGACCCCTTACGTCACCATTGATTTCGACAATGTCGATATTGCCATTTTAATCAAGTTTATCAGTGAACTGACCGGTAAGAACTTTGTTGTCGACAAGGCGGTCAAAGGGAAAGTGACGATCATTTCTCCCCAAAAGATTTCGGTGAAGGAGGCCTACAAGGTTTTTGAATCGGTACTGGAGGTGAACGGCTACACCACGGTGCCTTCGGGAAGCATCACAAAGATCGTCCCGGCGGTGTCGGCGCGCTCCAAAGACATCCAAACACGACTCCGGGAGGAAGCGATCAGCAGGGAAGATAAGGTGGTGACCCAGTTGATCCCGCTCCGGTACGCGGACCCAAACGAACTGAAAAAGCTGTTTGCGCCCTTGATATCCAAGAGCAGCGTGATCGTTTCATACCCCCCCACAGGCATGTTGATCATCACGGATGTGCTCTCCAACATCAAGCGCTTACTGCGAATCGTTGATGCCGTCGACGTGGAGGGAATCGGCGAGGAGATCTCGATCATCCCGCTCGAGTATGCCAATGCGTCCCAAGTCTCGAAAACATTGGCGACACTTTTTCAGAAGACCAGGGCACCGGTAAGAAAAGGTACCCAGGCGCTCGACTCCGTCATCAAGATTGTCCCGGATGAACGGACCAATGTCTTGATCACCCTGGCATCGGAATATGAAACCCGACGAATCCGGCAGCTCATCAAATTACTGGATAAGGAAACCCCGCGGGGAGAGGGCGACATCCGGGTCTACTATCTTCAGAACGCCAATGCCGAAGATCTTGCCCAAGTGCTGATGGCCATCCCTTCGGATACCAAGCAGGAGGCTCAGAAGGGGAAGGCCCCGGTGCTTTCCAAGGAGATTCAGATCGTCGCGGACAACGCCACCAACTCGCTGGTCATCACGGCCGGGAAAGCCGACTACATCGTTCTCGAGGATGTGATCAAGAAGTTGGACATCCCTCGCCGAATGGTATACATCGAAGCCCTTCTCATGGAAGTCAGCACGAGAAAGAACTTCCAGCTTGGCGTCCAATGGCAGGCCGGAGATATAACGGGCAGCTATGACGGCAGGGATATCGCCACCTTCGGCGCGTCCATCCCCCCCAATCCCATTACCACCTTTCAGGGACCTCCGAGCGGATTTTCCCTGGGAGTTCTTGGGGAAAGCATTACAATCAACGGAATTCAGTTTCCGACCATCGCCGCGGTCATCAACGCGTTGCAGACCGAAAGTGATGTAAACATTCTGTCCACGCCCCAGATCATGACGACCGACAACGAGGAAGCGGAAATTGTCGTCGCAGACAACATCCCCTTTTTGACCCGGCAGGACCTCACATCCTCGGACATCGCTTACAGTTCCTATGAATTCAGGGACGTGGGCGTGACCCTCAATGTGACCCCGCAAATCAATCAGGAACGGTTCGTACGGCTGAAGATTTCCCAGGAAGTATCGCAGGTCGTGGACCAGCAAGAAGTCGGGCTTCCCACCACGCTGAAAAGACAGGCCAAGACCACGGTGATTGTGAAGGATGGTCACACCATTGTGTTTGGAGGGCTCATCGACGAAACCTTGACTCAGAGCAAATATCAGGTTCCCTGCCTCGGGGATATTCCAAGTTTGGGTTGGCTCTTTAAGTCGATTTCCAAATCCGGGGACCGGACCAATCTCTTTCTTTTTCTCACACCCCATATCGTTGAAAACCCGATGGAAGCCGACAAACTGTTCGAAGAGAAGAAAGAGCAGATCGACAGGATCGAAGACAGCGTCATCAAAATGAACAATCGGGGACCCGTGAGGGCCTCTGACTCGGAAACCAAGTAGGGGAGAAAGTTTCGGGGATGGGCCATCGACGCATCGGTGAAATATTGATTGAAACCTGCGGTCTTTCGGAAGCGGTGCTGCAGGAAGCGCTCCGGATTCAGGAGGAGAAACCAGGGCGGATCGGGGAGATCTTGATCCAACAAAAAGCCATTTCAGAATCCGATCTCTTGAGGGCCCTCGGTATCCAGTTCGACTTGCCTTTTTCGGCGAACTTACCCATCGAAGACTTGAACACCGATTTCACCGCAAGGGTTCCCATCCAGTTCCTAAAAAAATACAAGATGGTCCCGATACTTGCGCCCAAAGGTTCCTTCATTGCGGCGAGTGATCCCCTCCTGTTTCAACCGCTGGATGACCTGCGTTTGCTTTTGGGTTTGAACGGAATCAACGTGGTGCTGGCGCCGTACACGACCATTCTGTCCACC
>JAWOGN010000326.1:0-20611 GCA_046496815.1 Desulfatiglandaceae bacterium
ATGATCGTTTCTTCGATGAGAAAAAAAATGGTAACCATTCACGGGTTCAAAGGTTCAGGGGTTCAAGGTTCAATTCTCGTCCACGGAGTGCATTTGGGTTACGTATTTATGAGAAAAGCGTCAGCTTTGTCAGGCCGAATCCAAAATTTGGAACTGAATTGGCAATTACTTGGGAAAATGAGGATTTTTAACGACGATTTCGGGTCCTCAATCCCTTCTTTGTCCTTAACCCTGAATCCCGATTTCATCGGGAAACCCTGAACCTGTGAACGCTTACAAAAAATGATGGGGACACACAAAACACCAATTCGGATTTTACGGGACTCATACGGAGAGCAATTTGCAGAGGCATGGTTTGCACGACGACGACCGGGGGGCGTGACCGATTCGGACACAGGCGAACTCCCGAACGTGGCTATGCATTTGAAAAATAGACTTTCTCGATCTTGCCTTTTTGTTCGTCGACAAAATAGAACAGAATTCCACCGATCAAAAATAACAGCAAAATAGACGCGATACCCCAGCGTGCAGCCAGCTGTCCAATATGCCGGACCTGCTCCGGCGTGGCGACTGCCGGCATCATCAAGCGTCTGGCAATGAGGCCGACCGTGCCCATTAAGGCCGGACCCATAATGGCTGCGAATTTACCCAGCATGTTGTAAAATCCGTAAAATTCGGCCGACTGTTCGATGGGGATCAGTCGCGAGTAGTAAGAACGACTAAGGGCTTGAATCCCGCCCTGAACCATGCCGATAAGGACGGCAAGAATATAGAACTCTTGCTTGCTCGTCATCATGACTCCCCAGACAGTGACAAACATGTACACCATAATTGCGAGGTAAATGGCCTTACGCACGCTCCACTTTTGACCGAGTTTTCCGAATCCCAGTGCGGCAGGAAACCCGATAAACTGCACGATGAGGAGCGCAACGATCAGATCATTCGACTCAAAACCGAGGCTCATACCGTAATCGACGGCCATACGAATGAAGGTGTCGACGCCGTCGATATAAAACCAATAGGCGAATAGGAAAAGGAAGACGGTTTTCAAATGCCGGATTTTCCTAAATGTCTCGGCAAGTTGCCGAAAACCGCCTGCAATCACACTTTCGGTTCCAACGGCTCCTGCGGCTGTCTTTGTTTCCGGGACCCAGAGAATGGTGAAAATGGTAAACACGCCCCACCACACGGCCACAGAAACAAAGGCGTACCGTACCGCCTCACCGGCATCAGCGAAGCCAAAACTCTCCGGCATCAAGGTCATCAGGACGTTGAAAAGGAATAGCAGCCCGCCGCCGAGATATCCCATTGAAAAACCCAGGCCCGAAACAAAATCGATCTCCTTTTCCCCGGCTACCAAGGGCAGGAGGGAATCGTAGAAAACATTGGCACCGGAAAAGCCGATCATTCCAATTCCATAGATCAGAATCGCCCATACCCATTTTCCCTGCTCCACAAAGAAGAGAGATGCGGTCATGAGTACACCCAAATAGGCAAAGAAAATCAGGAACTTCTTCCTGGAAGACCCTTTGTCGGCAATGGCACCCAAAACCGGCGCCATGATCCCAACGAGCAAACTGGCAATGGCGTTGCCAAACCCCAGTTGGGCGGTGCTCATAGTGACATCTGTTCCAAAACTCCAATACTTTTTGAAAAAAATCGGGAAAAAACCCGCCATCACGGTGGTTGCAAACGCAGAATTCGCCCAGTCGTATATCGCCCAACCCCAGACGGCCCTCTTGTCTTTACTCAACGCGGGTCCTCCATCTTTGTTTCCACTGAATCCAGGTTGTCCCAAATTCGTACATCTTCATGCCGCGCTTTGCCATCCGCATGGCTACCCTCCTGCAACCATCTACAATCCATCCGGGAAAGAAAAGACCTCATCGCTTTAAATGGAGATGAGGTCTCTCTCGTGTCGGACTTTACGACTCGTATGGCGGCAAATCACTTGGAATCTTGCGACGTGATGCGATTGAAATGGGCGACGCTCGGCGGGCGAACCATCAGGTTACGGGCCCGCATGAACCATCTCCGGAGTCTCCTGATGTACGTACCATTCGACGTCTCGAAGGTAAGCTTCCAGCTCCTTTTTCAGCATGAGCTCGTGGCCCTGTTCGACATCCGCGAGATAGTGCAAGATTCTTTCTCCCGAAGGATCCGCTGTTTCAGCCGCTGCTTTTCTATAGAAGTTTTTCGCTTTTTCTTCACGTTTGATAGCGAGCTTCAGCAGGTCCTCGAGGGAATCCGTGATTTCCTCCGGAATCGCACTCCCCTCGGCAGTCTCAGGGTTGCCCGGTATCCTCGGAGATTTCGCCTCCATACCTGACAACTTTTTTTGGAGGTCCATCAACATCTTCTTGTGGTTCACTTCCTCTTTGGCCAGGTTTTCATATTTAGTGCGCACCACCTCATTGGCAATCATCTTCGAGATATGGCCATAAAACCTGGCTGCGTCTTCTTCGCTGCGAATCGCCATCCCGACCACCTCAAGCGCTGTAAGTTTGCGATCCATCGAAATCTCCTTTCGCCGTATTTCAAAACTCCTGCGGCAAATCCTCGGTTATGTTCATGCGGGGAATTTGATTTCGTATGTTTGAAAACAAACGGAACACCCAAGCGCACTATATGGGACATTGAATCCCATGTCAATGGAGGCAGCGCTCGGAAAAATACCCTTTTTTTACAGGGTACCCGGCAGATTGGACTTGCCCGCTGCAGGTATCTTTGAAATGCGGAGGGAAAACGGGGAAAAATTACCGTGGGAACATTTTTGCTGCTAACCCTCTCGGGTTCCTTTCAATTCCTCTATTTTCTTTTGGAGCTTTTTTGCTTTGTCGATAAACTCATTCACTTTTTTGTAGTCCGGATCAATCAGCCTTACCAATTCCCATTCCCTGATAGCTTCCGATAATCGTTCTCGATCAAAATACTGAATCCCATTTTTGTAATGCGTCTCTTTGTACAAATCCTCGCATCTTTTTATGTACAGATCGCACGCCTCACAATTCGATTGGTACCGGTTCGACGCTTTAAAGTGTGCCCTGGCCCTCAAATAATCTTTCTCATTGAAATACTTCATGGCAATTCGATAGTGAGACTTGTGAGAATAGGCCAGGGCGGCGCTGTCATCGGGCTGCGCATTTAAAACCTTCACAAACTCAACAAGCGCCAGCTGATACTCGTTTTTCCTGAATAGCTCTATCCCGTGATTGCGATAAATGGCCACCTGATCCACCGGCTCTTCTCGCTCCTCCGAGGCGTATTCTTCCCAGGCCCGGTCGGGCAAATCCAAATCAGGTGCGCTCACCGCCTCTGTCTCAATGGCTTCTTTGCCCACCAGAAATTCCATGCCTTCAATTTCCGGAATCTTGATTTTCCGATCGACTTCGATCTGGGTGGCATCAGTCAAGTCATTGTATTTTGCGATGATGGGAAACTTTTGAGAATCACCGTAATACATCTTCGCCAGTCCGGCGACGCTCTCTTTCGGTTTGACCGTATGCACGACGTACCTTTTGATCTGAACCCGCTTTCGGGTAGTGAGCATCCGTACAACTTCCGGAAAATCCGGCCGCAGTCGCAACGCAATTAATAGTTGCTGACGGCCGCGTCCGTATCTTCCCTCATTGTTCAGCTTGATGCCCTCCCTGTAATGTTTCTCTGCCATCTCACGCAGCGTCATTTCCAGCTTCTTTACCCGTTTGGCAGATCTCTCGTCTGAGGGATTCACGGTCATCGCCAGTTTATATTGCGCAAGGGCTGCGACGAGATCTCCGCTGACTTCATATGCTCCAGCCTTTTGAATATATTCTCGATAAAGCGTATCTGCGGAAATGCTGCGAGGTCCCGTTCCAAGGCTTACGCAGCCGGGCACCCATGTCAGAAAAGCCAGGATATAGATAAAGTGCAGCTTTTTCAATTCAGAGGAAACTCGTTAAAGGTTTTAAGCATGGTAACAAAGCTTGTTAAATCCGTTTTCAGGATCTGGCTCCTCTCCAATAAAAGCGGGTCCGCGAAAAAGGGATTTGCGCCCCGCTCTACGGTTACGCCGATCTTGTAGCCCGCCTGATCAGACAGATGCAATATGGTCTCGTTGTGACGGCCGTAGGGGTAAGCCAGAAACACGGTATTTTGCTGCATTTCCCGGTCAATGATTTGTTTGGAGACCACCAGCTCTTTTTTGATACGTTCCAAATAGGCCGGATCCGTCTCCTCGGCCCCTTTCTTGGTAAGATCCGCATGGGACAGTGTGTGAGATCCCACTTCAAAGCCGTTTGCTTTCATCTCCCTGAGCTGATCCCAGGTTATCGAGCTTTCCGACAGCCCCACATAATCGGTATATACGAACAAGGTCGCCGTAAAGCCATACTGCTTTAGGACGGGATAGGCAATATGATAAGCAGAGCTATACCCGTCATCGATAGTAATTATGACTGATTTGTTCGGGATGGCGTGTCGATATCTCAAAAACCCAAGCAGGTCGTTCAGGGTGATAACCCGGTATCCGTTTTCCTTTAAATATTTCAGATGTTGATGAAATGTGCGAACGGGCATACACAGGTTGGACTTGCATTCCTCAGCAAAGTGATGATAGGACAAAATTGGGACAACTTGATATCCGTCCCGCTTTAATCCTCCCTTATTTTCTAGTTTGAGGGGAATTACAATGAGTTGATCCTCTCGAAATGGGGTTCCCTTGTTGGCGTCCTCGATCACCCACGATCGGTTGCCGTCTCCCAGGAATCTCTCCGCGAGGTTTGACGGACTATCCCCATATCGTATCTTGTAAACGATGTATGCTTCAGACTGAAACAGGGTCTGCTCCGGTCGGTTCGCTCCCCGAAGCTTCTGTTCGGCTTTTTCCATGGCCGTTTTGAGTTGCGCACACGAGGACGGTAACAGCAAGAATATTCCCGCCAAGAAAAAAACAAGCGACCGGAAAAATGCTCTACACATCGGCGCTGCGCTTTTCCCCATTGCGTTCCTCTTCCCAACTCAGCACGTTAAGAATACCGACTTCCACTTTTTTCCCTTTGACAGGCACCTTGCCCCGATCCGCGACGCTGAGCCCGTCTCTATTTTCAATGGATTCATAGGTTTGCTTGCTAATCAAAATTTCGCCGGCCTCGGCAAGGGAGGTTAGCCTGTAAGCTACGTTCACGTCATCCCCGATAACCGTATATTCCATGCGTTTCGGCGAGCCAAGGTTTCCGGCCACGATCTCACCCGAATTTACACCCACCCCCACCTGAAAAAACAGCTCCCCGGGCTTCTTTTCCGCTTCAATCTTTGCCATTTCGCGCTGTATATCCAGCGCTGCCCTCACCGCGGCCTCAGCGTGCTGCGGATCGGGCGCCGGCGTTCCAAACACCGCCATCGCTTCATCCCCCACGAATTTGTTCAAGTGTCCCCCATGCTTGATGACAATATCGGTTACCCGGGTGAAGTGATCATTGAGCAACTCAACGATGACCTCAGGTTCCTTTTCTTCTGCAAGTGATGTAAAGCCTCTGATATCGACAAAAAGAACCGTTGCATCCACTTTCTGACCCTTCATCCATTTGTTATCTGGATTCTCCAAGATGAGATCGACAATCTCAGGGGTTACATATTGCCCAAAAGAGTCCTTGATTTTTTCTTTGAGTGCCAAATCTTCCGCCATTCGGTTAAATGCGGAACCCAGATCTCCCAGTTCATCGTTGCGATCGAGATTCACCCGATGGTCAAAATCCTCCATTGCCAAGGCCTTAATGCTCTGCCCCAGCTTCTTTATAGGGTTTGAAAAATAGAGGCTGAGCGCCAGGCTGAGCGCGATTCCCATAAGCGTAATAATTCCGGTCATGACTAAAATAGAAATCTCCGCTTCGCGGATATTCTCCGAGATTTTCCTTTGTGATAAAGCCAGGTGCACTTCTCCGATCTTTAGTTTCTGATAGGTGATGGGCATCTCAAAAAGTAAAAGCACTTCTCTGCCACGGAGGAAAGAACTCAATCTGACGTTATTCATTTCTCTAAGCAAAGAAAGATCCTCCGGAGATGAATAGCCCTGGTTTACATTATCAATTCTACTGTCGGCCCGGATAATACGCGCTTGGTCCGTTATCAGAGCGTATACAACCTGTTCATTTTTTGCGATACCGCTAATCAGTTGAAACAGGGCCAGGTCCTCTTCGCCCAGCAGTTTTTCAGGTGCGTTATTTGCTGCAATGCGAGCCAGGCTTTCACCCAGGTTGATGAGTTGACCAAGGTATTGTTCTTTTTGTTTTCTCAGGATTGAGAAACTAATGACCGAAATGACCAATAAAATAAGTAGCGTGCACAGTGCCGTGAGCTTTACAAAGATGGGAATTCTCAGTTTTGTTTTGATTCGTCGCTCGTGGCCGCTTCTTCGGTCCGTGCCGCTTCTTCGCTCTGTACCGCGCCTTCGATCCTCACCGGTGAAGACGCCTTTTAGAGCCCTTCGATCCGTTCCGCTCCTTCGGTCAAGACCGCTTCTTCGATTCTTGCCGTGCCGCCTTACCAGGTAGGCCTTAAAATCGCTGCTTCGAGACCGATTCACAGGTCCCGCATTCCTTGCTGAGTGATGCGATCTATCCTCACTATTATCGGCCGTCATCGGCTTGTCCTTAAGGTTTTTACGGAGAGACGCCGTGATGGATAATGCATCACCCCGGCTCACTGAATGATCAACGTTTTCACCGCTTCTCTGGGAAAAAGCGCGTTGATTGAATCAAATGGCAAATTTATCTCAACGTACTTACCCGCAGTCCAAAACAATTTAT
The DNA here is from genome assembly GCA_046496815.1 of Desulfatiglandaceae bacterium. Taxonomy (GTDB): domain Bacteria; phylum Desulfobacterota; class DSM-4660; order Desulfatiglandales; family Desulfatiglandaceae; genus JAWOGN01. The sequence continues at coordinate 6,786 of JAWOGN010000326.1, forward strand.
CTTAATTTATTCAAAGAGTTAAGTCAAGTTAAGAAACTACTTTGAGTGGGATCCCACTTGAGAGCGTGTCGATAGAAACCGGCCGACCCAACCGTATCAAGTCGAAAGCGGCCCAGTGTGGGGAAGTGAATTCCTATTCACCAAGCACCCATGCCAAGCCCAATTCGTGGAGTTTACCCCGGGTCGGGTTTCCGGTCTTAGGATCCCAGTTCATCATGGCATAGTATTCTGAAAGTCGCTCCTCGAAAGCCGACGCGTCTACTTTCTTCCCTTCTGATACGCCCTCGGATACTGGCTGGAACAATCGAGACGGCAACGCGTCTTGACGACCGTCGAGTCCTTCTCTGGCATTGAAGGCTCGCATGAGGTTGATCCGCCTTTCCCCCGCCTTCATGAGTTCCCAGAATGTCATCTGCCAGCCGGTCAACGACTGAATAAACTCCTCCAAATCCCGCGGACTGAATACAGCGCCGGGACCCCAGGGAAAAGCGCACAACGTCAACGTATCCAACAGGCTGTAGTAAACCTGAGAAAGCATGGTCCCCCTCACCTTGATCCTGTCGAGACTTTCGTACGAAGTAAACTCGGTGATACCCAACCCACGGGCCGCTTCACCATCTCCGGTCGATATCCAATCATGCTCGGAAGACATGTGGTCCGCGCCAAAAGGGTTCACAGCGTACATGAGTGCCTGGCTTTGCTTGACACGTGGATCATGGGCCGGACAGGGCTGTCCCTTCGTATGAACGGCCAACGGCTCCACCGCTCCCCCCCACTCGGATACGACCTTCGCAGGACCGTCCGCCAGGAGGTCTCCGATCCCTTGACGGTTGACAATCATCTCCAGAAGCTTGAGTGCCGCCGCGCCGTCCCCGAACCGAATGGACAGGCCGCCCGTGTCCGTTTCAGAGAGAATCTCTTTTTCGAAACATTCCATGGCCAGGGCAATCATGGCGCCGGCTGAAATCGTATCCACGGTGTTCTTGTTGCAGATTTCCGAGGCCTTGGAGACGACAGCCAGATCTCCGATCCCCAGGTTCGAACCCAGCATAATCAATGTCTCAAATTCGGGTCCTCCGTATTGAGACTCCACCGGGTAGAGGTCACCTTGCGCCACAATTCGTTTACAGCCTATGGGGCACGCCCAGCAGGTGTCCGTGCCCTTCAGATTGGTTGCGATCATATTGTCGGAGCTCAACTGTTCAATCTGTTCAAACGCTCCGGACCGGTAGTTCCGGGTGACGATGTTTCCCAGATCTTTATTCACCATAACAACCGAAGGCGTGCCGTGTTCATGGAAATGCTGAAGTTCTTCGGACCCCTGAAATGCCGACACGCCCTTTCGCGCCATCGCTTTCACCCCTGCATCATCCGAATATGCATAGGATCTTTTGCCGCGAACGGCAATTGCCTTTAGGTGTTTGGAGCCCATGACCGCCCCCATGCCGGTGCGTCCCGCAAAATGGCTCAATCCGGCCGTAACGCACGCAAACCTGACTAAATTTTCCCCGCCGGGGCCGATCTGAGCCACTTCGATCTTGTCATCACCCAGTTCCTCACGGATGAGGGCTTGGGCCTCTCCGGTCACCTTGCCCCACAAGTGGGAGGCATCACGAATCTCGGTCTTACCCTGATCGATCCACAGATACACCGGCTTTTCCGCACGACCGGTGATGACCAGGGCATCAAAACCCGCATGCTTGAGTTTCGGCCCCCAGTCACCGCCGCATTGTGAATCCCCGATCGCGTGGGTGAGGGGAGATTTGGCTGAAATGTTGAAGCGGCTCACCCCGGCTACGGCGGCTCCGGTGGCCACACTGGGGGCAAAAACCAACACGTTTCCTTCGGAGAGCGGATCCACACCCGGCTGTGTTTCCTTATACACATAGTAGGTGCCCAGCAATCCACCGCCCAGGTAGGTCCTGTAAAAGCCTGGCGCGTTCTCTATCACGGCCATGTTTCCTCGGCTGAGATCAACCCTTAAGATCTTACCGTTGTACCCAAAAGGGGTCTTCTTGTGATCATCACTCATGGTCAAACTCCGAGAAGTGCATGAACTGTTGGGAACGAAAGTCGCGCCGGCCACTTCCGTTCTATCCTCCTGAGCCGCGGGAGCAAACCGTCCGGCAGGTAGGTTTTGGGGAAAGAGTGCGCTTTTTAATGGATCAATTCATTCGGGCGTCACGTAAGCCGAGGTAATTCCCCCGTCCACCGTAAAGGTCGCACCCGTCACATAGGAGGCATCATCCGAAGCAAGATAAAGCGCCGCTTGGGCCATTTCTTTCGCCTCGCCGAAACGGCCCATGGGAATATGTACGAGTCGTCGGTGTCGTTTCTCATCCGTGTCCAAAAATTTCATGAGCAATTCCGTACGCAGAGGACCCGGACACAGCGCATTCACACGGATGTTTTCTCGAGCATGCACGACCGCCAACTCGCGCGTCATGGCCAAAACGCCTCCTTTGCTCGCGGTGTATGCGATCTGGGGCGTCGCGGCTCCGAGGATCGCGACAAAAGAGGCGGTGTTGATCACCGACCCGCCGCCCGCACGTTTCAAAGCAGGAATTCCATATTTGCAACCCAGAAAGACCCCCTTTAGATTGACGGCCATCGTGAGATCCCAGACCTCCTCCTCGGTCGTCATCGCATTGTCATCCTGACCGTGCATAATCCCGGCATTATTGAACAAGATGTTTAACTTGCCGAACCGCGCTTCCGCCTCAAGAACCATTTTTTCGCAATCTGCCGCTATCGATACATCGGCATGTGAAAAAATCGCTTCTCCGCCTTGTTTCCGGATCATTTCGACGGTTTGCCGACCCCCATCATCGTTCACATCACATACCACCACGGCCGCCCCTTCTCTGGAAAAAAGCAAGGACGTTTCCCGGCCGATACCGCTCGCCCCGCCGGTAATCAAAGCAACTTTGTCTTTCAATTTCATGGGCATCTCCGAATAACGTTTTTGTGAAGCATGCTAGCGCCCCACACAGGGGTCTTTTATGGGCATCATAGCGAAGGAAGCAAGTTTAATCAATGCCAATCCGTTTCTGAAAGTGGAGCGGCTTCATTTAACGGCGCTTCATTTATGCTTACACTTCTTATGAAATCTGCTATGGTCAGCATGCTTGGCTTGAACAGTGTCTGAAGGAAACCCGGGAATTTTTTCCAAGTTCAAGGAGGGCGAAAATTATACCTCCTGAAACACATTGGGTATTTGGAGGATTGGAATTTGAGCCCGACGCAGAGATTGGGGAAAATAACGGGTTTCGATCGAGCACAAAACAGCCTAACCGTCTCTGGCAGACAAACCTCAAAGAAAGAATGAGGCATCCGCCACCTTCGGAGTTGCCTCACCATAAGGATACCTTTATGACCCTAAACATCGCTCACCGCGGGGCGCGAAGCCTAGCCCCGGAAAACACCCTCGCCGCTGCCCGCAAGGCGTTTGAAGTGGGCGCCGACTTCTGGGAAGTCGATGTGGCTGTCACCGCCGATGAGGCCCTGATTCTATTTCATGATGACTCCCTGACAAGAACCACGGACGCCAAAAAGCGCTTCCCGGATCGGGCTCCCTGGACCTTCACCACTTTTACATCCTCCGAAATCAATTTGTTGGATGCCGGTTCTTGGTTCCTGGAAGCGGATCCATTTGCGCGAATAACGGCCGGGGAAGTGACTGCCGAGGAACAAGCGTCTTTTAGGGGCGAGAGAATACCGACGTTGCAAGAAGCCCTTCTCTTTACCCAGGCAAACAATTGGCGAATTAATGTGGAGTTAAAACGACTTCCGCCGCCGATGGATCGTTTCCCTGTCGTTGACCGGGTATTATCCCTCATTGAAGATCTGGCCATCGATCCGCGGCAATTCGTTCTCTCTTCCTTCAACCATGAGTGGCTGCGTCAGGTTCGCAGACACAATCCGAACATTTCCCTCCAAGCCCTGATCGGCTTTTCACAAATCGAGCCGCAGGATTGGGGATCTCTTGAGTTTGGGACCTACAACGCGCGAGTCACATTGACCGACGAAGACCAGGTTCACAATCTCAAGGAAAAGGGAATCGGGGTGAACCTATACATCGTAAACGACAGGGAAGACATGCTGCGTTTTATCGCAGCGGGTGCGGCAGGGCTTATCACCGATTTTCCACAGACGTTGGCCGGCTTGCTGAAAAAACGTGAATTGTATTCAACCCCTTCAAATTTGGAAGCGTCAAATGGTCGCAAGTAGCCGAATCACCTTTTGCATTTTCAACTGCTACCCCAAAGTGAGTCGCGACGGTTTCGATCGCTCAAACGTGGGGCATCCGCATGACCTCTACCGAGATTTCTTGAATCGCTACCTCCCCGACGCAGCCGTCGACGTGGTGTTCATCGCCGATCCGGGAGCAGGTCTTCCGGTCGGGATGAATCCCGGCTCTTATGACGGGTATATCTGGACCGGATCCGATCTGACCATCTACCATCATGACGACGCTCGGGTCACGCGGCAGATTGAAATGGCAAGGGCCATTTGCGAGGCAGGAGTCCCGTGCTTTGGAAGTTGTTGGGGCCTTCAGATGGCGGCCGTCATTGCCGGTGGGGAAGTCAAAAAAAATCCAAAAGGGCGGGAGTGGGGAATCGCCCGCGACATCCAACGGACATCAGCGGGCCGGAAATCTTCCCTTTTGGCCGGCAAACCGGATCGATTTAACGGGTTCATCATGCATCTCGACGAAGTCACGCGCATTCCGGATGGGGCCACGCTTTTGGCCACGAATGCACATACCCATGTTCAAGCTTTGGAAGTGAAGCATGGGAAAAGTGTGTTTTGGGTGACGCAATACCATCCGGAGTACAACCTCTACGAAATGGCTCGCCTTATCTCAGCCCGCGCCGAGCCCCTGGTTCAGGAGGGCTTTTTCAGCCAACCCGATGAGGTCAGTGTGCACGCCGAAAAAATGCACACCCTTTATCGAAATCCAAGTTCAAGAGAGTTAAGGCACGAACTGGGGATCGGTGACGATATCCTGGATGAAAAAATCCGGGAACAGGAGCTGCGAAACTGGATTGACTATCTGGTTCTGCCTTCCAAACAACCCTAGAAGATCACACCTGGCAAAAACTATTTTTTCGGCTCGGGAAAGCCCCGTTTGAGACCCATAACATCCCTGCATTCTTTGTAAAACTTTAACCGGAATCTAATGGAATGGTACTTGACTTTGTCGTCAGAAATTGGTTTTTTATAACTCTTGGATCGGTTTTCTTTAATCGAAGGGATATCTACCAACGAAAGGAGGCACCGCATGAAAAAAAACGCCCTTTGTTCAATTCTCATTGTTTTCGCTTTTTTGTTTGTTGGAATTGGTAACGTAACCGCAGACACACTTTCTTTACTCACTTGGAAGGGGTACGCACCCAAAAGCTTGGTCGAAAAATTTCAAAAGGAAACCGGCATTGAAGTCAAGGCCACGTATACCAACAACGAGGAAATGATCGCCAAACTCCGCGCGACCCGTGGCGCCGGATTTGATCTGGCACAGCCGAGCCAGGACCGTATCTCATCCGTCCAGGAGAAATTCAAGATTTATCAGCCGATCGATCTGTCCCAGGTGAAGACCGAACAAATCATCCCATCGATGCTGGAAGCCGTAAAGAAAAACACCGAGGTAGACGGTAAATCCCACGCTGTGCCGTTTTGCTGGGGAACGTCGGGGCTGGTGGTCAATCGAAAATTTGCCCCAACAGCCAGTGACTACTCCGATCTCATGAATGCGTTTTACAAGGGAAGAATCAGCTACCGCCTCAAGAGACCCACACTGATCGCACTCGCCTTCGCCATGGGTGATGATCCATTTGCCAAGTACGGTGATGTTGAAGCCTACACAGAGCTGATGGAAAGAGTCGGGCAGTGCATGATCGACGCCAAGGATTTTGTCAAAAACTACTGGACCAACGGGGATGCATTGCTCGAGTCAATGCGCTCCGGTGAGGTACATCTCGCCATGGCCTGGGATAACGGGGGATGGAAACTCCATGAGGAGAATCCGGATATCGATTTTCTGCCACCCGAAAGTGGCGCCCTGGGTTGGATCGACACGTTTGCGATTCCTGCAAAAGCCGAAAATTTGGATGCCGCCTACAAGTGGATCAACTTCATGCTCCGACCGGAAAATGCCGCCGTATTCACTAACATGGAGAAATACGGGACCGCATCCGACGGCTCAATCAAGTTGACCGATCCCGCCGTGCGTGGAAACTTTGAGCGGTGTTTTGATCAGGAAGCCATCGATAACATTAAATGGTACCCCCCGGTACCCGCAAAACTTGAGGCTATTGAAGGAAAGATCCTGGATAAGGTGAAAGCCGCAAAATAAGGGGCTGTCCTGTGTCACCTACACAAGCGACGACCCATTTGATCACCGACGAAAGGGGGAATCCCCATATCGGAGTGGGAATCCCCCTATTCCCCGCCCTGCCCCACTTGCTGATGAGACAATAAGAAACGGGAAGCCCCGGCTGAGGCAGCTCGACGGCATTCAGAAAATCGTCATCCATCCGTAGGTCTCTATGCAGATCGATCTATCGGTTCAAAAAGTTACAAAGAAGTTCCAGGATTTCACTGCGGTAAGCGACGTATCTTTTGAAGTGCCGCAGGGACGTTTTTTTTCCATATTGGGTCCGTCGGGCTGCGGCAAAACAACCCTTCTCCGGATGATTGCCGGCCTCACTGAACCTTCCCGAGGCCGGATCGAAATCCGCGGTCAAAACATGGCCGGCCTCGCGCCGAACAAACGCCCGGTCAACTTGATTTTCCAACATTTAGCGCTTTTCCCGATGATGACGGTGGGGGAAAATATCGCCTTCGGACTGCAACGACGGGGAGAAAGCAAAGCGTCCATCAAGACCAAAGTTCAGGCCGTCCTTGAGAGGGTTGACCTTTCAGGATTCGAGACAAAAAAAATCGATCAACTCTCCGGGGGGCAAAAACAGCGTGTGGCCATCGCCAGATGCCTTGTACTGGAGCCGACGGTGCTGCTTCTGGATGAGCCACTGGGGGCCTTGGACTTGAAACTTCGGGAGCAGATGAAGGTCGAGCTCAAGCAATTGCAGGCAAAAGTGGGCACAACGTTTGTGTACATCACCCATGACCAGTCTGAGGCCCTGGTGATGTCCGATCACGTCGCTGTGATGAATAATGGACGGTTTGAACAGATTGATACACCCCAACATCTTTACAACAAACCCAAAACGCCCTTCGTGGCTCAGTTTGTCGGGGATAACAATGCGTGGTCAGGGAAAATTCGACACCTGGAGAAAACAACCGCGGAAGTCGAGACGACGGATGGTTCCGTATTTCTCACAAAGCTGACGGAAGCGCTCCGGCCGGGCACTGAAGTCGATCTGTTCCTCCGGCCTGAAGCCATGTTGATCCAACCCGATCCGGGTATTTCCCATCTGAATCGGTTTGAAGTCGTCGTCAAATCCATTCTCTTTGACGGGGCAAACAGTCGGTTGCTGGCCAACCCGCTCAAGGCCGACACGGAACTGCTGATTGCACTGCCCCAGAATCGGCAGTACGACTACATTGAGGTCAACGACAAGATTGAAATCGGATGGGACCCGGCGTCCGGCATCTGTTTCCCCAAGAATTAAAATACACGATGAAAAAACAATTTAAATGGGCGCTCTTCTTTTTTTTAACACCGGTACTGCTGTGGCTGGTTTTGTTGATCGTACTGCCACAGATCGACTTGCTGATCATGTCGTTTCGCACTGAAAACGATGCCGGCGAGATGGTGTGGAGCATTTCGAACTATCTGAATTTTTTTGACGAACCCATCTATTGGCTGACCTTTGTCAGAACGGCCGTTTACTCCATCCTGGTAACTTTCCTCACCTTTCTCATCGCACTTCCGGTTGCCTTCTATATCACCAAAGTCGTTCATCCCAAGTTTCAGGGATTTCTCACGCTGTTGCTGCTGCTGCCGTTTTGGGTCAGCGAACTTGTCCGGGTGTATGGATGGATGATTCTGTTAAGGGAAAGCGGAGTCATCAATCATTTCCTGCTGAAATTGGGCATTCTGGGTCAGCCTATCGAAATGCTTTACAGGGACGCCACCATGGTGCTCGGCTTGGTTTACACCTCTATGCTGTTCATGGTGGTCCCGCTGATTTCCGTTCTGGATAGTTTGGACAACAGTTTGATTGAGGCCGCCTACGATCTGGGCGCCAACATGTGGTCAATTCTTTTCAAAATCATCATTCCCCACGCCACGCCCGGTATTGTCTCCGGGTCCATTGTGGTTTTCATGTTGACTTTGGGAAATTATCTCACGCCCAACTTGATGGGGGGGAAGAATTCTCTCTGGTTTACCGAGCAGATTTATAACCAATTTATTGCCAGCTTCAACTGGAATCAAGGATCAGCCTTCGGCTTTCTCTTACTTTTCCTCTCTTCCGCCGTTGTGTGGGTGGGGCTGAAACTGTCCAAACAGAATTTGAGAAAAGTCATACAATGATTCGTTCCCTGCCGCAATCCAAAACCTACACGCTCAGTTTTAGACTCTATGTAATCCTCTACTTTGGCTTTCTTTTCGCCCCGTTGCTGGTGACCTGTGTGTTGGCATTCAATGATTCTCAGTTCCCTTCCCTTCCGTGGAAAGGGTTCACCGTCGGATGGTTTACGGCGAATCTACCGGAACGGGTGGGTATTTTTCACGACCGGATCAATTTGGACAGTATCTGGGTGAGTGCACGGGTGGCTTTCTTCGTGACGCTGCTGTCGGTAAGTGTAGGAACCTGCGCAGCGTTCCTTTTTGAGCAAGAGAATTTTCGTTTTAAGCAGTTTTTATACTTTCTCATGCTCGCCCCCCTCGTCATCCCGGGAGTAATCCTGGGGATTTCCATTCTGATGTTCAGTACGACGCTGGGGCTCTATTTCGAATACAACTGGAAGGTGGATATCGCGTTGTTTCGGCCTGGGTTTTGGCTGGTGGTGCTCGGTCAGTTCTCCTTCATCAGTACCCTGGTGACGCTGGTGGTTTCAGCACGCCTGAAGAAATTTGATCGTACGTTGGAGGAGGCCGCCTATAACCTGGGGGCCAACCGCCTTGAAGTGATCCGGTATATCACGTTGAAATTTCTTCGACCCGCGATCATCGGGGCGGCCGCCATCGCATTTCTCATGTCTTTCGAAAACTTCAACACGACGCTCTTCCTGGTGGGATCCGAGGCGACCCTGCCGATCAACCTGTATCTTCAGGTGAGAGATGGAAGCACCCCCGTCATCAATGCGATTTCGTTCCTGCTGATCGTAGGAACCTCACTTTTGGCACTGTGCAACCTCTACTTCAGTCGGTCAAAGTAGGGAATGAAATGCAACAGCCCTCGGTCGCTCCCCGGGAACCGAGTGCCTCTTCCGTCATTGAATATGTGGAATCTGAAAGATTCAGCCGCCTTCTTGCAATGTCTTTTTTCAATTTATGAAGCAATCAGGGCCAGCGCGACCATCACGGAAGCCACGCCGATCCACTGCCGACGCACCAGCCGTTCCCTCAGAATGAAATATGCGAGCAGCACCGTGGCGGCAGGGTAAAGTGAAGAGAGGACCGCCGATATGTCAAGCCGGCCCACACGCGTTGCAAGCGCAAAAAACGCATTGCCGCCGGTGTCAAAAATTCCCGCCAGAGCAATGATGAAAAGTTGACTGCCTTGGGGTATCTCCCCTCGCCGGCGCACGACCGCAAACATGGTGAGCAAACCAATCGAGGCAATCCTTGCAGCAATTAACGGCCACAAGATCGCGCTGCTGCTCACGCGATCGATGCAGATAAAAAACAGGCCGAACCCCAATCCGGCGACAACGGGAAGCCTCAATTGACGCAACCGAATAGCCTGGCCGTTGCCCCTCCCCAAAAGCAACCATACGGCAATGAGGGCGATTCCAAACCCCAAAATCCGAGAGGCTGAAGGCAATCCTTCGTTCAATATGCCCACGATGACCGGAAGCACCGCTGTCACCACCGCAGCCACCGGCGCCACAAATCCCATCCGGCTTGAGGCCAGACCCTTATAAAGGGCAACCAACCCGATGGTTCCGGAGATCCCGCCTACCCCTCCAAAAACCAGCGCACCCAGGGAAGGAATCCTCTCTGCAAAGAGAAAGGCGAGGAGGGCAAGCAGCGCCACACCAATGAGCTGGGATACAATGATGACACTGAAAACATCGTTTCGCCGGGTCGCAACGCCGCCGCTGAAGTCACCTGCACCCCAGACGGTTGCGGACGCCAGCCCGTATGCCACCGCTAAAGTCTCCGCGTGGACCATGAAATGAAATCCTCCAAGGCGGTGAATTATCACCAACTTTCCGGATTTCGTCAAGTGCGGGATTGATGCGCTGGTATTTCGGTCCTGAGAATGGATTACAAAACCCAATACATCTCACGTCAAGACCACCGCCGGCCGGCCGCCTCTCGGTTTACCGTGAGCGCCGAAAAAAAGTTGACAGGAAGCGAGCTCCATGAATAGTGTCTTTTTCCCTATTCAACATGATGGTGACAAAAGTCTATCCGGAGAACAAACCCGATTTTGAAGTGTTTGTAAGGGAACAGAAATCATGAGATACACCGCAGGGGCGATCAAAGAAGCCTTCGATCCGCAGCGCATGGCGTATTGGATCGAAAAATTCGCCCAAATCGGAAAAGGCTCAACCGAAGGTGTTACCCGGTTGGCTTTCAGCCCGGAAGATCGTGAGGCTCGGCGAGAGGCGACCCAAATCCTTCAGACCGAATTCGAGCTGCGTGTTCGCACCGATGCGCTCGGGAACATATTCGCCCGTCGGGAAGGAAAATATCCCGAGTGGCCGGTAGTTATGACGGGCTCTCATCTTGATTCGGTGCGTAATGGAGGAAAATTCGACGGCCCGGCGGGCGTCTTCAGTTCACTCGAGGCGTTTCGCGCCCTGGATCTTCTAAACATTGAAACCGAACATCCGTTTGAGCTTTGCATCCTGAGCTCGGAGGAACCCAATACCTTTGGAATTTCCACCTTTGGCAGCCGGGGCATGGTGGGGGCTCTGGACAAGGAGTCCCTTCGGTCACTGCGCGATGACCAGGGCAACGATCTGCCCGGTGCTTTGAGCAAGATCGGAGGAGATTTCGAGCGTCTTGAAGAAGCCGTGAGGAAACCCGAGGAAATCGCATATTTTGTTGAATTGCATATCGAACAGATGCCTTATCTCGAGCGGGGAAAAAAGGAGATCGGAATTGTTCAGGGCGTCACCGGGATCTATCGGGAGGCCATTACGGTAAACGGAACCGCCGGTCATTCCGGAACCACCCCGATGAACGCCCGGAAGGATGCCCTGTGCGCAGCCTCCGAGGTCATTCTGGCTTTGGAGGCGGCGGCGAGGGCGGAAGGAAACGAAGCGGTCGCCACAGTCGGCCAGGCGAAGGTCTTCCCCAATTCAGTCAATACCGTCCCCCAAAGCGTAAAGATGGCGGCGGAGATTCGCAGTTACGACCCTGAATGCATCCGGCGCATCAACCGCACGCTGGCAAGTACCATTGCAGAAATTGAAAAATCCCGAGGTGTTCAAGTACAGAGACGGATGATCTATGACAGCCCCCCAACCCGGTTTTCCCCAACCGTCATCCGCTCCATCCACAAGGCATCGGATTTCCTGGGTTTCACGAAGATGGAAACAATAAGCATGGCCGGCCATGATGCCGCCCATCTCAATCGCATCGCCGATTCGGGAATGATTTTCATCCCCTGTAGAAAAGGACTCAGCCACTGCCCGGAGGAGCACACGGAAACGGAAAACATCGTGAAGGGATCGCAATGTCTGCTGATGACACTTCTCATCCTGGATGAAGTAAAGAAAGGAGATTGACATGCCAAAAGAGCTGCCAAGCCACGCAAAAGTAGCCATCATAGGCGGCGGGGTCGTCGGTTGTGCGACCGCGTATCATCTAACCAAGTTGGGCGTAACGGACGTGGTCCTCCTCGAGCGAAGGAACCTGACCTGCGGCACCACCTGGGCTGCAGCCGGACTGGTGGTTATTCTCCGCGGGACCCCCGAGATGGTGCGGATGACGCGACACGGTTACGAATTGTACCGGGAGTTGGAAAATGAATCCGAACAGCCAACCGGGTTCATCCAGACCGGCACCATCAACATCGCCACCACGGAGCATCGCAAGCACGAACTGGAGCTCCTGGAGTCACTGGCCGAAAGCTTCGGCGTGGTAAATTTGCCCATCGGCATGGAGGAACTTCAAGCGCGCTGGCCGTTGATCAATACAGAGGACGTCTTAAGCGCCTACTACATGCCCAACGACGCAGTGGTCAATCCCGTCGATACGGCCATGTCTATGGCCGCCGGTGCCAGAAAAGGCGGTGCGAAAATCTTTGAAGACACCGAAGTCCTCGATTTCGAGCTGAAAAACGGTCAGGTGGCCGGCATTAAAACCAGCCGGGGCGACTTAAAATGCGAATCCATCGTGTTGTGCGCCGGCATGTGGAGCCGCGAGCTCGGTCGCAAGCTGGGTATCAGCGTGCCCATCCACGCCTGCCGACACATGCATTTCATCACCTTGCCCATGGAGGGGACGTACAGGGGCATGCCCATCCTCCGCGATCAGGACGGCAGCTTGTACTTCCGTGAAGAAGTCGGGGGGCTTTTGATCGGCGCCTTCGAATACGGAGCACTCCCCTACGGCACAAAAGAGATCCCCCGTGACTGGTACTTCAAGGAGCTGCCCAACGATATGGAGCATTTGGAGCCTCTGATGCAGAACGCCTTGAAACGGGTGCCGGCTTTGGAAACGGCCCAGATTCGACATTTCACCAACACTGCCGAAAGCTTCACCCCCGACAACATGTACATCATGGGCGAAGCGCCCGGCATGAAGAAGCTCTACACAGCCTGCGGCATGAACTCTTCCGGTGTTTTGTGCGGCGCAGGAGTGGGCAAAAAGATCGCCGAATGGATCGTGCACGGCTATCCCAAAAGCGGTCACATCTGGGAGGCCGACATTCGCCGCTGCTTCAGCTGGATGATGAACACCAGCTGGCTCAAGGACCGGGCACCCGAGACGCCGGGCAATCTGTATGGCATCCACTTCCCCTTCAAGCAATGGGAGACAGGGCGCAATGTGCGCACATCGGCCTTGCATGGTCGCTTGGCTGAGCGCGGGGCCTGCTTCGGACAATTGTTCGGATGGGAGCGGGCGAATTGGTTTGCACCGCAAGGAGTCGAACCCAGGTATGAATACAGCTTCCACCGCCAAAACTGGTTCAAGTATTCGGCCGCCGAACATATGGCTGTCCGGGAAGGCGTGGGGGTCTACGATCTTTCCTCCATGGCCAATTTTGTCCTGGAAGGCAGGGACGCCCTTCCGGTTCTTCAAGAAGTCTGCGGCAACGATATCGACGCTCCCCTCGGTAAGGTGGTCTATACCCAGATGCTGAATGAAAGGGGCGGCATCGAGGCCGACATCACGGTAACCAGGCTCAAAGAAGAAAAGTTTTTTATTGTCACCGCCGGCGCAACGGCACTCAGGGATTTCGATTACATCGAACGTGCCATCCCGGAGGGCGCCCATGCATTCCTGATTGATGTAAGCTCGGCATACGCGATGCTCGGCGTCATGGGTCCCAACTCCAGGCAGCTGTTGGAAAAGGTGACCGACGCGGACCTGTCCCACCCATCCTTTCCCTATGCCACGGCCAAGGAGATTCATGTGGGCTACGCCACGCCGTTGGCGATGCGGATGTCCTTCGTCGGTGAACTGGGGTGGGAACTCTACGTTCCGACCGACTTCGCCCCCGGCATGTTCGACA
>JAWOGN010000023.1:0-19696 GCA_046496815.1 Desulfatiglandaceae bacterium
CGAAGCAAGGGAAAAATCTTCTTTTTGTTTGTCGATGACACCGGAGATGTTGGTGCGGAGGGTGCCGAACGATTGGATCCATCGAGTAATGCGAAGCGGATAAAGGAAACCATCGAAAGGCTGATCGCACGGGGCAAGGCCGATGAGGGGTTGCAGGTGGAAATTCATTGCCGCCAGGGGGACTTCGTCCAGGAAGTGCGCCGGTTCGTGAGAGACCATCATATCAATGAAATCGTTCTGGCCCTGCCCGAAGAACACAAACAAAGTGATGCGCATATGAACAAGGATGTTCAGCCGTTGCTCCAATTGACCCATTGCAGAATTGTGACCGTAAGACCGAAAAGTAAAGGAACCTGACCCGACATGGAACCGAATGGATTGAACGTTGAAATGATTTTGGTCATGGCCATGATTTTTCTGGCCGTGTTTCTTTTTATTGTCGAGTGGATTCGCGTTGACGTCGTCGCCATCCTCATGATGGTCTCTTTGCCGCTTTTGCACCTGGTCACCCCGAAAGAGGCCTTTATCGGACTGAGCAGCAACGCCGTCGTTTCCATCATCGCCGTGATTATTATCGGCGCGGGTCTTGACAAGACGGGCTTGATCAACAAGCTGGTCGGACCGATCGTCCGTCTTGCGGGCAAAAGCCCTTCGCGCATTATCGTTGCAATCTCGCTTGCGATTGCGGTCATCTCAAGCTTCATGCAGAATATCGGGGCTGCGGCCCTGTTTTTGCCGGCAATTCAGCGTATCAGCAAGGCGATGAAAATCCCGATCAGCCAACTCCTTATGCCCATCGGCTACAGTGCGATTCTCGGAGGTACGATTACTCTGGTAGGCTCCAGCCCACTGATCCTTTTGAATGACCTCCTGGTTCCCTTCAAACTGCAACCGTTCGGCCTCTTCGATGTAACCCCCATCGGGCTGGGATTGGTGGTGAGCGGGATCCTTTGCTTCGTCCTTTTCGGCCGTTTTATTTTGCCCCGGGGCTCCCGGGAGGGTGATCCGGCCGAGCAAGGAAAAAACGGAGAGGAAACCGACTTATTGCAGGAGATCGGTGACGCCTATGAGCTTCGGACCCCGGATGACTTCACCCATTATCGGGAACCGGTGCGTGTAGAGGACTTGAGACGGCGCTATTTGGTGAACATTGTGGCGACGACGGAGCCCCCGGACTATAAGGTCTCTTCGCCCCCGTTGGATGCCGTCATTCGGTCGGGTGTCGACCTCCTGGTATTCGGCCGGGATAAGGATGTCAAGCGACTGGCGGAAAGCGAGGAAATGATCCTCAAGGAGGGACTCGAAGTCTTCAAGGAGGATGCGGCGGATCATGCCTCCGGCACGGTCGAGGCCGTCGTGAGGCCCCGTTCTTCCATTGCGGGCAAAACCTTGAAGCAGATCAACCTGCGGGACCGGTTCCAAGTGACGCCGCTGGCCATCTACCGGGAAGGGGAGATCTATCGGGCACAGATCGGCGATTTGGTCCTGAGGGTCGGCGATGCCATCGTCCTCCACGGCACCTGGAAGCGGTTGCAACTGCTTCACGGCGAAGGATCGCTGCTTTTTACGACCCCGGTGGATGTGGAGATTATGCGGCCGGAGAAGGCCACCTTTGCGGGCTTTTGGCTGGCCGTTGCGCTTGTGATGATTCTGGTGTTCAAAATCCAGCTTTCCGTTTGTCTGATGACCGGTGCCCTGGGCATGGTCATAACGCGGGTGCTCAGCATCGATGAGGCGTACCAGTCCGTGGACTGGCGGACGATTTTCTTGCTGGCGGGATTGATCCCTCTGGGCATCGCCACCGAGAAGACCGGCACCGCGGCCTGGATCGCCCACACCGTGCTCAACGCGATCGGCACGGTCAAGCCCGTTGTCCTGCTGACGATCATCGGGGTATTGACATCCGCGTTTACTTTGGTCATCTCAAACGTCGGCGCCACCGTCCTCCTGGTTCCCTTGGTGGTAAACATGGCCGTCGCGGCCGACGCCGATCCCCGGATGGCCGCGCTTGTGGTGGGACTGGCGGCGAGCAACTCGTTCATCCTTCCAACCCACCAGGTCAATGCGTTTTACATGGGACCGGGCAGGTATCGCAGCACGGATTTCCTGAAGGCGGGCGGCTTGATCAGCATCATCTTTATCCCGGTCATGATCGGAATGATTTATTTGGTTTTCGGCGTTTGAACCGTGAAAACTCAGGAGTGAAAGCATGGCAATCATCACGATTTCAAGGGGTTCCTACAGCAAGGGGAAAGAGGTGGCCGAAAAAGTCGCCGACCAGCTGGGTTATCAATGCCTGAGCCGAGATGTGATTCTCGAGGCCAGCGACCTTTACCATATCCCGGAGATAAAACTCGTTAAGGCGATTCATGACGCCCCCTCCGTTCTGGACCGTTTGAGCGGCGGCAAACGGGCTTACATCGCCTATTACAAGAGCGCGCTCACCCGCCTGGTGCGGACGGACAACATCGTTTACCATGGCCTTGCCGGACATCTTCTGCTCAAAGGCGTTCCACACGTGCTGAAAGTTCGAATTATCGCCGACCTGGCAGATCGCGTTCGAAATGAGATGACACAGGAAAACATCAGCGAACAGGAAGCGCGATCGATGATCCTGAAGGATGATCAGGAACGTCGCAAATGGACCCTGACCCTCTACGGGGCGGACCCCTGGGACAGCGCCCTCTATGATCTGGTTATTCATATTCAGAAGTTCACGATTTCGAATGCCGTTGATTTTGTTTGTGAGGCCGCGGCACTCGAACAGTTCAGGACGACCCGGGAAGCCCAACGGAAGATGGATGACCTGGCGCTGGCCAGCCGGGTCAAGGCGGCCCTGGTCGAATTTAATCCGGATGTGGCCGTCACATGCGAATACGGCAATGTTCTTGTTTTTGCCGTGAGCCAGGACCGAACCACCCGTAAGCTCAGGGAGAAGGTAAAGCGTTTGAGTGACGAAATCCGGGGTGTCAACAACATCGAAGTCCATTCCGGGACGGCGATCCCGCCGGATGCAGTCTGATTTCTCCGGTGTCAAGGGCGACGTCGCAATCAGTCAACCTTTAGCAGCAGAGAGGACACGTCCATGCCTGTGATCATCGTTTCCTCGGACCTTTACCGGACCGGCCGAGAGATTGCCGAATCGGCCGCCCGTGTTTTGGGATATGGCTTTCTCGGGCGGGAGATTCTGGGGCAGGTCGCCGAA
Source organism: Desulfatiglandaceae bacterium (assembly GCA_046496815.1). Taxonomy (GTDB): domain Bacteria; phylum Desulfobacterota; class DSM-4660; order Desulfatiglandales; family Desulfatiglandaceae; genus JAWOGN01. Next base: position 3,206 of record JAWOGN010000023.1, read on the forward strand.
AAATACGAGGTCCCCGAAGCCAAGCTCGCGCAAGCGCTTGATGAAGGTCCTTCTTTTTTGCGTCGGTCATCGAAACTTCGGCACCGATACCTGGCCTATATCCAAGAAGGCGCCCTTTTCGAGCTGCACAAGGGAAACGTGGTTTGCCAGGGTCTGGCCGCCCATCTTTATGTTCTTGGCGTCTCCCATGTCCTGAGGGTCCGCATTCTTTCAGATACCGAGAAACGGGCCGAACATTTGGCGACCGAGCGAGGTATCTCGCCGAACAAAGCGAAGCGGCTCCTGGATCGCGAGAAAAAGGCCCACCAGCGCTGGTCGATGGAAACCTTTCAATTGGACGAAACGGATCCCTCGCACTACGACCTGGTTATCAACCTTTCTCAGATCGATTCCGCTGAGGCCGTTAAGATCATCCGTGAGACGGTGAGCTATCCGCGGTTTAAACCCATGACCTATTCTTTGCACTGCATGGAGGATTTGGCGCTTTCGAGCAGGGTCAAAGCCTTATTGTGGGAGCGGTTTCCCGGCATCCGGGTTCGCGCCGACAGAGGCACACTGGTCATTGAAACAGCCGCGCTTAAGCGGGAAAAGGAAAAAAAGGTTAACGCCATCAAGGAGCTGGCCGGAAAAATTCCGGGAGTCGAATATGTAGAAGTCCATATCGACAATCATATTTTTCGCCCGGTATCGAGATCTTTTCGCTAGGAGGCTGTCCAAGGGGTGGCGCATTACCGGAAGCAGATTTTAATTTCATTTGACATCCCGCATCGAAACCATCATCTTTGTTCTGCCCGTTATATTCGGAACGGGGTATCAGGAGGTTGGCATGTCTAAAAAACTTGAAGTCCTACTTTTGGATGATGAGGCGATCGTCGGGCAGCGGCTTAAGAGCGGGTTGGAAAAACTGGGTTGCGAGGTCGAAGTTTTTGAGAATTCAGTAAAGGCCCTTTCGCGAATCACGGAAAAGGCGTTTGATATCATTATCACGGATGTCATGATGGCGGAAGTCAACGGCATCGAGATTCTGGAGGCCGCCAAGAAAGGCAACCCCCAAACGAAGGTGATTGTCATCACGGGTTTTGCGACCGTCTCTTTGGCCCGGGAAGCCATGGAAAAAGGAGCCTTCGATATGATTGCCAAACCCTTCAAACCGAGCGATTTGAGATCCCTGGTCGTGAAGGCGGCCCATGAACTGGGATTTACGGAGATATCTTCCGAAGAAGACTAAATATCCTACCGCTCATGGCGAAACGCTACTCCCCCGATCATTCAGAATCTTCTCAAGAAAAAAGCCTGTTGGATCGACCGGTCTTCAGCTTCCGGCTTCAGATCATCCTGGGGTTTTTTACCTTTTTCATCCTATCGGTGGTCATTACCATTGCCGCCATGATCACCATCAACGGCATTGAGAAAAGGATCTCCACGGTCCAAAGCTGGGAACGTTTTCTATTCAGCATCGAACAGGCCAGACGATGGGAGAAGAACTTTTTTCTTTACGGCACAAACCTGGATGACGCTCTCCAGAGTGCCGATGAAGCCCGTGACCTTTTCGACAAACACCTCAAGAATCTCGAAATTACGGCTTTCCCTCTACATAAGGACCGAATTATCTATAATTTGGACCTTTATTATACCGAATTGTATGACTTGTCCCAACTCGTCAAAACCGGCCATAATTTGCCTGCCGTACAAGGAGAAATCGAAGCCAGATTGCGCCAATACGGCGCCCATGTTGTTGAGGACGCAGCGGACCTGGCGGCCGGAGAATTCGATCTGGTGAGCCGGTGGCTTCGCTTGCTTCAGAAAGTTCCGGCTTACTTTTTGGTCTTTCTGTTTTTTTTGATGGTTTATATGATCTGGTTTCTTTCCAGAAAATTCATGAAGCCTCTGACATATCTTGTCGACCAGACGCGACGCATTGCCAAGGGGGATCTCACTCCGGTCCGGCCTGTGCGGAAATACCGCGATGAGTTCACCACCGTGGAAGTGGCCATCAATCGGATGCTCAAAGAACTGGAGAGCCGACAAAATTCCTTGATTGAATCGCACAAACTGCGTGCCGTTGGAATTCTGACGGCCGGTGTGGCCCATGAACTGAACAATCCGCTGAACAATATCATGTTGACCGCCTATTCCCTGATGGAGGAATATGACACGCTGAATCGGAAAGAACATATGGACATGATCCAAGATATCATCGAGGAAACGGAACGTTCCCGGAGCATCGTCCACAATCTTTTGGATTTCACGAGGGAAAACATATCGGTCCTGGAATTGCTGGATCTCGGAAAACTCGTCCAAGAAACGGCAAAACTGGCGCTGAACCAGGCCCGGGTTCGAGGGGCGACCATTCATGTGCAGGTCGATCCGGACCTGCCTCAATGTCAAGGAGACAAGCAACAACTGAAGCAGGTCGTTTTGAACCTGGTTTTGAATTCCCTGGATGCGGTGGGCAATGGAGGACGAATTGGGGTGCGGGTCAAAAAAACGAAACCCGGCTATCTGATAGTGGAAGTGGAAGATAACGGCGGCGGCATTCCCGCCGACGTGCTTCCGCATATCTTTGATCCTTTTTTCACCACCAAGCCCGTGGGTAAGGGGACCGGCCTCGGACTTTCCGTTTCCCATGGAATCATCACCAAGCATGGCGGGCGGATCGAAGTGGAAAGCATTCCTGACCAGAAGACCGTTTTTACGATCACCTTACCCTGCGATGCCTCGTCCGTCATCCTTCGAGAAAATCTGTAAATAGACGGAGATGATCCCGATTGAGCCGGATCGAACAAATCAATGCCCTTAGAGTGGCCGTCGTGGATGATGAACCCCTGGCCCTGAAAAACATCAGACGCATTGTCGCCCGGGACGGTCACGAGGTGGAGGCTTTCACGAACCCTGCGCAGGCCCTCCAGCGCATGTTACAATCCCCCTTTCATATCGTTATGACCGATATCCGCATGCCGCAAATGAGCGGCATGGAGCTTTTGGAGCGCATCAAAGCGCGCTTTCCCGAAACCCAGGTCATCCTGTTCACCGGGTACGCTTCGGTGGACGATGCGGTCAAGGCCATCAAACAGGGCGCTTTTTACTATGTTGAAAAACCGTTGACGCCCGACAAGATTCTATCGGTGCTGAAGCGAGCCGTGGAAAAGCTTTCCCTGATGACGGAAAACAAGAAACTCAGGGAAGAAATCCTCAAAAAGGATCCCGGGCGGGGCATTCTGGGAATCAGCGCTCAAATCCGGGAATTGATAAAGGTCATCAACAAGGTGGCCGCAGTGGACTGCAACGTGCTTATTCAGGGCGAAAGCGGCACAGGGAAGGAGTTGGCGGCAAGGGCGATCCATTCCGGCAGCTTGAGAAAGGAAAAGCCTTTCGTGGCCTTTAATTGCGGCGGTTTCACGGAGGAACTGGCGGCCAACGAGCTTTTCGGGCATGAAAAGGGCGCATTCACCGGCGCAGACAGAATGAAGCCCGGGTTGTTTGAAACAGCCCAAGGGGGCTCGGTATTCCTTGATGAAATCGGGGAAATGGCCCTTTCTACGCAGGTGAAGTTGCTCCGACTCATCCAGGAAAGAAAGCTGTTCCGGGTCGGCGGTGCCAAGCCTGTGGCACTGGACGTGAGATTGATATCCGCCACCAACAAGGATCTGGAGTACGAGGTCAAAGCCGGGCGTTTTCGGGAAGATCTGTTCTTTCGGGTGAAGGTTGTGGTCATTCGCATGCCGCCGTTGCGCGAACACAAGGACGATATCCCGCTGCTGGTGGATCACTTTATTCGATATTACAATCGATTATATAACAAGGATGTCGAGGGTTTCACCGCCCACGCCATGGATACCCTCATGCGCTATCCGTTTCCCGGCAATGTGCGGGAACTGGAACATATGGTGTGCAGCGCCGTGGCGCTTGGTGAAAAACGCCGGCTTCGGGCGGATGATTTACCCGAGGACCTCCGGCTGTTGGACGTGGATACCCTGTTACGGGATGATTTGACCACGTTGGCGGAGCAGGAAAAAGCCCATATTATCCGCGTCCTTGAAGCGACCAATTATAATAAGGTGCGCGCGGCTCAAATTCTGGGCATACCGAGAACCACGCTTTGGCGTAAGATAAGAAAATTCGGTATCGATGAGATCAAGTAATTCCTGCCTGAACGAGAAATGACAGGATTCTTTAAGACAGGATTCTTTAAGTTCCTGTTTGGGAGAGGGCGGGTTACCCTGGATGCTTTTGTAACATGCGCCGGCAGCTGGTGATCAATTGTTCGAAAAGGGCGCTCGAATCGTAGAGGTTGAAGGTTTTCAATCTGGCAATGCCGTCGACCATGGCGAAAACGATAAACGCGGTTTTTCCGGCCGGTAGGTCGTCAATGGAGCCGTCGCTGACGCCTTGGAGAATGGCTCTTTCGAAGGTGTCGAGAATGAAGTTGTAGATGGCCGAAAAATTCTTGCGAAACACCGGGTTCACCTGTGCCAGCTCATAGGCGTCGTAGCGATGCAGGATCAGGAATAATTCCTCTTTGGTGCCCACGAGATAGAGGTAGAAAAATATGCTGCCTTCCAGCATTTCAAGGCCCGAGTCAAAGGTTTTCTCTTTGAAAAACCTTTCGAATTCGCTGATAAGGGTTTGGCGGATGTTTTCGAGGATCGCCAGAAAGAGCCCTTCCTTGGTTTTGAAATGATAAAAAATGGTGCCTTCAGCGACATCCGTAAATCGGGCCAATTCGGCAACCGCGGTATTGCGGTAGCCTTTTTCGGAAAAAAGCTTGGTGGCAACGTGAAGAATGGTTTCTTTCTTGTTCATTGGATTTCTCCCTCAATCCATCGGCTGCGGTGGCCGGTGTGAGGGCTATCGAGGCGGGAGGGATGCCGAGAAAAAACGATTTTCAGAAAATCCCTTCCGCCCACAAAATTATCCATTTCACTGCGACATTCGTTTGAGCTGTTCCAGCACCTCTCCGAGCTTGTCGACCGCTTCTTGAAGACCTCGGCGAACCGCTTCAAGTCCCTCCGCCGCTATGCCGGGCGGTTCCATTTCGATTGTTTCCGCATCCGCATCGGCGATCGCCGGGGCCACCGCCGGCAATTCCCCGGACAATGCCAGGACCGTAGCGTCCAGTGATGGATGCATAACAACCTGGCGGGAGTCGGCGAGGATGATGCGCCGGAGTTCCGGAAATTCGAGGGTTTCCGGTTTCAGGAAGACCGGTTCGGCGTAGAGGAGGGAATCCCCGACCGGGATCACCAGCAGGATGCCCCGGAAGACCTCGGAGCCGACCTGTCCCCACAACGTGAACTGCTCAGAAATCACCGCGTCGTTGTCAATCCGTGCCTCCACCTGGTTGGGGCCGTCCACATGACGGCCGGTGGGAAAACGGAAGAGCACGAGTTCCCCGTAATTGTTCCCATCGCTCCTGGCGGCCATCCAGCCGACGAGATTGTGGCGGTTGTTGGGTGTGAACGGTTGGATCAGCAGGAACTCTTCCCGGTCCTCATCCGGCAGCCTGGCGACGATGTAATAGGGCTTGAGGGCCTGGGTTTCACCGAAGGATGACTGCACCGGAATGGACCATTGGTCTTCCTTGTTGTAAAATACCACCGGGTCTTCCATGTGGTATTGAAGCAGCATTTCGGTCTGAATCGTAAAAAGGTCAAGCGGATACCGAATATGCTGCCGGAGGTATTCCGGAAGCTGGTCGGCGGATTTGAAGAGACCCGGAAAGACGCCCTGATATGCCTGAATCAACGGATCTTTCGTGTCGAAGACGTAATAGTCGACCGTGCCGTGGTAGGCGTCCACGACCGCCTTTACGCTGTTTCTGATATAGTTGAATCTCTTCGCCCAGGGTGTCGAGTACGGATAGCGGCCGGTAACGGTGTAGGCGTCCTGTATCCAGAAAAGACGCCCGTCGGCCACGACACTGTAGGCCTCCCTGTCCCGCATCAGAAATGGCGTCACGGCCGAAAAACGTTCCGGGATAGAACGCCGGTACTGAACCCTGCTGTCCGGGTTGATTTCCCCGGAGATGAGTATGTTCAAGTCCCCGAAATGCCACGCATATATGATCCTGCGGAAAAACGATTTCAGCGGGACTCCGCCGTCGCCTGCATAACGGATGTAGACCGGTCCGTCGGGGCCTGGGTAGTTGAATTCCTCCATGCCGCTGCGTACGATCAGGAAATTCTGGCTTTTGAGCCCGTAATAAACTTCGGGGCGCTCCAGCGCGATCTTCCCTTTGGGTGGGACGTCGCTGATGAAGAAACGGGGCCGCCCGCCGGATTCCGTTTCGGTGACCGGGCTCATGGCCACACCGTAGCCGTGGGTGAATTGAAGGTGGCGGTTGACCCAGCGCTGGGCTTCCGGGGGCAGTTTTTCGGCGGACAATTCACGGGTGGCAAGCATGACCTGGCGAAGTTCGCCATCCACCGTGTAGCGGTCCGTGTGAACGGCCAGGAAGTCGTAATACAGCCGGAAGAACTGGATTTGATTGTAGCTCTGGAGCAGCGGTCCCTCGTCCCAGAGCCTGATGTTCTGTATCGTTCCCTGATTTTCAGCGACGGTCTGCGGATCCACCTCACCTTTGGCCGGATGGTCCTTTGTCTGGAGTTCCGAAAGGCCGTAGGCGAGCCGGGTGAAGGATATGTTGTTGGTCAGATACGGGCGTTCTCTGGCCAATTCACTCGGCTCCACGTGCAGTCGCTGAACCAGAATCGGGATCACTGCGCCGCCGACAAAAGCCAAGGCCGCATAACCGCCCAACGCTGCGATAAGCAGGCGCTTGCCGCCCTTCACCAACCAGACGACGAGCAGGGCCGCGCCGGCGATCGCCACGAAAGTCAAAATGGTGCGGGCCGGCAGCGTGGCGAATCTGTCCGTGTAGCCCACACCATAAACCGCGCCGGTTGGAGAATAGAGAAGGTCGTAGCGGCCGAGCCAGTGGCCTGCGGCTATCAGCAGGAAAATCAGGGCTCCGAGGATCGTCCCGTGGATCTTGATTTTTCGGTCCAGCGCAAATCCTCTTCCGTTGAGAATCGCGGACGCATAGTAAAAAAGTCCCGCTATCACCAGGGCGACCACGACCGCATTAAACAGCCAGGATCTGATAAACTCCAGGACCGGAAGCGTAAAAATATAAAAGGAAAAGTCTTTTTGAAAAATTGGCTCTGCTTGATTGAAAGCAACCTGATTGAAGTAAAGAAGGATGGTTTCCCATTCCTTCCCTGCCTTTCCGGCGAGAAACAGGGCACCGAGACCCACCGCCGCCGCTGCGATCCGGATTAGAATCATCCGTGCTTTGGTATAGTCCTGAGGTGAAAGACCGGGTAAAAGCGTGTCCGGTTCCGGCCCGAGAGAGCGGGCGGCGGCGTAAAGATTCAGCGCCGCCAGTGCTGCAAAGGCTGCAAACCCGGCGAGAAACAGCCAGATTCGTGCCCATATCCGTGTAAATAAAACCGCTTCGTGGCCCAACTCACTGAACCAGAGCCAGTCCGTATAGAAGTTGCGGGTCCACCCCAAGGCGATCAGAACTACCAGCAGGGCGATGGCGGTGATAATCCATTTGACGTTTCTACTCCATTTGGAAAAATCTATGGTTCCAGGGCTGAACGGTGGTGGATGGTCCGTGGGGTTGCCGTTGTCAAAGATGTTACGCATAGTCTCCTCCCTCTCTGCGGGGTGTATTTCGCGGTTTCGGCAAATTTTTCAGAAACCGGAGCGCTTTCGCCGTGGGCTTTCTTTGCATCATACGGGTCTGCGCGCCGCCATTGATCTATCGGATTCATTGAGGTTGACCGGGGGAGCCCCCGAGCGCGGTGAAACGTCGGGAGCATGCAGACCTAACCAGTATCTCATAGTCAAAGCCTTTCGGTCAAATTGAATAGGCAGGCGGATCGGGCTGCTATTTCAGCCGTATCAACGATCCCGCCGCAAGCAGCGGGGTATCGAACGTCATGCCGGACTTGATTCGGCGTCCGGTTTAATTCTGGATTCCGACTTTCGCCGGAATGACGATTCGCGGCGAGCTGCGGGGAATCACGAATTATCATCCGGTTTCAAATGACTCTGGACAGCCTGTCGCCGGGTTGCTAAAAGGCTGATAGAATGCACCGGCCGTGCGGCCCGGATGTCGGCCTGTAACCCGGCCGATCGCCTCCGGGCGGACAGCGGGTGTGTATATTGTGCTGCAGGCATAATGAACGTCGGTTTCCTCTCACAAGTATTCAATTTTACCTTAACTGCTTATAGGTGCAGCGTCTCATGGTTTTAGAAAGTCTTTTTCCGGTGTTTGCCCTGATCTTGATGGGGGTGGTACTGAAGCGCTCTCACCTGACCAACGCGGCTTTTCTTAGAACCTCCGATCGGCTGGTGTACTTCATTTTTTTCCCTGCCATGCTGTTTTGGAAGATCGGGGGGGCGGATCCGGACACATTGACGGACTGGGGCTACTGTCAGGCCGCAGCCCTGGCATTGCCGATAATCTACCTCGCCGCCATAGGCGGCATTAAGCTTTTTAAGGTGACGAGCTTTCAGGCCGGTTCGTTCAGCCAGAGCTGTTACCGCTTTAATACCTACATTGGGATGGCGATCGCATTGAATGCCGCGGGTGAGGAAGGGGCACGTTACTTTGGAATCTTGGCGGCCATCTTGATTCCGTTGATTAACCTGATGGCGGTGTCCACCCTGATCTGGTATTCAGGGCGCAGTATCACCACCGGCGGGCGCCTGAGGTTGACCCTTACCGCCGTGATTTCCAACCCGCTGATCATCGCCTGTGTGCTGGGTATTATGTATGCCAAATTTATCAACATATTTCCGGTATTTTTAAACAATCTTTTAAGCTTAACTTCAATGGCGACGCTCCCCTTGGCGCTTCTTTCCATAGGGGCGGCCCTGTCTTTCGACAAACTCGGGGGATATGTAAAGGCCTCACTGATTGCAGCCTGTTTCAAGCTCCTGCTCCTCCCGCTCGTCGGGTGGTTTTTCTTGAGGCTTCTGGCTGTCGATGGGGTGCCGTTTCTGGTGACCATGATTTTCTTTGCACTGCCGACTTCGACGTCCATCTATATCCTGTCCTCGCAACTAAACTCAGACACGGGCCTGGCATCCGCCTCGATTGTCATATCCACCCTGCTGTCATTCATATCCCTCTCGATTGTCCTCCTGACAATGGGGTCGGGTTTTGGGTATTGATGGCTCGGTCTTGTCAGTCCCCAATCCACCATTTCAAAGTGCTAAATTCATACAGTATTTACAATAATCTAAATTGATGGACTAAAGTAATACATGGAGTTGTTCGCGGCGTAACCCACCTCAGGCGGGTCATATTTTAAGGCGGACGTCCCGGGATTGGCGAGCGGGGGATACCGCGTTTCGGAACGGGACTACTTACTTTCAGGAAAGAAAAGTATCCACACACCGAGAGCTACAAAGAGGACGCCGGCCCCGGCTTTTATGAAGTTGGGCGGGATCAGCTTGGCGATCGCCGCTCCGAAAACAACGCCAAGCAGCGATGTGAGGGTCAGGGCACCGGCAGCGCCGATGAAGACCGCAAGGCGGGACTTACTTTCCGCAGCAAAGGCCATTGTAGCCAGTTGAGTTTTGTCCCCGAGTTCTGCAAGAAAGATCATCCCAAAGGTGGTCAGCATGAGCTTAAGATCCATAGACCGTGTCTCCTCTCACTTTTTTTCAGCGGCCTTTGCATATCATTTTTTTTGAAATATCGTCGATAAGCGGGTTTCAGGAAAGAAGGGAAAGGAAAACCCCGGCGGCTACCGCGGACCCGATGACGCCCGCGACATTTGGCCCCATGGCGTGCATGAGGGGGTTTACCCGGCCGCGGGTGCTGGCGGACACGAACTTTTGGACCACACGGGCGGCCATGGGCACGGCGGAAACGCCGGCGGCCCCGATACAGGGGTTGATCTGTTTTTCCGCCGGCAAAAAGAGGTTGATGATTTTTGCAAAAACCACGCCCCCTGCCGTACTTAAAGCGAAGGCAAAGGCGCCCATGATGAGAATGGCGATCGTGTCCAGGTTCAGGAAGTGGGCGCTGTCCATGGTGGCGCCCACTGAAAGGCCCAGGAAGATGGTTACGATATCGATCAGGGCGCTTCCGGCCGTTTTGCTCAGTCTCTCCGTCACGCCGCATTCCCGGAGAAGATTTCCGAACATGAGCATGCCGATCAAGGGGGCGCAAGAGGGAATGGACAAAGAAGCCAGTACCCCGGTGATGATAGGAAAGATGATGACGGCCGTCTTGGAGACCCTGCGGGTCTGAGGCATGTTAATGGCCCGTTCTTTCTTGGTGGTCAGGATGCGGATGATCGGCGGTTGGATGATGGGTACGAGGGACATATAACTGTAGGCGGCAACGGCAATGGGGCCGAGGAGATGGGGAGCCAGCTTGGATGCCAGAAAAATGGAGGTGGGCCCATCCGCACCGCCGATAATGCCGATGGAGGCGGCTTCCTTGGCAGTGAAACCGAAAATGAAGGCCGCGCCCAGGGCCGCTGAAAAAATCCCCAATTGCGCGGCAGCCCCCAGAAGGAAGGTCAAGGGACGACCCAGGAGGGGCCTGAAATCGGTCAGGGCGCCGACCCCCATGAAAATAATCGGGGGCAACAACTGGGTTTTGATGCCGGTACGGTAAATGACATTCATGACCCCGCCCTCGTAGGCCCCCATTTCTCCCAGGGGCAGGTTGGCCAGGGTCACGCCGAATCCGATGGGAATGAGTAACAGGGGTTCGTACTGCTTCGCGATGGCCAGGTAAATCAGAGTCCCGGCTACCAGAAACATCACCACGTTACCGAGAGAGATATTGGCAAACCCTGAGGTTCCGACCAGCTTGAGAAAAATTTCCATGGGCTACCCTTTTGTGGTCAATGTGAGAATGGGTTTTGTTGGGTCTATTTCGTCCCCGACCCGGGCCTGAATGGACACCACGGTACCGCTATGGGGGGTCTTGATGTCATGGGTCGCTTTCATGGCTTCCACGACGGCAACGGTCTGGCCTTCGCCCACCTCATCGCCCACCTTGACCTTGATATCGACGAGCTCCACGGAACCGGTAAACGTTGAAAAGACACGGACTTCTTTCCCCGTGGGGGCTTTTTTCGCCTGCGCCGCGGGTGCCGCTGCACCGGGATTCGACGCCGGGGGACTTTCTCCCTGAGCAGATTCTTCGGTAACCCTTTCCAGCGTTACCGTAAAGTAGCGGGTGTTTTCCCCTTCCACCACGGTGCACTTGGTGGTAAACGGCGTCATCTCCGAAGTGGCGACCGCGCCGGGCGCCGGGGCCGGTTCGGCCTGTTGGGCTGCTTTCTTCTTGAGAGGCACATCGATTCTGCCCTTTCCCTTCAACAAACGCATGCCCTCGTTTAATTCCGGATTTTTCCCGGGAACCATGGCGGAGACCACCAAGAAAATATTCTTGTCCGTCTCCGGAAGGCCTGCTTCTTTGAGGGCCTTTCCGGCTTCGGAGAGCGTATCCGGCACCGCTTCGAAGGGATCCCCTTTGAACGGAGGCAGATTGAGCTGTTCGGAGGCGATTTTGACCACCTCGGGATCCGGCGGCAGCGGGGTTTTCCCGAAATACCCCAGTACGGCGCGACCGTAACCGTTTTCAATTTTTTCCCAGCGGCCGTAAAGCACGTTGTTGAAAGCCTGCAACCAGTACTGCTGACTGCCCGGCGTCACACTGGTCCAGGCCCCGCCTGCTTCCACCACCACGGGAAACTCCGCAAGAATGTCACTGTACTTATCCAGCAATCCGGCTTTGACCATCATGTGGACGTTGGGCCCGATGGCACCGCCCGGCATGGGGAAACCAAGCACTCGTGCGTCGGCCATGGTAGTGACCGGATTGAAATCGTATTCTTTCAGACCTTCGTTCAGGAGGTTCTCGATCATTTGCATTTTCGATACATCCAGATCCAGGGAAAATCCGGTCCCCTTAAGGGCGTGCGCCATGGACCGGACATCGGGTTGCACGGTTCCGCTGGCGAGGGGGCGCACGGAAAGGTCGATGCCGTCGGCCCCGCCTTCAATGGCCGCCATGTACTGGGATACGGCCATGCTGGCCGTATCGTGCGTGTGGGCCCAAAGCGGCATCTCAGGGGGCATCATCTTGCGCAGGCCCCGGGCGGTTTCATAAAAGGTTTTCGGATCCGTGGTGCCGCTGGCATCCTTGAGGCAGATGCTGTCGATGCGGATGTCGCTTTCAAGCAGGCGTTTGCCGATGGTGATATAAAATTCGGGGGTATGCACCTTGTCGGAGTGAAAGGGAAGCCCCATCAGGGCGATGGCGGTCTGGTGATGCATGCCCACATCCACGATGGGGCGGCCGGTCTTGACCAGCAGATCCACATCATTCATGTAATCGAAGTTGCGGTCCCACGTGGTCCCGTGCGCTTTCATCAGCTTGGCCTGCAAATTGAGGGATTCGCGATTTTGGGCCTGGAGCGTGACGCCCGAGAGCGAACGGGTCAGGATCTGTAAATCCACATCCGAACCGACGGCCTCACGCATTTTTTTCATGGTTTCGAAGGGATCTTCACCGAGATAGAAAAACGGGGCCTGGTACCGAGCGCCGCCCCCGAACTCCATATGACGGACGCCTGCCGCTTCGGCGGCGTATTGCATGGCCGGCAGGTAGTCCTCCAGACGGACCTTTCCGCCGAAGGAACTCTGCAGTCCATCCCGGAAAGGCGTGAACATCACGCGTATCTTCTTGGGTTTTTCCGTGTAAATCATCCTCTCACCTCTTATTTTTCATATCCTTGATTTTTTCTATTCTGGTTACCCGGAGCCCCGGGAACTTTTGCGCATAGGTTGAAATAACGGCCGCATACATGGGGGCATCGTCCGGCGCCGGGATCTTCGTCTCCGCCGGAACCTTCGTCTTTGCCGGGAAGAGGCGCATGATGACGTACATGGAAAGGGCAAGAAAAATCAATACCACAAATACCCCGATAAAGGAGGACAGAAAAACGAGAACCAAGTCCGGTGCCATGTTTTAAACCTTCTTTTGTGAAATTATAATCCGGACGGGTCATGGCAGGCGTCATGCAGCGGGTCCGAATCGATGTGAAGAACCAGCGCAGTAAAACTTTATATCGACTTGGGAAAATTAAAGTTTTTTGATTTTTTTGTCAAGGGTGAATTCGGGCCAAATGAGAAGTTGAAATCCCCCCCAAATGCTGCTAAAAAACCTTAACGGGCAAATTGAGAATCCCATTGGGGAAGCACGGGCAGCCCTCGTGGGCCGCGGGCCGAGATCACGAAGGAGGACGCAAATCATGGCCGGAGATTTATTGGATTACAAAAGGGTACTCATTGTGGATGACGAACCGGACGTCCTGGACACGCTGGAAGAAGTTCTTTTCATGTGCGATGTCGTGAAGGCGCAGTCCTTTGCGGCGGCCAAGGAAATCCTTGAAACCCAGTACTTTGATATCGCCGTCCTGGATATCATGGGGGTGGACGGCTACCGGCTCCTTGAGATCGCCAACGAGAGGGGCGTGCTCGCCGTCATGTTTACGGCCCACGCGTTAACCCCGCAAGACACGGTCAAGTCCTTCAAAGAGGGCGCCGCGTTGTACGTGCCCAAAGATAAGCTGAACGATATGCCCACCTACCTGAACGACGTGCTCGAGGCCCAGGAGCAGGGAAAGCAATTCTGGTGGCGATGGTTTGACCGGTTCGGGTCGTATTATAACAAGAAATTCGGGAAAAACTGGAGAAAGGTTGACGAAGATTTCTGGAAAAACTTCGGAGCCTGGCAGTAAAAATCACCACGCCTTGATTTCCTCCTCGGCGGAATGAGAGACCTGTATCCGTCTTCAGACGAAAATTACGGTTCGATAAATCCTAAATCCGAATGCCCTCAGCCCAAAAACAAGCAGCAGAGGCAGGGGAGCCGGATTTCTACGGATGGGCTTTCCTGAGCCCCCTCCGTTGGGAGAGGGGCAGTGCCAGGGTGGGGTCCTTCCGGATGCGGTATTTCTGCATCCCATAGACTAACCCAAAGAAGCCGATGGCGATCAAGTCGACGATCAATGCCGGCAATGGGAGCCCCAGGGTGTCATAGAGAATATGGGGAAAGAGGAGTAGAACCGTGCCGACGGCCGCCACAACCCATTCCGGGATGCTGGTGGGGCACATGAAATACCCCATGGTGAGCATGGAAAAGGTCACCGTGCCCAGGGCGCAGGTGACATAGGTAAAGATAATCTCTGCGGTCGTCCCGTTCAGGAGCAAGGCCGGCGAATAGGCGAACAAAAACGGGCCCAGATAAAGCATCTTGGCGAACTTGAAGGAGGTCCATCCGGTCTTCCACGGGTCGGAGCCGGCGATGGCTGCGCCGGCATAGGCCGCCACACACACGGGGGGCGTGATGTTGGAGTCCTGACTGAACCAGTAGACGACCATGTGGGAGGCCAGCAACGTCCACAAGGCGGCGAGGGGCAGGGCCGCGTCCAGTTCGCCGTAGGACATGCCGAAGGCATACTGGGAGAGCATCCGGCTCATGGCGGGAACGGCCAGCACTGCGGTGATAAGGTAGGCTGCGGTAACGGGCACGCCCATGCCCAGAATCAGGGAGGCGATGCCGATCAGGAGGATGGCCAGGGGGAGGAATCCCCCGGAGAGATTGAAAATGATGTCTGAAAAACGGAGCCCGATTCCCGTCAAGGCGATGGCCCCCACAATGACACCGATGACCCCCACGGTCGCGCCGATAACGAGCGTATTCCGGCCGCCTTCCAGCATGGCTTCCAGGATTTGGCGAGGTCCCATGCGGTAGTCTTTTGTCAGCCAGCTCACCGCCACGCAGGAAAGGGTCGCCAGCACGGCCGCATAGCCGGGGCTGTACCCCCTGAGCATCATGACCACGATGATGACAAGGGGCAGGGACATGTACCATTCATTTTTTAATATCTGCCAGGCGTTGGGCGCTCCTTCCTCCACCACGCCCACCAGGCCGTAACGTTTCGCCTCGAAATGGACCATAACGAACACGGACAGGAAGTAAAGGAATGCAGGGAATATGGCCATCTTCATGATGGTCAGATACTGGACCCCCGTCATTTCCGCCATAAGAAAGCCCCCGGCACCCATGATGGGGGGCATGAACATCCCGCCCACTGAGGCGGCAGGCTCGATGGCGCCGGCCACATGAGGACGGAACCCGATTTTTTTCATCAGGGGGATGGTGAAAGCCCCGGTGGAAACGGTGTTGGCGATGGCGCTGCCTGAAACAGACCCGAAAAAGCCCGAGGCCATGACCGCCACTTTGGCCGGGCCGCCGGTAGACCGGCCGGCAATGGCCAGCGGCAGGTCCAGAAAAAACTTGCCTGCGCCGGACTTTTTCAGGAAGGCGCCAAAAAAAATAAAGAGGATGACGTAAGTGACCAGAACGTCTGCCATGATGCCGAATACGCCTTCCTGTTTGAGATACACATGGGTGACGATCCGCTCGAAGGAAAACCCCCGGTGAGCGATGATGTCGGGCATGTAGGGCCCGAAATAGCAATAGCCGATAAAGGCGGCGCCGACAAAGGTCAGGGACCAGCCCAGCACCCGGCGGCAGACCTCAAGGGAGACGAAAATCCCCACCGTGCTCATGAAGTAATCCAACCGGGTCTCGCTCCCCATGCGGTAATTGAGCGCTTCGAATTCCACGATCCAGTAGCCTACAACTATCGCTGCAATGGTGGCGAAGATCACGTCCAAAACCGACGGACGCCGCTGGGGTGAACGGCCCCGGAGCGGATAGGACAGAAACACGAGCACGTAGGTAATCAGGACGTAAATCCCCCGATGATATTGGGCCGCGACAGGTCTCCACCCCGCATTGTACATGTAGAAGAACACCATGAAAATGACCAGTGCGGAGCACACATAGTACCAGATACCGGTCATGTCCCGGCCGATCTTGGCATCGCGACGAACGATCTCATCCAGCTTCAATTTGTCGGTCGGAATCTGCGCCGGCGTTTCCGGGCCGCTGACAGGGCGGGAGTTATCTTCCATGGCGGGTCCTTCTGCAACAAGTCAAGGGAGGACTGTCTTGCCTCCCTTGACGGGTGGTGTTCGTATGGCGGACGCTGACTAATCAATCGGTTTGAGGGTGTCGGGTATGGAAATCCCCATCTCTTGCCAGAATTTGGCCGCTCCCTTGTGAAGCGGCCTGGACGAGCCCTTGAAATTGTTTTCCACGCTCATTGCCTTGGCCGCTTTGTGAGCCTGAGCCATGTGTTCCAGTCCGTCCTTGGACCACGTCGCCTTCATGAGCTTGTAGACCACTTCTGCGTCCACGTCGGAGCGGCTGGTCAGGAGTGTGCTGTCTTGAAAAGACACCACATCCTCCGTCTGGCCCGGATAGGTGCCGCCGGGGATGGTGACCGAGGAATATGGGAATTCCTTGTAAAAACCGGTTGCCTCCGCATCCTTGCCCACATCGATCAACCTGATTTTGGACATGGTTGCGGC
>JAWOGN010000079.1:0-14031 GCA_046496815.1 Desulfatiglandaceae bacterium
GATGTCACCGATCGGCTGACCCCGTATAACTGGCTTTTTGTGCAGGAAGCCACCGTCGATATTGACGGTGAGAAACGGTCCCTGACAATCCCTCGGCGCTGTATGCATTGTCAAAATCCCCCATGTGCCGATCTTTGCCCCTTTGGGGCTGCAAGAAAGCTGAAAAACGGCGTTACGCGAATCGACGCCGATGTATGTCTGGGGGGATCGAAATGCAGGGCGGTGTGCCCCTGGAAAATTCCCCAACGTCAGACAGGCGTCGGCCTTTATCTGGACATGATGCCCGGTTTTGCCGGAAATGGGGTCATGTATAAGTGTGACCGCTGCTATGACAGGATTGAGAACGGAGAGGTACCGGCCTGTATCGACGCCTGCCCGGAGAATGTCCAGAAGATTGGCCCCAGGGATGCAATTATTGAGGAAGCCCATGCGATTGCGGCCGAAATAAAGGGGTATATTTATGGTGAAAAGGAAAACGGCGGAACAAATACCATTTATGTCTCCCCTGTCCCATTCGAGATGTTGAATAAAGTGATTGAAAAAGGCCCCGGCAAACCCCACTTTAGGCCGGTCGAGGATGCGATGGCCCACGCCGACAATCTGGCGAAGGCCATGATCGTCGCGCCATTTGCGGGTGTGGCTGCAGCAGTTGTGAAATCCATCGGTTTTTTTAAGAAACAGGGAGATGGACGGAGAAGCGAAAATGAAGTTCAATAATCATCGGAGGCGAAGTGGGCGTGCAATGTGGGTGAGACGCTGGATTTACACGGCAATATTTGCCGTAATGGGATTTACAGGATTTGGACAATTGCCGATATTCAATCGGTATTACATTTCCGACATTCCAGGCATGGCCTGGGCGGCGAATTTTTACGTGACGCACACAATCCACTACCTCGGCGCGATCTTTCTAATTGGTTTTGTCACTTATATTTCCCTTGATTATCTGCTGGCCGGTACCGGCAGGCTAAAGCTTACAGCCTCCGCTTACCTGCGCATCGCCTTCCTGGGCGGCATTATCATCACCGGTGTATTCAGAGTTTTGAAGAATTTGCCGAATGTGACCTTTTCACCCAATTTCACGCTTTTTATCGACTTGTCCCATCTCGGATTCATGATGGCCTATCTTTTGACAGCACTGCTGTTTTTGATTATAAGGTCAGGGTGGATTGCGGAAGAACCCATTTGAGGAGAGCGTATGCAGTGCAGATATCATCCCGGACGGGAAGCTTACGTCACGTGCCAAAAGATGGAAATCGGTTATTGCCGGGATTGTCTTGAGAATTGTGAAGCCTGCACGGAACCTTGTACCTACTGCAAGTTCCGACCCCAGTGCATCATTTGGGAGCTGTGTCGAAAGAGTGAAAAAAGATATCGGCTCGAGCGGGAGGCAAAAGGCATCTAGCGCGATCGCCTGTAGGTCAGGAAGCGATTGCCGGCCTCCACAATTTGGCGGTTTTTTCCTATCGCCGGATTTTTCAACGCGTATCCATACCCCTCTATAAGAATTCCAGCGGTCTTTCTTGCTTTTTTCAGCGACCTTCCGGTCGTATCTTACTCAATACCCTTGAATGGATTGCAAGGAATGGTATATTAGCCTGCGGAATCTAAGGCTTTACGTACGGCACGCGGTTACCCCTATGCGCAATCAAGCCCCCAATCCGACGGTATCTCATGAAAAGCCCGGTGAGAAACTGGAGGGTCAGATAGAGCGAATCACATATATGAACGAGGAAACCGGCTTCACCGTGGCGAAAGTCGTTGTCCCGGATTATTTATCCCCCGTAACAATCATTGGGAACCTTCCGGCGCTATCCCCTGGGGAGGTTCTGAGAATGGAGGGCCTCTGGGAGACCCATAAGAAGTTTGGTCGGCAGTTTCGAGTTTTAAACCATCAGACCGTCCTGCCGGTAACCGTGGAAGGTATCCGGAAATACCTCGGTTCCGGCCTTGTCAAGGGAATCGGGCCTGAACTGGCATCGAGAATCGTGAATAGATTTGGGGAAAAAACCCTGACGATCATCGAATCGCGGATGGAGGAACTGGGAACGGTTGAAGGAATTGGGCGGAAAAGGCTCCTGATGATCAAAGAAGCCTGGACCGCCCAGAAAGAGATCCGCGGCATTATGATGTTCCTTCAACAATACGGGGTGGGTCTGGGTCAAGCAACGCGGATTTATAAGAAATACGGGCAGCGATCTATCGCCATTGTGTCACAGAACCCTTACAAGCTTGCGTCAGACATCCCTGGGATCGGCTTTCGAACTGCCGATAGAATTGCAGAAAAACTCGGTTTCAAAAAAAATGCTCCGGTTAGGGCGGAAGCCGGAATACTCTACGTGTTAAATCAATTATCTGAAGAAGGGCATGTCTTTTATCCCTATGACGGGCTGTTGGAAAAGTGCCGAGAGATCCTGGATGTGGATCAGGGAACCATTCTTAAGGGTCTGGGTCGGATTGCACTTGAAAACAGAATTGTCATCGAGGATTTGAATGAACGCTTGGAAAATTTTGAGATCAATCGAAAGGCCGTGTATCTCTCAAGATTCCATGTATCGGAAACAGGCATCGTCCGTCATTTTTTCCGACTGATTTCAACCGGTAAAAGCACCCGAAGCATGGATGTTGAAAAAGCCATCATCTGGGTTCAAAAGAGAATCAAACTTGGGCTCGCGCCGGGGCAGATGGATGCGATTCGACACGCCATTTCAGACAAGGTCGTCATCATTACCGGCGGACCCGGCACCGGGAAGACGACCATTATTCATGCAGTCCTCGAAATCTATGCGGCTATCGGCGCCGGCATATCTCTGGCCGCTCCCACGGGCAGGGCGGCCAAGCGCATGACCGAGGCGACCGGTCGAGCTGCAAAGACCATCCACCGGATGCTCGAATACAGTTGGCAAAAGGGAGGTTTCACCCGCGATGAAAATCGGCCCGTGGACGCGGATGTGATCATTTTGGACGAAGTTTCCATGATCGATACCCTGCTGATGTATCATTTTCTGAAAGCGGTGCCCGCCGCGGCGAGTTTGATTCTCGTGGGCGATTCCAATCAGCTTCCATCCGTGGGTCCGGGAAACGTGTTGGGGGATCTCATCGAATCCAGGATTATCCCGGTGATTGAGCTGAACCGGATTTTCCGGCAGGCAAGGGAAAGCCGCATTGTGGTTAATGCCCACAGGATCAATCAGGGAAGGCTTCCGGACTTGAGGCCCCCGGAAAAGAACCTGGGGGATTTCTATTTTATTGAGCAAAACGCACCGGATCAGGCACTCAAAACCATCATGGATCTGGTGAGCAAGCGGATTCCTCAACGGTTCAAAATGGATCCGATTGAGGATGTTCAGGTGCTCTCGCCCATGCACAAGGGAGAGGTCGGAACCGAGAACCTCAACAGACAACTCCAGGAGGCTCTGAATCCTTCAAACCCGGAGTTGGTTAGAGGCGAAAGGCGGTTCCGACTCGAAGACAAAGTGATGCAAATCAGAAACAACTATGAAAAGGAGGTCTTTAACGGGGACATCGGCCGGATCGAATCCATTGATGCGGAGAAGCAATCGGTTATGGTTGTTTATGAAGGACGGCCGGTGCCCTATGATTTTTCAGAGCTGGATGAGATCGTGCTGGCATACGCCATTTCCGTGCACAAGTCTCAGGGAAGCGAGTATCCGGCGGTTGTGATCCCCCTGTTGCCGCAGCATTATCTGCTTCTCCAGCGGAATCTCATCTATACTGCGGTCACGCGGGGGAAGCGACTGGTGGTCATCACGGGAAGCAAGAAGGCGCTTGCCACAGGGGTGATGAATGCAAAGCCCCGGAAACGGCACACGTTTCTTGCCGAAAGACTGAGAGGCGGTTATGCCGAAACGGCCGGGTAAGCGGTGCACCTTGTCCCTGGGGTTTCCTTCGTGAAGCCTGCAACTCAGCGCCATCCAAATATAAATCCCGGGATGCTTCACCGATGCCCCTTCCCGGTGTCACGCCGGGAGCGGCTCTACCGACACCGTGTCCTCATGCATCACCTCCCTCAAAATGGTTGCATCCCCGGTGACTTTACCGATAACATTCACGGCGCTTGCAGGAATGATTTTCCCTTGGGTGCTCATCGGGGTGGGACCGAAGAAGACACAGAATGCGCGACCGGTAGGCCAATATCCCAAATCTCCGATGTCAACCTCCTCCTGGGCGCTGTCATCCAGTTTCGCTTCCACAGGAATGGTGAAGTAGATCTCATCCCCCCATGTGTTGAAAGCGGTTCTGAGCGGAAGGACCTTGCCGACATCTCGTGCGGTGGGCGTGTCGTTGAGTTGCGCATCGAGGGTTAATCGACCGATTCTAATTTTGATTTTCATGCCTGCGCTCCTGTTCTAATTCCCTTCACGGGAGTTTGCACTTTCTTCCTAAACTCCAATCTAAGCGGGGCGGATTCAATCCGCAGGCGCTGCCGCAACTGGTTGATCAAAAACCGTTCGTAGGAGAAATGGACCTTGTCCGGTCGGTTTACGAATATCAGAAACGTGGGGGGCTTGGAGCGGACTTGTGTCGCATAGAAAAACTTCAAATGTCCCCGATTGATTTTCGGCGGCGGGTGCTTTTCAGTGGTTTCTCGTAACGCCTTGTTTACGGATGGTGTGCTGAATTGCCGTGAAAACTGCGTATAGACCGTATCAATTTTATCGAAAAGTTTCATGACGCTTTCGCCGGTCAAGGCTGAAAGGTTCACCCGTGGGGCAAAGGATACGAATCCCAGTTGTCGATCCAAATCTTTGACCAAGGAATTGATTTTCCGCGGGTCCCCTTTAATCAGGTCCCATTTGTTGACAGCCAAAACCAGGCCTTTGCCCTGCTCGGATACATATCCGCATATCCGGGCGTCTTGCTCGGATATGCCGGTATCACCGTCCAGGAGTATTGCGGCCACATGACACCGCTTGATGCTCTTGAGGGCTTTGATCATTGAGAATTTATCGATGTTTTCCTTGACCTTTGCTTTTCTTCTCAATCCGGCGGTATCTATCAAGAGATAGGCCTTATCCCGGTAGGTAAAAGACGTGTCCACCGGGTCACGGGTTGTGCCCGGAATGTCACTTACCAGCAGCCGGTCTGCGCCCAGAATCCGATTGATCAGCGAAGATTTCCCAACATTGGGTTTCCCCAACACAGCGACTCGAATTTTATCACGAATTTCCGGTATGTTTTGAGATTGTGGAAGGGCCTTCACCACATCCTCCAAAAGCCCTCTCACACCGTAGCCGTGTGCGGCTGAAACGGCGTAGATGGGCGCCATACCGAGTCTGTAGAAATCACCGATCGAATGCGCATGCTCCGGCCCATCTACCTTGTTCACGGCCAGAAAAATTGCTTTTTGGGTGCGTCTCAATATGTCTGCGATTTCCTGGTCCCCGGGCATCAACCCCTCCCTGCCGTCCACCATGAAGATGATGCCGTCCGCTTCGGCAATCGCCTTCTCTATTTGCCCCCTAATACCTGCAAACAAAGGATCTGCTCCGAGGTCATCGAATCCTCCGGTATCCACAAGCGTGAAGGAAACGCCGTCGTGGGTTATGACGGCCTCGAGTCGGTCCCTCGTGATACCCGGACGGTCGGCAACCAACGCATCTCTTGACCGCTTGAGGCGGTTGAAGAGCGTCGACTTCCCCACATTGGGTCTTCCTACAATTGCGGTGATAGGACTCATGATTTGACAGTGTCGTAAAAAGAATCGGCTTCATCTTAACGGTTTTTGAAGCCGGGTCAAGTTGATTTGTTTTCAGCTGTAGGGGGCGATGGCCTCGGTGCGCCAACATTATGCCTTGACTAATGATCTGAATATGGATACGTTAGGAACCAAAGATCGCAAATTCAATCATGTGATATCTCCTCTGGAAATGCCTGCCAAATACATTATTGTTACGGGTGGCGTCCTATCCGGTCTCGGCAAAGGGATTGCTGCCGCTTCCATCGGTCATCTCCTGTCTTCGAAACTGAAAATCATTCCCATTAAATGTGACGGCTATCTGAATGTAGATCCGGGGACGATGAACCCTTTCGAACATGGGGAAGTTTTCGTTTTGGATGACGGGACTGAAGTCGACATGGATTTCGGACACTACGAGCGATTTTTGGGAGTAACCTGCAAGTCCAAATGGAATCTGACCATGGGCAAGGTTTTCGATATGGTGCGGAAAAGGGAACGAAGGGGAGACTACCTTGGAAAGACTGTCCAGTACATTCCTCACGTGACGGATGTGATTAAAAACCACATTTTTGAAATTGTCCGAGAAGAGAAACCCGATCTTATCATCGTGGAAATCGGGGGAACCGTGGGGGATATCGAGAATGAACTTTTCTTGGAATCGATGAGACAGATGAGAGAGGATGTCGGCCGGGAAAACATCATCTATATCCACTTGACGTACGTGCCGATTCCCTACGGCGTGAGCGAACAGAAATCAAAGCCGACCCAGCAAAGTGTGAACCTATTGAAACAAAGGGGGATTTTTCCGGATATCATCATCGGAAGGTGTTCGGAAGTTCTGACAAAGGAGATTAAGACGAAAATTTCCAACTTCTGTGATGTTCAGCCCAACGCAGTGATTACCGGCCTGGATGTGGAAGATATCTACGAAATACCGGTTGTCTTTGAGAAAGAAGGCCTACCGGAGATCATCCACAAGAAGCTCAACATCTACAGCCCGCCTGATTTGAGAAAATGGAAAGCGCTGATCGAAAATATCCGGAATCCGAAAAAAGAAATCACCGTTGCAATGTGTGGAAAATACACGAAACTTGAGGATTCCTATGCGTCCATCAAGGAATCTTTCAATCATTGCTCGGCTCACTTCGGATGTAAGATCAACCTGAAATGGGTAGAAACGACTGAACTGAAGGATACTTCTTTTGTGGAGCGCATCGATGGCGTTGTGGTGCCGGGAGGGTTCGGGTCCCGAGGCACCGAAGGCAAGATCGAAATCATTCGGCTGGCGAGGGAGCTGAATATTCCGTTCTTGGGACTTTGCCTGGGGCTCCAGTTGGCGATTATTGAATTCGCCAGGAACGAATGCCATTTGGTAAATGCGAATTCAACTGAAATAGATCCGGATACGCCGTATCCGGTGATTGATATTCTTGCGGAACAACGGACGGTGAGCGAGAAGGGCGGAACCATGAGGCTTGGGGCTTATTCGGCTGTGCTTAAGGAGGGAACGCGGGTTCGCGCGCTTTACGGTGCGCAAGAGGTTTCAGAGCGACACCGGCACCGATATGAGGTAAATCCCGAGTATCATGCGGTCATCCAGGAAAAAGGCATGGTCTTTTCCGGAATGTCCGGTGATGGCAGGCTGGTTGAGTTTATCGAATTGCCCGCTTCAAGTTACTTTGTCGCGACTCAATCGCACCCTGAACTGAAGTCAAGGATGGAAAAACCTGCCCCACTTTTTTATGGCTTTGTTGAAGCGTGTTTGACTTAGTGTTCGTCCAGGAAGTACCCTTCTCCCCAACTCCCCATCCATATCCGGAATTGCTGGCACCAGAACAACCAAAGGCTGAAGCTTCCAACAGGGCGCCTCCGGTCTCGGCGAAATGCAGGGGCTTTCTTGCTGCTTACAAATTTTTAAAATTCCCTCCTGTATGGTGCATTGCCTGCAGTTTTTCTAAAAGGGCGGGAACACGTGGTCAAGAGATATCAGGTCGTTTTTCATGGGTTAATAAAAGATGCGGAAGCGTTCAAGACTCGCATGAGATTCATGGGTGCGCCTCCGGAAAAGCTGGAAAAAATGATCCGGGACGCCCCCGTCATCCTAAAAACGGACCTGACCCTTGGAGCTGCGCGGAGCTATGCCGACGCCGTTCAGGACGCGGGCGGCAAAGTGACAATCCGTGAATCCGGTCTGTTTGATGAATTGTTGCCTCATAATCCATCGCAATCCTTCGCTTCCCTCGACGATTTCACCATGTGTCCGGAGTGCGGGCTCAAACAGCCGAAGGGGGAAATCTGCCTTCGATGCAGATCCAAGCTAGCCGATGCGTAAAAAGAACGGAAAACGAGAATATCCGCGTGTCATCAGCTTAGAGGAAGGTCGGTTGCTCATGGCGGCTAAACGGGGTTTTCGGAATTGGGAAAGCCGATTCAAGGAGTCATTCGATCTTAACACCCGACTTCCGCAAATCTCCATTCGGACGCTTTCCCACCTTGCCCAAGGGAAAGATAAAGGGACTTTCTATCTCTACGACCTGATAATGAACCTTCAGGACTTGGGATCCGGCTTTGAATTCAATGAGTTAAGCCCAAAGAAAAAGATGGGGGTCATCGATCAATACCTTTTTCTTCTGGACCAGATTCGATTTGAATGCATGAAGAGACTGGGATGGCTTGAGAGCTATCCGGGGGAGCAATTTACACTGGTAGAGCTTATCAACCGGTTCGATGAGTTGGCGCCGAGTCTTCAGGCGAAAGTCCCGGTACTCAGCCGAAACCATACCGCGCATGCGCAATACACTGCAGTGAACACCCATGAAAAGGAGAGTGTTATCAGAAAGCTTATCCCCGAGGCTTTGAAACGAATCCAAACGTATTCGGAGTAACGCGGCTTCTGAACGGGTGAGCCCCGCATATTGTCGGCGCTTAAGGACGTGTTATGGATTTGCAAGGACCGGCGTGAGAATCGTGTTAACCCTGCGCACGAAGCTTTCATAAACCCCTGCGAAAAGGCGGCGGGGTCAATCGACGACTTTATAGACTTTGTCGTTTTCTCGAACCCTTTCCTTTACCTTTATCCCCACCAGATCCCCCACCTTGGCTTCTTCGACGGGCTGGTTGTCAACCTCCAAGCTGTTGACGATTTCGGTAAAATCGGTGGTATGCCCCATGTATTTGAGGGTATCACCCTTTTTAATGCTGCCGTCGGTCACTTGTAAGGCGGCGACACTGGGTTTTGCGAAGAACTTGACAATGACGGCGACTTGTTGTTCAGACATGATGTTACCTCCTTAATAGAAACGAGATTTACCAAAATTAACTTATTATCTATCATTGCTAAACGTCATTGTCAAGAGCGCGGCGCTGCAAGCCGTCTCCGTATTGGCCGGCGGTTCAAAAATTGTAGTTGAAGCGTCCAAACGTATAATTTATGATAAATTTATGGAAGCATATAAGATGCAATTTGCGCGGGCTTTGGCGGAAACCGGGGCACTTTTTTTTGATGACGGCCTCATTTTGAAGGATGGGCGTCCAACTCCTTATTTCGTGAACATGGCCACGTTTAGAACCGGGCGTTTGAGCCTCCAATTGGGTGCTTTATTTGCAGAAATGATGGTTGCCCGCGGTCTTGTGGAGAAAACGGACATCGTCCTGGGATCGTCTTACAAAGGAAGCGCAATTGCCGTTGCAACCTCGATTGCGCTTTGGAAGGATTTTGAAGTCGAGCTCCTTTTTGAATACGATCGCAAGGAGGTCAAAACCCACGGCGAGGCGAGCACCGTCAAAAGCTTATTTGTCAATCAGACACTGTTCCATAACTGCCGAATATTTGTGGTCGACGATGTGGCCACTTCCATGGGAACGAAATATGAGCTATTGGAAAAGCTGGAGTCCCAAGCGCAGGCGCTGGGCCATTCGTACCATGTGACGGGCGTCGGAATCGGCATAGACAGGGAACAAACGACCGCAGTCCACGATGCGGAGGGCACTGTCATCTCTGACCGGAAAGGGGAAAATGCGATACGGAAATTTGTATCCGAAAGCGGGATTTCCGTTTATTCCGTCGCAGGCATTCGAGAAGTCGTCTCCTATCTTTGTGCAGAAAAAATCCCTGTCCTGATTCAGGGCAAGAAAGGCCCGATTGACGAAAAAACGAAGACGCAATTTGACAATTACCTGAAAATGTATGGAGTCGCATGATTTCCGTTTGCGAAGTCATATTTCCATCGGCATTCGTTCTCGGTGTCTCTTGTAGGGTCTGAAAACGAGGCTGTTTGAATCAGATCGACACTTTCCTAAGAGGTCATTTTAGGTTGGAGAAACGCGTTAATTTGCTGGAGTTGATCGAAGAAATTTTGAGCGTAAGAACTCCCAAGCGCATTCCGGATGAAAAGTGTCGGTACAGACACGCGGGGGTGTTGGTCCCCATATTTGAAGACCATGGCATGTGCCGATTCCTTTTTACCAAAAGGACTACAAAGGTGGAACATCATAAAGGCCAGATTTCCTTTCCGGGCGGCTCCGTAGACAAAGAAGACAACTCAGTCAGGGAAACAGTCCTCAGGGAAGCCCGCGAGGAAATCGGTCTTGATAAAAAAGATGTTAAAATTATCGGGAGAATCGATGATACGCTGACCCTGGTATCCAATTTCGTCGTTCATCCCTTTGTCGGGATCATACCCTATCCTTACGACTTCACCGTCAATACGGATGAGGTTGAGGAATTGATCCTGGTGCCTGTGGAGGTTTTTCACCCGGGGAACCGGCAGAACAAGGGCGCTTCGTTTGAGTTCGAAGGGGAAACTTACCAAACGCCCACCTATGAGTATAAGGGAGCGGTGATCTGGGGGGCAACAGCCAGGATAATGGAGCAGTTCATGAATACCATCGCCCCCAAATTACCCTTGTAGGCGAGCAAGAAATCGGTTATAAGTACAATCATGTCGGGACGTGGCTCAGTCTGGTAGAGCACCGCGTTCGGGACGCGGGAGTCGCTGGTTCAAATCCAGTCGTCCCGACCATTTACACTTCAATTTTTCCAACAATTAAGGGGGGTTAGATTCAAAGCTAACCCCCGTTTTTTCTTGATGGGGTAGATTTGGGGTAGATTTTTCTGCCTCGTTCATGATGGGATTGTAAACCCTCTCCATAAATTTCCGCCCGTAGTCCGACTGATACGTCTTTATGCAAGAATAATCGTCCGGTAAAAAGTCGTCACTCCGGTGTGGACCGATAAAACCTCGTTAACCGACTGAAAAGAGTGGATTCCGGCGGCTGTCCCGGACGCCGATCCGGGATTCACAGGAACGACGGCGGGGACCGGTGATTTCCGGGTTTTTTGATTTCATCAAGCGCAATCGTGCTCCGGCAACGGGGCATTCAGAAATTTCCTAATAGTGAAGTAACCGTATCCTCCAACGTGTCAAGATCGAACGGCTTCGTCAATAAAGTATCAAAGAATCCAATGCTAATATCGGTGTCGGAAAATCCCGTAATTGCCACGATGGGGGTGGCCGGCCGATTCGAACCTCTGATGTGCCTGGCAACATCACTCCCGTTCATTTTGGGCATACGAATATCGGTGATGACCAAATCGAAATCAGGGCCTCTATCGAAAGTTCTAATTCCTTGTTCCCCATCATGAGCCACTTCTACTCGATGACCCATTTTGGTAAGAAATGCGCGTATGAGGGAGCAGATGCTTTTATCGTCATCAATAACGAGGATGCAGCCCATGTGATCTCCAAAATGCTTATTGTCCCCGGCAGATTTGGCTGTCTATTCTGCTTTTCAAGACTCATGCCGAGCGTCTATTGAAATGAGTATCATAGAAATTCTAAATAGTTAACAATTATTGTCGAAAAAACGCGGATGGAATCCCTGACGAAAACTGACACAGGTTTTCGTAATATGTCAATCTGATATGTGTTCGTGTTGATCCAAAAACCGATTCGCGAGGGATCACATCTTTTTCTGTTCCGCTGGGATTGAAGGGATTTGTCTTGGAGCGGGAGAATTATGTATTCTAATGGAAATGGAAGGTTTTTCCGGTTTTTCAGACGAGCGATTTATAGCAGAAGCTTATATGTTGCCGCGAACCCACAATGCTGATCGTAAGCTACAATTTTGACGAGTGCAAGAAACCGGCAGAATTGATGATGTAATCATAAGCCAGAGGAACTCAAAAAAATCATGTATTGTGGATCGATACTGAAAAATATAGGAATTCCGTCTTGATAGCAGAACGCTGACTTCTTGGTTCAACCTCGCCTAACAAACCTCCCCCTGTATATTGTGGTGCATCATTTTGAATCAAATGCCTTGATTAGTGCATGCAATCTGGGTGTATCCGTTTTATATCGAACTATTTGTGTGTTCTGAGATACATAGCAGTTGTCGCAGGATCGCCCAAACGCCATGTACGTTGCAGATACATCAGGTTTTAAGATGGAGGGGAAACCTCTGTTACAGAGCAGATAGCACAAGTGTAGAACCAAGGGCGAAATCAAAGAAGGGTCAAGGAGCAAGGCGAGGACTCTAATCTGAAAGCGCTTGCTTGATATTTGAATTTAATTGTGTAAACTGATCTATAATCACAAAGATTAATTTTCATGGCATTCATAAGGTTCTGAGAAAATCTCGGATTCATCTATCATAGGAGGTTAGTATGAGAGTAAATCAGCATATGATGAGAGTCACTGTCATGTTAGGAATTTGTTTCCTTTTTTTTACGAATTTGGCCTTTCCCCAATTCGAAAATCTACTATTCGAATTCGGGAAGCAAAATTCAACGCTACTATCTCCTATTCTACGGGAATATCAACAGGACATTGCTATTGAAAGACCAGCTGCAATCATATTGACTCCAACACGTCAGTTCCCAATTAAGGACTTTGATTCATTAGAAAAGGCAAGTCGAGTTCAAGCCTTAATCGGTTCGTTTTACACGATACAACCGTTTGAAAATTTGAACCTAAAGCCTGGGCTGTATGGGATAATCCTAGAAAAGACCGGAAATACTTATCAGGCTATCTTTGTTGACTCAAAGGGAAATGAAGTCAACAAGACGACAGCTTCTGTCACGAAATCTGATGGCTATCATAAGGAGCCCACAGCGAAATTCCGATTTAATTCACCAGGAGCTGAAATTTGCTGGGATAATATCTGTGTAGTGATCTAGGAGCAGAACCCTTGGCAGAGGGAGGGGATTATGCCAGTTATATCATTCATTTTTTCTATTATTGCTATCTTATTGTCAGCGGGGTCAATCTACTTGACTCATTTGGAGCCATTCTCACCGACCATAGTTCCTAGTGACCCTATGTGGTCTTTTGAAACAGTGGACCTAGACAAGGGCAAAAGGGGGTTGGCTTTAATTGTTCCTACCGCGTTTCTTAATGAAGGTGCTAAGCCTGGTTGCCTGGATGACATGAGACTGAGTCTCCACTCTTACAAAGAATCAAAGGACATATATTTCTTCCCAATTGTGTTTATAGACTATACAGGATTCGTTAATGGCAAACCAAAAGGTGAAAGCGTCTATCAACACTGCGAATCGACCTTTGCACCATTAGTAATGACTGGAAAGGAATCATTTACGAAGACCATAGTCTTTGTTTCGAGGTCCGGTCTTTCCCCCGAGGAACTCAAGGAGGGCAAGTATAGAATTGAGTTTGTTTTCTTTGAGCGGGACAAGAATGAAGGTACTAAATTTCATAGTGCAGAGTACGCATTAGGACAGGGAATAATAGACTCGCTGAAAGCAGGTAAGGCTTGGATCCCCTTGAACGAGAAACGAGACACCATAAGAAGCAAATGAATTGGGGATACCGCGCCGCAGATACCCGTGTTATTCCCTGCTTTTCAACCTTGCTAAGCCTGCGAAGAATTGCGATGTTTTGACTTGGCACGGCTAGAAGATGATGCGGTTGATCGGCTGATTTGCCTGATACACTTCCCTTTCCCGCTATGTCCGTCGTCGAATTCTCATTGCACATTCGTTTCTTACAGGAAGTGCTGCTTTTACGTTCTGGGGACGTGTGGGGAAAGGGCATCGACGTATTGTTTTGCTCTGAGAATGCTTCTTTCTCACATTGTGTTATCTTCCCATAAACTGCAACTTAACCTATTAAATTTACTTATCACTTCGTTTTGCAACCAGTCGCACTGTGGAATTTAAGGTTTCTCCTTTTTTTTTGTGCCCCTATTTGATCCGGAAGTGGTGCCAGTTTTCATCTGCAAGTGTGGAATCTTTCGGCCTTCAAAAACCATACAATTCTAGGACAATACTTGATAGGCAACTGAATGATCACTCTAAAGCGAGATCCAGC
>JAWOGN010000131.1:0-4070 GCA_046496815.1 Desulfatiglandaceae bacterium
ATCCTGGCCAAATTGGAGTGGTCTAAGCTTGGAGAATCCGAGAGGCAATTCCTTGATGCGGTGAACGTGGCAAAGGTTCAAGGAGAAAAACTCGATCGATCCTACCTTGAGAAATGGGCCAAAGAGCTTGGTATTCAAGAGCTCGTCAAACGTCTTCTTGATGAACTATCCGAATAGGGGCACGGGCATAATTAAGGGATGGGGTCGGGCCGCGCTAACTATCTAAAACCATTAAAGAACAAACCTGAGAAAACCTTTATTTAAGCCCTATATCGACTTTTTCAAAGGCAAAAAGGAGCTTATTCATAAGAATCAATGGCGAGAGCGAAAAGACATTATATGAGATCATTTCTTAGTTGAAGACGTACCCTGGAAACCCTAGATGATTTGCCCCTGAAGGGTAATGAGAAGGGGCCCATACGGTTGGATATAGACAAGAACAATATGTATGCTTGAAAAATATGTAAAGACCTTTTCAAATCTGCACACTGATAGGAATCGAAATCGCTATCCTGCTATCACTTGCCCACAGGGCGCCTCACAAACCGTTTCTTCTCCTCTCCATCATGGATCTGATCGCCCGGGGTCGGATTACTGAAAATTTCGTAGAACCTTCCCTTGAGCTGGTTGAAACGTGTGTGGGGGCTTGGGGACGCCCTTGAATAACTGGACATAATTATGTAGTGTTACCTTCACCATTTGCGCGTCGATAGCGGCTCCCGTCAGAGGCGGGGAAATAGTTTGTCAATAATTAAGGGGAGGAAAAAAATGGAGAAAAAATGGACATACAAAAATTATGAGATTAAAGAGGGATTAAAACCCGGAAGTTCAAAGTTTCAATATTTTTTTGTTGTTTCCGAAAAAGGTATGAAAAAGAGTAATTATTGTGTTTGGATAAAGAAGGATGCTTTGTCCCGTTTTGATCAAGCTGAAAATTTTGATACGATTATCTCGTCTCAAAGGGAAAACTGGAGCAAATGGATTAAGGAAAAAATCGACGCACAGGATTTTCAAAATCGCGCTTTAAAATTTGATAAAACAGGCGAAACGGAGATTAACCTTTCAGAAATGAAGGACCATATCACCATGGATTAAGGGATAGGGATGGGGCCGCGCTAATTAAATATTGACTTCATGAATCTTGGAAACGCAGGAGAAAATCTATTTTATAAAAGGGTCAAGTTTGCTCTTGATTCATGTATCGGGGAGCTATGCGCGAGTCCATCATCAATGCCTTTTGCCACCGTGACTATCATGATCCTGCTTACGTGCAGGTAGCGGTGTTCAAAGATCGCCTGGAGATCCGAAATTTCGAAGGGCTGTTCGCCGGACTGACCACTGAAGAACTCCGCAAAGGCAATGTCTCCAAACGCCGTAACCCTCTGGTCTGTGAACTTCTTCGCCGCGTCCACATGGTAGAGGCTTGGGGGCACGGAGAACCAGCCTAAGGGGCAGGTGCGCTTCGGCACGTGGGGTCAACTATGGCGGGGCGGTGGGAACTCACTAATAATCGTCGTTTTATATTGAGCAGTAAGGGTCTTAAGGGTGGAGATGAATAATTTTGGAGAATCCACATGTCTGAAGAAACCTCAACGCAACGCGCGAAAACGGGGTGCACGTGAAATGCTGCATGGGAATGTTGGGTTACGCCGGACAGATGGGACACGAGAGGTTGCGTTGCTGGTTGGGGGATATGAGGCGGGTCCAGAATGCGGATGGGCTAGCCGCTCCACCCAACCTACACAAAACTAGAAAGCCATCTGGCGAGCTGGTACATTGGTAAGTTGGGTGTAGCGGAGCGAAACCCAACAAAACCGGGGTTCGAATCATGACCCAAAAACGGCGTTAATTGAGTGGAAAAACCACGCAATTGCATGGTATAATCACGCGAAATGGACACACTGGGTGAAATATTGTCTTCCCGTTCGAGGGCTTCGGTGTTCAAGCTCCTTTTCAGCGGTTCGGAAAGGGAACTGCACCTTCGCGAGATCCAGCGGCGATCCGGTAGTGCAGCTCCAGACCGATTTCGGCGGGGGCAATACCCACTCCATGCCGGCCCTGCATCATCTATTTTCGGGCAACTCGCTCACGGAACTGTCCGGCATCGGCGCGGTTATACAGGAGGCTGGGAGCATCCCTGTCACCAGTGCCCGCCGCGTGGTCCTAGTGGGAAACAGTTTATTGCCCGGCAACCCGGTCACCAAGCAGGACGGGACCGCGTCATCCATACGCCGTGGGCGGAAACGGCCTAAGAAACATGATGACGGGGCTTAAACCATCGGTGCAGCGGGCGCTATTAGGCTGCGCGAGGCATGACTGGTGAAGGGGCCTCAACCTCGACATCCATGGTCTTTTTGTCGAACCATCCCTGGAAGAGAATAAGTTCAGGATGCTCATCCAGGCTATGGTAATTCTTGATACGGATCTTTCTCATGGAAGCATCCTTGGCACTGAAGACCCGCACATAAAAGACGTTTTTTTCTCCCTCTTTGGGTAGCACAACACCCTGAAGCGCCCATACCCAGTCCGGATCCTGCCCCTTGTCAACCACCAGATAGCGGCCCACAGAATAGGGTATATCCTTCGGCCTGGGCAGTTCCTTTTGGGATCCATCCCCCTTCCTCTCCCAGAATTTCCATGACATGACGCCACCTCCGCATAAAAATGCACAGTTGAAAGATTCTTACCCGGCAAAACCCCTTTCCACCGTCACTCCACCACGCACCGTTCAGGCATTTCGGAACACGCTCCTGTTTCATGGCAAACCAAAGAAATGGGTGGATTGGGAGTTTCGGTGGGTTTCCGGGAGCATGTTGAACGATGTCTTTGTCGGTGTCAATAAGAATTTTCTGTGCTTATCCGGTTAACACAGGTTCCTCTGATTCCGGCAAATACGTGTGGCCCGGCCTTAAAACGCCACGGATCACCGACCTGAACACAGGACCGGCATCCAAACACTTTGGGCCACCGGATACGCTCCAGATAGCGGGCGCCGACCGTCTCATCATGGAAAAAATGCTGAACCTCCAACAGGGTCCGAAGGTAATCCGATATGCGCAGGATCATACTCCAAAGCGCCAACCTGTATCAACCGGATAGGCATGGAATTTTCTTTGCAAAAATCGTCTTTCTTTCACTTCTGAAGCCGGCTCAATTGTTTTTTTGCTCGAAAATGTGTCTTCCCTGGAGTCTGGTATCATGTTATGCAAAGCAATACGTATCAGGCCTGCACAATTGACAATTGGGCAATCTCCG
This sequence comes from Desulfatiglandaceae bacterium, assembly GCA_046496815.1. Taxonomy (GTDB): domain Bacteria; phylum Desulfobacterota; class DSM-4660; order Desulfatiglandales; family Desulfatiglandaceae; genus JAWOGN01. Next base: position 3,256 of record JAWOGN010000131.1, read on the forward strand.
CTACGGAAGTTTAGGCCGAGTTACGATTTGTACAAAAAGCCGGTTGAATGTTAAGGTGTGTGAAATATGTAGGCCTGACTCCCATGCCATTGCGCACTGATGGACCTGAGAAAGGAGAAAACAATGATCACAGTACTTCGAGGAGGGCAGGTTTTTGCTCCTGCTTGTCTCGGAAACAAAGATATCCTTATCGTTCACGATAGAATAGGCGCCATAGCGTCTCCCGGCGAGATACGCATCAGTGGAACCAAGGTCCAGGAGATAGATGTTTCCCAAAAAATAATCATACCCGGATTTATTGACAGTCATGTCCACATTTTGGGAGGTGGGGGAGAAGGAGGTCCGACTACCCGTGCACCCGAAATACGCATTGAAGATATCATACGCAGTGGAGTGACTTCTTTGATTGGCTGTCTGGGTGTGGATGGCATTACACGGCAACTGCCGTCCCTGCTGGCGAAAGCCAGGGCGCTTGAATTCGAGGGTATAACGACCCATATTTTTTCGGGATCCTATGAAATTCCAATTCATACCCTTACCGGAAGCATTCGTTCCGATCTTATCCTGGTTGATAAAGTCATAGGCGCAGGTGAAATCGCTATATCTGACCACAGATCATCTCAGCCAACCTTTGAAGAATTTGCCCGCCTGGCCGCTGATTGCAGGATCGGCGGCATGCTGGGGGGAAAAGCCGGTATTCTGCATTGTCATTTAGGAGACGGCAAGGACAAACTGGATCTTATCTTCAGGCTTGTAAAAGAAACGGAAATCCCTCCCACACAGGTCATCCCAACCCATTCCAATCGCAATCGTGA
>JAWOGN010000261.1:0-5011 GCA_046496815.1 Desulfatiglandaceae bacterium
TAATCGTCCTGCTCTTTTTTAGTTTCGGCCTGTTTCGATCAAGTGGGCCACTGATGTATGCGCATATCAAAGAACTCCTGCCCCTTGAAATGGCGGGAACAGCCATGACCGGCATTAATTTCTTCACGATGATCGGTTCGGCCGTTTTTCTCCAGGGAATGGGAAGTTTCATGCAATATTTATATCCCCATGCTTCCCAGGGTCCTGAGGCTTTTAATGCCGCCTTCCTCCTCTACGCAGCTTGCCTGTTAGTCTCCTCCCTCCTCTATTTTTTCACAGGGGGAGAAATGCGTACAAACAATCGCGATGGGAGGGAGTTGAAATGAATTTCTCTATTGTCGAGTCCCCTCTCCCTTCCCCTCAATCTTTCCCGTAAGAAGACGATCGTAAAATACCGGAAGCATGGCAGCCTGCTATTCTTTTCGTGCAGGGTTCTTTTCTCAATCGGGCATCATTTCAATGAAAACGACAAAAGAGCGCCTCCCCCTCGCTTAGGCGGATCCGCGAGACGGGCTTTTTTTGTTCTGAAACCCCTGCACGCTTAGAATCAGAAGAAACATCGCAGCACCCAATAAACTCAACCAGTAAATGGGCCAAAACATCGCCAGAGCACTCGCGCCCACAAGGAGAGTTTCAGCAACGCTCAGCTTTCGAAGTAGAAATCGCTCCATGCTGCTTGTAAACGCAATCAGACCCAGTCCGGTCAAACCCATGGTCATCACGACCATCACTGTGGGTCCGTTTCCGAGCAGCGGCCGGTAGGCCATAACAATGGGAATGATATAAAGCCCCTTCGCAATCTTCCAGGAAGCAAATCCGGTCTTCATGGGGGAGGCGCCGGCAACACCCGCTCCGGCAAATGAGGCAAGGGCAACCGGTGGGGTTACGTTGGCATCCTGACTGTACCAGAAGACAACCATGTGCGCCACCAGTATGGGAAGACCCAGCTCCATCAAGGCGGGTCCCGCCAAAATGACCAAGACGATATAGGATGCCGTCACCGGCAACCCCATGCCCAGAACCAGAGAGGCAGCGCCGATGAGCATAATCGCCAGAAATGGGCTACCCGCAGAAAGTGACACCACCATGCTGGAAAATTTAAGCCCCAGTCCCGTAAGGCTCACACAGCCCACGATAATGCCCGCGCAACCACAAGCGACGGAAACCATGATCGCCTTTTTGGCACCGGATTCCAGGGCCTCGAAGATATCTCTTACACCGAGGCGCGTCGCTTTACGGACCATTGCTGCCGCCACCGTGGAAACAACCGCCACAAAACCCGCCATCATCGGACTGTAATTGTTGACCAACACATAAATCAAAACCCCGACAGGAATGAGAAAGTGAAGGCCGTCTTTCAGAGTTCTCCAGAGATTGGGAAGGTCCTCTTTCGCACTCGGCCGCAAACCCTCCTTTTTTGCCTCAAAATGCACAAAGAAAAGCACGGAGAGGTAGTATAGAAATGCCGGGACGATCGCGATTTTGATGATGTGGAGGTACGATGTATTGGTGAACTCCGCCATGAGGAAGGCGCCCGCGCCCATAATGGGGGGCATGAGCTGACCTCCCGTGGAGGCGGCTGCCTCGATCGCGCCCGCGACGTGGGGTTTATAGCCCACCCGTTTCATCATCGGAACGGTAAATGAACCGGTCGTGACCACGTTCGCTACAGCCGAACCTGAAACCGAACCCATGAAGCCACTGGCCACGACCGAGGTTTTCGCAGGGCCACCCGTCATGCGCCCGGTCAAACTATAGGCCAGATCAATGAAGAAATCACCCCCCCCTGATTTCTCCAGGAAAGCACCGAATAAAACGAAAACGAATACAAAAGTGGCGGCGACCCCGACAGGGAGCCCCCAAACACCTTCAGTCGTGAGGTAAAGGGTGGTTGCGATTCGCTCCACGCTATAGCCTTTATGAGCAAAAAGATCCGGCAGGTAGGGGCCAAAATAAGCATAGAGCAGAAAAACCACTGCGATGAACGACATAAATAGACCGATCACGCGCCGGGTGGCTTCCATCACCAGGATAACGGCTGCAATGCCCATAACCACATCCAGACGGGTCCAGTCGCCCTGTCTCTCGATGATCGCGTCAAATTCAGTCCAAATGTAAGTCCCGATGATGAACGTGGCGATGATCAGAAACCAATCAAAAACCAGATACCCATCAAAACGCCTTTTGGACGCCTTTTTACTTGGCGGATACAGGCTGAAGGCCATCATCAAAATCAGCACGAGATGCACGGAACGCTGGTACATGGCCGTCAGGGGTGATATCCCTGCCGTGTAAAGTTGAAACAGAGAAAGCACCACGGCCGCCGTTGTGACAAAAAGGGCCGTGAAGCCCCTTAATTTGCGTTTCGTATCGTGAACTTTCTCATCTGTCTGCGTATTATTTTGTCCTTTGGCAATCATTGGGCTTCCCTATACGTCACGCCTTAACCGACATTCTTCCGACGTTTCTTCTCTATCCCTACCCGCCCCCACGCCCCAGATTCGTTCCCGATACTTGGCAATCGAAGTCGGGCACCCCATGCGATGGTTTTAGGGCTCCGAAAGAGAAACCTCGACCAAGCGACCGGCAAGTGTTTCGGAAAGGTTCCATGCCTTGCCGTTCAAAAGAATCGTATGGTCCACGCCAACCGACCCCACTCGCAGCCAGAAGCTTCCGAGTGGCGCATGAATTTCCTCAATCTTCGTCCATAGCCCGTCCTGAACCACTTTTCCGTGGCCTTTCCAGTGTCCCATTCCAGCGCCGAACATAAGAAACCAGGTCTGCTCCAACCGAATCCCTACCCCCTTCACTGCCCTAAAAACCTCAAATACCGGTGTCCCGTCGACCGAATGGATGTAGCGAATGGTAAAAACTTCCCCGTAGTTGAGGGGGAACTCCAGAATGGTTTTTTGATGGCCGTATTCTCGAACGAGAAGATGGAGTTGTGCGTCGGCACCGGCCGCCACGGGTGTTGGGCCGATGCTCCAGCAAAAAAGGGGTATGAACCAGCGCCACCTCATTGATTCGCTGTATGCTTGGGCCTGATCCCGTTTTGTGGATCAGGCCCGGAATGGATACGCAAATTTTCCTTATTCGGCTATTAGACGACTTGGGATACTGACACCCTTATCTTTTAAATACTTTATCGCGCCGGGGTGCAAAGGAATCACGGCATGTTTCACCGCATTTTCAGGCGTCGTGTACTTGGCAAAAGGGTGGATTTTAATCATATAGTCTTGGTGCTCAAATACCGCTTTCGTCAGATTGTAAACGAGGTCTGAATCTACATCCGCATTGCAGATAAAGGTATTCCATACCGACGGATTTCGGACCTCGTAGTCCTGCCCGCGATACATATCGGCGGCAAGAATAAATTCCGAGTAAAATGGAAATTTGGAGACAATTTTCTGAATGTCCTCAGGAGAAAAAGAAATAATTTTGATATCATGGGTTGTGGACAGGTCCATCACAGATGAAGTCGGGGCCGCCACGTCCCATATTCCCACCTCAACGGTCCCGTCTTTGAGTGCATTCGCCGTCTCGGTGAAAGAAAGCCGAAAGGCATCGAATTCCGAGTATTTGATGCCGAGCGCTTCCTGCAGGACAAGGTTGGTTTTGTATTCGGTTCCGCTTCCGGGTGCTCCCACGGACACCTTTTTCCCTCTGAGATCGTAGATGGTGTTGACAGGCGTTTTTTTCAGCGCCACCACATGATAGTGATGGGGATACATTTCAAACATGCCGCGTATGTTTTGTTTTTTCCCTTCAAACTTACCGATGCCGTTATACGCCTGATAGGCCACGTCGTTCATGATCTCTCCAAAGAGCGTTTCGCCTCGATGGCAAAGCTTCGTGTTTTCCACGGAAGCCCCGGTCACCTCGGCCACAGCACGGACACCTTTTACATATTTCGTCCAGATTTCCGCGACCCCACCGCCGTAAGGATAGTATACGCCGCCGGTGCCGCCGGTGCCGATGGAGATAAATTCCGTCTTGGCGAAAACCGGCGCGGGCATGCTCCCTGCTGAAAAAATAACAAAGGCTAAGGCAACGCTGGATAGGATGAATTTTACGGCAAAGCTTTTCATCATTTTACCCTCCTTGATTTATAAGCTCCTGTTGACCGCCTTGCCCCGAAATTGAGGCTTGGCGAAACCCTAATACCCGACTGTTTTCACAACAATCAGGACCTTTTTGGGCGCATCCGTTGTTTTGATGAATGGTATTTTGACCGTTTCCTCTTTTCCCGGCTCCAGAACGGGTGGTTTGCCTTTCAGCGGAATCAAATGCCCTGCCGCCTTGTCCATGTCCATCAAAAAGATGTTCAAACGGTAGCGGAGCGGCGTACCGGATACATTCTTGACGCCCACCGTGAAAATGACCGACGGCTCGCCCTTATACGTTCCAAAATCACATTTTAACTGGGTTACTTCCGCCTCCGGGGTTACCTGATATTCGATTTTCGGGTTGCATCCGGCCTCTTGGGCTTTGCCGGGAGTGGCGCAGCCGATGAACCACACGACAAAGGCCACGCATGAAATAAAGATGACGATCCAGGGGACCTCCTTTACTCGGCTCATGATCAAACCTCCTTTGTTGGGTGTGTTAAGGGTAGACTCATTGCACAGACGACGCCAAAAAAGGTATCCATTTATAAAAATTAGCAGTCTCGAACGCTACATGTCAATGAGAATCCATCTGAATTTTACGCTTGATTTCACTTAAATGGCTTGATTTTTGGGCTTCACACGATTTAGGATAATGGTATCACTTTAGATTTTTGGTATCACTTTAACGCTTTGAAAATCCCCAATATCGGAAAAGGGGGCCGTTGGGATGTCTCAGAAGCCGCAAAACAGCCCCGGCAGGTTCGAAAGAACAGCCCTTTCAGTCCTCTCGATCATCATGCTGCACATTCCCGAAAGATTATGTTTGCTCGATTTCGGCCCACTTAAAGACTTGAAACACATCTTGTGCTATGGAGGTGACGGCGCATGCCCCTAAACGAACT
>JAWOGN010000343.1:0-3359 GCA_046496815.1 Desulfatiglandaceae bacterium
GGCAACCGAATAGAGAGGAGACGTCTCGTCATGAAGAAGAAATGGATTATTGGGCTCGGAATTTTGGTTCTCCTTTTTATTTGGGCAGGGATTTCCATCTATCCGGATTGGCTTTGGTTCGAAAAACTGGGATTTTCCCCGGTTTTCTTGACCATGCTCCTGAGCAGATATGGGTTTGGGTTTGCAGTTTGGCTGCCGTTGATGGTCCTGGTTGGTATCAACCTTTACTTCGCCAGGCGGCTGCACCCGGGGCATGAAAGCGGCACGGCCTACAAAGATGCGAGTGCCTATTTCTCCCAGCTCGGCCTCAGCGGCGGAGCCCTCAACACGCTACTATTGGCTTTTGTCCTGATCATCAGCCTGGTTATCGCCGCAAAGGCTTCCGACCGCTGGGATATGGTTATCCGTTATTTATACCAGCAACCTTTTGGAAGCACGGATCCCATCCTGAACAAGGACATTGGGTTCTACGTGTTTTCGCTTCCCTTTTACATACTAATCCGAGAAGGATTGATTCTATTTTTCGTGTTCGCGGGCCTTGTCACCATCTCCTGGTATTTGAAAGAGGGCGCCGTTCAAATTGTGGGGGAATTTCCCCAGGGCGATGCCGTTCCGACTTCACTGCCCAAAGTCAATGTTTCAGAGAAAGCCAAGAGGCACATCACATGCCTCCTGAGCGTCATTGTTTTACTCATAGCCTGGGGATTTTATCTGAAAATTTATGGACTCTTGTATTCCACTCAAGGCCCGGCGTTTGGCGCCAGCTACACGGATGTCCATTTTAGGATTTTGGCTTACCGCCTCCTGGTCATTTTGACGGCGGGTTTTGCCGTTGTCCTATTGATAAGCATCTTCAGACCCAGAAAGAAATTACTGTGGCTAAGTGCCGGCATCTGGGTCGCATGTGTAATGCTGCTCAATACGGCGCTCCCCATGCTTATCCAGAAACTGATCGTAAAACCCAATGAATTGGCGAAAGAATCGACCTACATCCGTCATAATATCGAAAACACCCGAAGTGCTTACAACTTAAACAAAATACGGGTGGTTGATTATGAAGTCAGCGAGACACTCAACCCGGAAGACATTCAGAAGCATGATGTTACGATCGAAAACATCCGGATTTGGGATGAACGTCCTTTGATTCAGACCTATAAGCAAATTCAGGCGATACGTCTCTATTACGATTTTAACAATGTGGATGTGGATCGGTATCAAATCGACAACCGGTATCGGCAGCTTACGCTGGCCGCCAGGGAATTGATCATCAACCAGCTGCCCCCTCAGGCAAATACCTGGGTCAATAGACATCTGATTTACACCCACGGCTACGGCCTGGTCGCGAGCCCCGTCAATGAAGTCACACCGGAGGGTCTTCCCCGCCTCTTTGTCAAAGACTTGCCCCCTGTCTTTGAGGTAGACCTGAAAATAGATCGCCCGGAGATCTACTACGGAGAGAAAACGGATCAATATGTCCTGGTGAAGACACGGACGAAAGAGTTTGATTATCCCAAGGGAGACAAGAATGTCTACAGTCTTTATGAAGGAGACGGCGGGGTTGTTATCAGTTCTTTTTTGAGGAGAATCCTGTTTGCCTTTGAATTCTATGATCCCCAGATACTCTTCACCAATTATTTAAATCCCGACAGCAGGATAATGTACAAACGTCGAATCGACAAGCGAGTGAGCACGATCGCCCCGTTTTTGGATTACGACCGCGACCCCTACCTGGTGATATCGGAGGGTCGTCTTTTTTGGATTCAGGACGCCTACACGAGCTCCGATATGTATCCCTACTCACGCCGATCTCGGGGTCACTTTGGGAACAAGATGCTGAATTACATTCGAAATTCAGTGAAGGTGGTCACAGACGCTTACAACGGAAAGGTCGATTTCTACATGATCGACGACACAGACCCGATCGTGCAAACCTACGCAAGTATCTTCCCAAATCTCTTCAAAAATTTCGATGAGATGCCTGCCGATCTGAAAAAGCACATCCGTTATCCCAGGGATCTTTTTAAAGTACAGATTGATACCTACACGACTTACCACATGGAGGACCCTCAAGTCTTCTACAATCAGGAAGACCTTTGGCAAATTCCGGATGAGCTGTACGGCGAAAATCGACAGAAGATGGAGCCGTATTATATCATCATTAAAATGCCGGAAGGAGACCGGCAGGAGTTTGTGCTGATGATTCCTTTCACGCCTTCGAAAAAGGATAACATGATCGGCTGGCTGGCAGCCAGGAGTGACTTGCCAAATTACGGAACACTCGTGGTATATAAATTACCCAAAGATAAACTCGTTTACGGACCCATGCAGGTCGAAGCCAGGGTGGACCAGCAAACCGAAATTTCCCAGCAACTGAGTTGGTGGGGGCAAAAAGGTTCTCGGGTCATCCGGGGAAACCTTTTGGCCATTCCATTGGGGAACACTTTCGTCTATGTGGAACCCATATACCTGGAGGCAAAACAGGGATCAAGCGAGTCGGCTGCGCCCGGATCGTCACAACCCGGAGGCACGGCAAGACCGCCCGGCAGAGCGATGAGAGGCTCGCCGCAGGTAGATTCATCAAGGCTGGCGGCCCTGCCGGAGCTCAAGCGGGTGATTGTGGCCTTCAGTAACCGTGTCGTTATGGCGGAGAATCTGGATAAAGCCTTGAGGCTTGCGGTGGCCGGGCAGATGTCCGCCCCTGAGACGGCTTTCCCGATGAAACCTGAAACGCAGGAGACGTCTCAATTGGGTGCGTTGGCCTTGGAACACTATCACAAAGCCAAACGCCATCTGCGAGAAGGGGATTGGGCCGGATACGGCAGAGAACTGGAACAGCTGGAAAACATCCTGAGAGAAATGTCTGCCGTATCCGAGCAAAAGCAATGAAAATTGAAAAAGGGGCCGCCTCAGCGGCCCCCCTTCAGGAATTGTGCCGCCCCCGGCTCGGGGTAGATCTGTTCCACTTAGGGCCGGCGCCTCTTTAACGACTTTCGCAACCTTTCGGTCTGGGCACCATCCACATCCGGATTATCCGGGACAATGACGACGCCGTAGTCCTCTTTTGCCCGCTCTATACTCACATATCCTTCTTCCACATCGTTTTTCACCGACTCAAGGCTTCGCTCCAGTGGGTCACCATATCCGCCGCCGCCCGCCGCATCCATGACAACGACGTCGCCCGGACCGAACTGTGTCAACCCGTATGGATTTCCCGGTTTCCCATTAATCAGAAACTGAGCCTTGCCCCCATTCTTTCCGTCAAACAGTCCCTCCGGAGGATAACGAAACCTTCCGGACTGAATGCCCAGATTTACCGGCGGGAGCGGTGCATACGCGTCGTCAGGGACCCTGAATACCAC
>JAWOGN010000346.1:0-11708 GCA_046496815.1 Desulfatiglandaceae bacterium
GCTCCCCGTCCCGCCAAACATCGGGCGGTCCAAAGCCCTGTGACTCCCAGTCCCACCACCAGAATTTTCTTTCTGTAAAATTTCAGATCCGGAGAATCTGACATTTTAAACCTAAGTGCAGATTGACCTTCCAATACGCCTACCTTACCGCAGCTTTAAAGTGCTAAAAGACAAAAGCGCCAGAATGATGGCAATGATCCAGAATCGAACGATTACTTTGGGCTCAGGCCACCCCTTCAGCTCAAAATGATGATGAATAGGAGCCATTCTGAAAATTCGCTGCCCCCCCGTCATTTTGAAATAGGCCACCTGAAAAATCACGGAAAGGGCCTCGAATACGAACAATCCACCTACGAGGATCAGGACCAATTCCTGTTTCGTAATGATTGCGACGGTTCCCAGCACGGCTCCCATCGCAAGTGAACCGACGTCACCCATGAAGACTTCTGCGGGGTAAGCATTGTACCACAAAAACCCGAGACCGGCGCCCACCACGGCGCCACAAAGCACAGAGATCTCTCCAGACCCGGCAACATAAGGGATCTGCAGATATGACGCAGCCTTTATATTGCCGGAAAGATACGAGAACACCACATAGCTCCCGAAGGCGACGATAATGGGGCTGATTGCAAGGCCGTCCAAACCGTCGGTCAAATTGACCGCATTGGATGCGCCCACGATGATAAAGACGACCAGCAGGATGTAACCGAGGCCGAGATCAGGTGCAACGGTCTTGAAAAAAGGAAAATTCAAATGGGAATCAAATTCGACATAAAACTCCAGCACCAGGGCCACAATGAGCGCAGCTATGATCTGAAGCGCAAGCTTCGAGAAAACGCCAAGTCCGCGACTGCTCTTTCTTGTCATCTTTAGATAATCATCTGTGAAGCCAATCCCGCCGAAGGACAAAATGACGAAGATAACAATCCATACAAAAAGATTATTAAGCTCCGCCCAAAAAACCGTAGGAAGAAAAATTGCGGGCAAAATCAGGCATCCCCCCATTGTCGGCGTCCCTTTCTTGGACATGTGGTTCGGCGGTCCGTCATCTCGAATATATTGTGCCACTTGCATCTTCCGCAGCCAATGGATGACCCGGCCTCCAAGGAAGAAACAAATCATTAAGGCCGTAAGCGTGGAAAGAATCGTCCGGAAAGTTATGTACCTGAAAACGTTAAACCAAGAGAAATCAGTGTGGAAGAAATAAATCAACTTATAAAGCATCTGAGACGTTGCTCCATTCCTATCCAAATCGACACCACGTGCCGTATGGTCCTAATTACCGTCTTCAAACTTTTAACCTTTTTTTTGCTTCAACACCGCTTGCGCGACACCGGGTCTAAATTCCATACTGCGTAAAAGCGATGTTTATCATGTGGGGCGTGAGGCTTTTGTGGACTCAAATTAGTCCAAAATTTCGATATTTCGGATACCGGCTTTCCGGGGTAACGGCCTCTGTCTGTTGGATGTGGCTGCGATCACGGTGCGGAGAGACCTGTCATTCACCGCCGGCACCTTTACCCTTCATAGGGTCACACGAACCTCCTGCTTACAGTTTGCAACCCTTTAATTCCTCGACCACTTTCTCCAAAGCCATTCTTCGGGAACCCTTGAGAAAAATTAAATCCCCCGGTCTCATGTTTCCCTTGATTTTCTTGACCATTTCGGCATGCGTGCGTGCCACTTCCGCTTTCATCTTCGGCATACCTGCCTGCTCTGCAGCCTTTGTCATCACGGGTGCATACTCACCGATCGCTACAAAGTATTTCGTCCCGAGCTGCGCGATCCGCCTTCCTGCATTTTTGTGTGCGGGGACGGCCGCGTCTCCCAGTTCCAACATGTCGCCCAGAGCCACGATGATTCTCGACCTTTCATTGATGAATGCCTTAAGAGACCGAAGGGCCGCATTCAGGGACTGTGGATTGGCATTGTAAGTGTCATCCACGAGTGTGACGCCTTCCGCCAGAGGAATGAGCAAAAAACGACCCTTAATTCCCGCAAAATGACTTAGGCCTTGAACAATATGTTCGAATGACTCCTTGAGACACAAACAAGCCGTTGCCGCCGCAAGACTGTTGTAGACCTGCTGTACACCGGGAACCCTCACATTTACCGGCCACGAAACACCCCGGTACTCGAGGTCATAACCGATACCCTCCCGGCCCTTGTTTCTGACTCTCCGGCCTCTGACATCATTTCCTTTCCCCAGACCAAATGAAATCATCTCCTTTCGGAAAACCGAGGCCGTTCTGAGAAGGAGTCGGTCATCCCCGTTTAAGACCGCATGCGCGCTTTGAGACAGTTTTTCCACCAGCTCTACTTTGGCTTTTGCCACGCTTTTTAAGTTCCCAAGTCCCTTCACATGGGCCATCCCCACGTTGGTGATCACTCCCACATCCGGATCGGCAATCTCTGCTAAACGTGCGATTTCTCCCGGTCGGTTCATTCCCATTTCCAAAACCACCCTTTGGTGACCCGGCTCCAAGCTGAGAAGGGTCAAAGGCAAGCCGATCAAGTTGTTGTAGTTACCAGGATTCTTTAATGTCGTGCCACCCAGCTCCAGGATGCAGGCCGCCATCTCCTTCGTTGTCGTCTTCCCGACGGATCCGGTGATCGCAATCACCGTTACACGATGTTGCCGTCGCCACCATGCGGCAAAATCACCCAGCGCTTTTAAACTGTCCCTAACCGAAATGACAAATGGGTTCCTGCCGTTCGGTATGGTATAGCGGCGGCCCGCTTCGACAACAACACCCGCAGCGCCTCTGTTCACAGCGTGTTCAACGAAATCATGACCGTCATACCGCTCTCCCGTTAACGCCCAAAAAACTTCACCGGCGCCTATCTTTCTCGAATCGGTGCTGACACCTCCCGGCAGGGTCTGCAGCTTTCCTGTTATCCATTGCCCTGATATCCGGCTCCCGATTTCTTCCGCGGTTATGTCACCCCAAATAGCCGGCATTCACCGCGCTCCCGACGCAGCTTCCGCTGCCACCTCTCGGTCATCAAAATGCCGTCTTTCTTTTCCGATGATTTGGTAATCTTCATGACCTTTTCCGGCAATTAAGACGGCGTCTCGGACATCAGCCAACTGAACAGCCTTGCCAATAGCACTCGCTCGATCCAAGTCGAGGATATAACTCGGCTCGCTGAGATTCCTGTCAGCGACATCTCCAAATTTTCTTAGGCCGGATTCCCGAACGCCCTTCTCAGCCTGAGCGGCAATGGCCGCCGGATCCTCGGTTCGCGGATTGTCCGAAGTGACGATAACCAGATCGCTGTGCCGGCCGGCCACCCGTCCCATCTCCCGTCGCTTACCTTTATCGCGATCCCCGCCGCAACCGAAAACGGTAATCAACTTTCCTTGAACAAGAGGCCTGACGGCCCCAATGGCCTTTAATAGCGCATCGGGCGTGTGGGCGTAGTCAACGACCACCATCAATGATCGTCTATTCTTCACCAATTCCAAACGCCCGGGAACCCCTTTGAGGCGGGCGATCCCTTCGCTCACCGGTTTGAGATCAATATGCATGCAAAAGGCAGCGGTTGAGGCGGCCAAAATATTGTAGATATTAAAGTCGCCGATGAGTTCAGATGTGATCTCCGTATGACCTGCGGGGGTGATCAGTAAAGCGTTGAGCCCGTCACGGGTTACCCGAATTTCTTCAGCTCGCACGTCACAGTCTTTTCCCAGTCCGTAGGTAACAACTCTGGCATCAGTCAGGCTCAAAAGCTTTTTTCCTTTCGGGTCATCCACGTTGATTGCCGCCCATTTCAAATCACCGAAGTCATTTTTTCCGTCGGGTCGGAAAAGACGGCATTTTGCCTCAAAGTATTCCGCCATTGAACGGTGATAATCCAGATGATCTCTGGAAATATTCGTAAAGACCGCACCCTGAAAAGGACAATCCTTTGCCCTTCCCTGATCGAGTGCATGAGAAGAAACCTCCACGATCACCTCTGTCGCACCTGCATCGGCCATCCTGCGCAACGTTCTCATCAGATCAAGAGACTCCGGTGTCGTTACCGTTGCATCCCAGACCTGTCCAGGTATCCTGTAATTTACGGTGCCGATGACACCCGGCACGCTCCCGGCAGCCAATAAAATGGACTCCAACAAGTAGCTGCTCGTGGTTTTTCCATTGGTACCGGTAATGCCGATCAGGGTCATGCCTTTGAAAGGAGCGTCGTAGAACCTGACTGCCAGCCTCGATAAAGCCTCACGGGAATCCCGAACCCGGACCGAGGTCACCTCGGCGTCCATTGCCCCAAATCGTTCCGCGACCACCACGGATGCACCTCTTTGAACGGCGTCTTCAATGAAATCATGGCCGTCAATGGTGTGTCCTCTCAAGGCAACAAAGAGATACCCCGGTTTTACCTCTCGGGAGTCATAAGCCATGCCCGATATTTCACTCTTTTCGGCGCCTCGTAAATCTATGATGGCTAAGCCGTTTAGCAATTTTTCCAGGCGCACTCTATACACCGCTGGTTTGTTGTATTTGAGTATCCACAAGTTTACGGTCGGGGCGCTTCGGCTCCCCGAAAGAATCCCCCCTCTCAAAAGGAATCTATCGCTTATGTGGGAGGTTTAAACGTCACCCTCACTGCGTGAATACGCTTGAGAGATGCGCCCGGTTTCGGGTCCTGTTCAAACGCAAGACCGGTTCCTTCCAAAAGCACCTTTATTCCCAGCAATCTTGCCCCCTGGATTACTTTTCTCATTCCAAGGCCTCTGAAATCGGGGAGGAAGTCGCCTCTGTCGTCAAGAGGAAACGGATCGGCCTTCAAAGATTGCCGCTCGGCTGTCGGCTTGTGTAAAGCATCTTTGTTCTGCTTTACCAATCGAATCTGCGGATTGACTTCAAGGTGGTTTAACGACCATAGGCCCACCTCGCAGAAGGCAGGGGCTGCCACCACGCCGCCATAGGGACTGCCCTCAGGCTCATCAATCACTACGACGATCACCAGTCTCGCTCGATCTGCGGGCACGAAACCGGCAAAGGTGGCTACATATTTGCTCCGAGAGTACCTTCCGGTCTTCGGATCTACCTTTTGGGACGTCCCGGTCTTTCCTGCCACCCTGAATCCGCCGATAGCGGCTTTCTCACCGGTACCATCTTCGCTTACAACACCCTCAAGAATTCCCGACACTTTCCTGGCCAACTGGGAGGGAAGCACCCTCCTGACGACTGCGGGTTTGGTTTCTTCCTTCACACCACCCGATGCATTTAGGATTGCTTTCACCACATAGGGACGCATCAGTTTTCCACCGTTGGCAATCGCCGCCATCGCCATGCCCAGTTGCAGGGATGTCGTGGTCATGCCCTGCCCAAAAAAAAGCGTGGCCTGCTCAATCGGTTTCGCCGCTTTTGGCTTCCGGATAAACCCGTTTCGCTCACCCAACAGGTCAATGCCTGTCTTGGCTCCGAATCCGAACTTCTTCAAATATTCGTAGAATGTTTCATAACCGAGCCGTTGGCCGATTTTGATTGCGCCGATGTTGCTCGAATACCTAATGATATCCGACACACTCAACACGTCGTACTGGTGTGTATCGCGGATCACATTCCTTCCGATCTTGTATTTGCCGTGCTCGCAATCAAATTGGGAATTCGGAGTGACAGCATCTTCATGGAGGGATGCGGCCAATAGAAAGGCCTTAATTGTAGAGCCTGGTTCGAAGCAATCTGTGATGGTTCGATTTCGCCATTGATCCGGCTCGTGTGTGGAAAAAATGTTCGGATTGAACTCCGGAACCACAGCCATGGCCAGAATCCCTCCTGTTTCCGGATCAATAACAAGGCACTGACCGGATTTCGCCTTGGCTTTTTTGACCGCAGACAAAAGGGCCTCTTGAGCCTTGTACTGTATATCCTTGTCGATCGTGAGGACAAGATCGTGCATTCCGTGTCCGGAAGGGATGGGGCGACTCATGGAGAAGGGTCGGCCTAAGGCATCGTGCATATGGATTAGACTGTGCTGCGGCCCTCTCAAATAGTCGTCGTATTTTCTCTCAATCCCTTCAAGCCCCTGATTATCAGCCCCGACGAATCCGATGAGATGGGCTGCGTTCTCTCGGCCGGGGTAGAAACGGCGGGATTCGGTGATTGAACCCACACCCTCCAATTCCAACGCGGCAATCTGTTTGGCCAGCTCCATCGGTATTTGCCGTTTTATCCATGCGAAGGACCTTTGACTATTTAAAAGCGTCATAATTCCCTCACGACTTTCCTTTAAAATCCCGGACAAATGCTCCGCTGTTTTGATTTTCTCTTTGATGTGTTTTGGATGGGAATAGATAGATCCGACCTCAATGCTCAAGGCCAACTCATTCCCGTCTCGATCGTAAATGGTGCCGCGCTCCGGGGGCAGTTTTGTTGTCCCGACATAGCCTGCACGGGCTATGGACGACAATCGATTCTTTTCAAGGACCTGGAGTTGATATGCTCTGCCCACCAGTGTCCCCAAACCCAGAAAAAAAAATGCGGCCACCACATAGGTACGAAATCGTATCCACTTCTTTTCTCTCACTTTCACGGCAGAATAATAATCTGATCAGCAGATGGTTGCCTCAAACCCAATTGTCCGATGGCCAGAGCCTCCAGTTTTCGCGGTGACTTCAGAATCGCCAATTCCAGTCGGAGTTTTCGATTGGTTTCCCTCAGTTTCATCTCTTCCTTCTTCAATTGACTCAAATCGTAACCGAGCTGGGTTCTCTCAAAATTGGACCAGACATACCCGATGCTGCTCCCCATAAATACAACCAGCAAAAAGATGATCAATAGAATCTGCTTCGGACTCATATGAAATCCACGCCTTTTTACTCGTGAGTTCTTGACTCGAATCCCTGTTTTTGCATTGCGCGAGCCCAACAATTTTGAAACCCTCTCCGGTCTTGTCATGATTAAATCCTCTCTGCAGCTCTCAACACGGCACTGCGTGCTCTTGGATTCCTCTCGATCTCCGCCGCGGTCGGCTTGATTCCTTTTTTGAAGAGACGTTTGAAAAGTGGGGGCTTTCCACATACACAATGAAGAAATTCCGGCGGACACGTGCAGGGATTTTCCCAATTCATCATGGTCTGTTTCACAAGTCTGTCTTCAAGCGAATGGTAGGATAAAATGACTAACCTCCCTCCCGTGGCTATCATTAACGGAATAGTGTCTAAGAACGTTTGGAGATTTTGAAGCTCTTTGTTGACCGCAATTCTAAGGGCCTGGAACGTTCGGGTAGCCGGGTGTCTCCGCCTCGCACGATGGGCCTGTGGAAATGCCGATTTAACCAGAGCCGCCAATTGAGACGACGTGACAATAGCGCTTTTTCGGCGTGCATTACTGATGGCCCTGACTATTAATTTCGCCCGCTTTTCTTCACCAAAATCTTTCAGTATTTTGACAAGTTCACTCGGCGCCGCATGATTCACCAGCTCGCTCGCTGTTGACTCCTCATCCGGATCCATACGCATATCCAGGGGTTCATTGCGGGTGAAGCTAAACCCCCTGCCTGAGAACTCGAGCTGGTAGGAGGACATCCCAAGGTCAAGGAAAACCCCATTGACGGCATCACATGCTTGCTCCGCAAGGACGTCTTTCAGGGCAACATAATTCGCCTTGACCACGCGAACCCTTTCACCCATAAAAGCAAGCCGCTTCTTGGATGTCCGCACCGCATCCGGGTCCCTGTCCAAACAGATCAGTTTTCCGTTTGGGGACAACCCGCTCCCAATGACCTCGCTGTGACCGCCGGTCCCAACGGTACCGTCCACATAGGTGCCGTCCGGATCGTGAACAAGGTATTGGGCGACCTCACCAACGAGAACAGACTGGTGAAAGCGGTGCGAGTTCAACAGCCTAAATGCCTAATTCGGGAAGGGTCTTGCTGACCGCAGGGAAGCTTTCCGTGACGCGCTTGTACTCTATATTCCACTTGTCCTGATCCCAGATTTCAAATCTCTTAAGCACTCCGACAAGCATCACCTCTTTTTTCAGATCTGCAGTCACTCTTAACTCAAGAGGGATTGTTATCCTTCCCTGTTTAATTTGACATTCCTCGGCCCCTGACATAAAATATCTCAAAAAGTCGGTGCCGGCCGAATGAAACGGAGAAATATTCGCAGCTTTCTCCTCGAGTCTCCTCCAATCTTCTCGGGTGAAAGCCCATAAGCAGGCGTCTACACTGGTTACAACCAAACAATCGTTGCCGGCATGGTCCAATACTTCCCTGAACCTTGCGGGAATGGCCAAACGACCTTTCGCATCAAGCGTATGTCTGGAGCGCCCTCTAAACATGGATTAAGCCGTGTTCCACTTTATGGTACTTTCAACCACTTCGTGACACTTTATGTAAAACCCTACCTTTTGTCAAGAAAAAAGAGAGCGTTGCGAGATTGCGGTATGCCCGCCCTAAACGCACAACATGTAGCGCCCAGTTATATCTGAACCACAATATAAACGTATTTTGGATCTGCCACATACAATCTTATGCCGAAAGTCAACCCGGCCAAAACGGAAAATTTTAAAAGAGTGTAAAAGAAGAGAAGGTGGGGCAGAAAGCAACCGGGTCATCCATGACTGAAGCATGCGTTCGTGCCACGCCAAGGAAAGTCGAATTGTCGGATGAAAGTGCTCGAACTTCAACCGGGAGGGGCGAAATAGAAGTAGATTAGGGAGAATATATAAATGCAAAGGAAAAGGACATTCATCGTCAGCCCGGAATAGGCATAATCCTTATCGCCCTTTTCTTCAATGAAGGGGATCGATTTGAGCGATGAAATCAAGCCTGCCAGCATAATCAAGGGTACAAGGGTCAGGTAGCAAATCGAAAACTTGAGTGATTCAAAATCCTCTTGCCAAATCAGGAGTAAAGCCCCTGTCACCCCTGCCGCAAAAAACGGCAGAACAAATCCCGCCACCGCGAGATGATTTGTTTTTCTGAAGTCATCAGGGCTCACCGGCAGGCCCCGGCTGAAAAAATTTGCATATCACGTTTCAAGCTTTACGGTGTTCAGCCGCAGATCAAGGGAAAAACCGAGGGCACCACCTCGATTGCAACCGGAAGTCGGCCCGGCTGTTCCCCATCCATATCCAGAAGGACCGCTTGAGGGGACGATGCCTCAATGCGGCTCCCGATCACCCTTCTTATCTCTCGGACATCATAAATCTTTCCATTGTAAAGTTTCGGCAGATTCCAAATCACCTGCGCTTTGCTCAAGTCCCCGATTACGGTAATTTGAAACAGGCCGTCCGTCATAGCGGCGCCGGGAGCCACCCACATTCCCCCACCGTGATACTGTCCGTTGGCAACTGCCACATTCAAACCGGTGACGGTCTCTTCAAAATCATCATCCACGCGGAGATGTATACACTTTTTGTTGAAGCGCAAGACAGAAATGAGTGTTGCCCAAATGAAGGATATGAATCCACCAAATATCTTGCTCGTTCTATTAACGCGCTCATCGACTTCGCCGCCGAGTCCGAAACTCACCACATTATGGAAATAACAACACATGGCGTGACCATCGTGGTCCCGATAGCTGAGCCTACCCAGATCTATATAGCAATGGTTGCAACTGCAAATATTATCCAAGGCCCTGTCCACCTCCAGGGGCATGGGCAAGGATCTGGCCAAATCACAACCGGTGCCCCGGGGGATGAACCCCAGTAGAATTTCGGATATGGGCGAACCGTTTTTCCCCATGGCGCCGTTCACGATCTCATTCAGCGTGCCGTCTCCACCCACACAAACCAAGATATCGGTGCCGGAAAGCAGCGCCTCCCGCGCCAGCCGAGTTGCATCGCCGGGGCCGTTGGTAATGAGGGTTTTGAAGGCACCCAACCGGTCCTTTGCTCTTGCCCGAATCTGAGGCCACTGTCTCCCTGTGTTGCCGTTCGATGAATTCGGGTTTACAATGAAAGTGATCCGTTTCAACTGCAACTCAACTCCCGGATAAGCCTTCAGTCAATGCCGGAACGATGCATCCCGGAACCTGATGATTATAGGTTCGCGGTGATGCCCGCACCCCTTTCCCTTCAGTAAGGTTGACGGTACCATCTCCCAAGTGAAGGTCTATGTCTAACACGTGGGCACGTTCGATTTTCTCCTTTCTTCATACATGATCGAGTGCTGTGGCCATAGGGTTGAAGTGGCAAAAGCCCCACGCCCCGTCAGCCGAAGCGTGATGGCCGGGCGGCCTGATCAGCCCAAAACAGGGTTCGCTGAGGGCGACCGCTGCCGCTTGAGCGGCGCCGCCGGCCGCCGGGGCGGCCACCGCATAAACGCCCTGCTGTTTCACGCGTCTTATGGGGAGCTGTGTATGCACAGCGGCGATATCATTCTCTGATAGCAATTGAGATCCCGATATTCACGCCCAAGGACACCGATCCTTATTTTGCTCAGCATTTATCCTTTGGACTCCATTTCCTTGACGGCCTTCGTCAACCGGTTCAGCTTCTTTTCCAACGCTCGAAAATCCTCACGGGTAACAAGATTCATTTTCTTAAGCGTGCGAGTAACGATTTTTTCAATCTCTCCTTCCACCCTCTCCTTCGCTTCTTTGGACCTTTTTGAAAGTTCATCGATGAACTCTTTTGCGTCTTTTTCCGACATCTTCCCCTTCTCAACAAAATCTTTCGAGAGATCTTCGATCTTCTCTTTGGTCAGGAAGGCCAACCCCAAACCGGTGGTCAATGTTTTTTTGATAAGATCAATCATTTTTTGACTCCTTTCCGTTTTATTAGGCGATGCGAGGGCTTTCCATGGACCGGGAGCCGTTCTCCCAAGGAGTAACGGAACAAATACCCCAATATAAAGCGACACAATCAGTATCGAACTGCGGGAGCTTTCATGGGATATACCCGATTTTACTGCGGTATGAGCATACGCACAAGAAAAATGTCTGTGCGGAATCATCAAAGGATTGGAGGCATTTCACCCGCTCAATGTCATTACGCTCCCTCACCCCGGGAAAATACCCAATAGAGGGCCTCCATATTTCCGCAACCTTTCGAACCTCTCAACCAGGGCGCTTCCTGTTACATGTACGGAATACTTTCCGGCATTCACTTGAAAACGATAAAGATTTCTGCTAAAATTTGAAAAAAAATCAGCCATTTTTTATTCGGGAGAATTAAATATGAAAAATTTCTTTATGATAGCCTTAAATTTTGTATTATTGTCGGTCGCTATTTCTTTCTTTGCACGGCATGCGATTTCACAGGAAACAGCGGCGCTCGAGGTGGCTGATGCAGCCGTTTGTCTAGAGGTGGTCAACCGTGAATGTGTCGGGATGAACACGGTTTTTCCATCGAATGTCGGAAAGCTGTTTTGCCTCACCAGAATTAATGGCGCCAAGGGTCCCGGGCAGGTGACCCATGTCTGGTATTTTGGGCAAACAGAGCGGGCCCGGATCGCGCTGAATATCCAAAACACGAGCTGGCGAACTTACAGTTCTAAGATTATTCAGTCACATGAGATTGGGGATTGGCACATCGATGTGTTGGGGCTTGAAGGTGAATTATTGAAAATCATTCGATTTGAGATCGTGCCATTTGGCTATGCACTCCATTGGTAATCGAGTCAATAGAATATCCTGGAAACATGGATTGGGAGACTTCTTTATGTTTTTTTGCAACTCCATTAACATAATGGCTGAAAAATAATGCAAGCCGAGTCATATTTACCTTGTTTTCAAACGTAAATTCTGATAA
>JAWOGN010000260.1:0-4475 GCA_046496815.1 Desulfatiglandaceae bacterium
GGCGCATCCATCGTCTCGAGGATAAGGCTTGTCTTAAGTTCCCCGAGCCCTCCCACCCTAACTTTCAGGGTCCCTTTCCAGTCCGCAAGCGGGCCCGTTCCTTCCAAATTGAGCGCGGTGGGCCCCGGAAGGTTCATGAAGCCGGCCAACACGCCGCCTTCAGCTTCCTCTACTTTCGCGCGCAAGCGCAGGGAGGGTTCTTTATGCTGGAATGTTATATTGAGGGTGGCTTCGCCCTTGGGACCGTCTATCCGTGCCAGCTGAATCTCGGCGGTTTGCTCGTCGGCGGCGTTCAACGCCCTAAGTTGGGCCTCAACCCTGAAAATCCCTTCCTCTCCGATCACTTTCCGCCCCAGGACCAGCCGATCTACGGCCAAGCGCTCAACGATCAGGCGATTGAGCCCGGACGGCCACGTAGGCAGGTTCTTGGCTGTCGTCTCATTGCGCTTGTCCTTCGATGGGAAACGATTCAGTCGGAGGAGGGATGCACTGATTTCTTTGACGAGAAGCCGTCCACTAAGAAGCGAAAGCGGCGACCAGCGCAACCTCACATTTTCGAGAACCAGCATTTCGCCGTCCACATCCCTTGCAATAAGTCGATCCATTCGGCAATCAAAAGGAATGATCCCTTCAATTTTTCCGACTTCAATTCCGGCGTTGCTTGCAACCCCCAGTCCCTTGGCAACCTGCCCGGCCACATGACGCTTGCCGATTTCGGTTTGCGCCAGTCCGAACAGAATGGCCGGAAGAATTACCAATATGGCCGCGATCACCACCGCCCAGCGGGCTACTTTTTTAGAGATAGATTTCCCGTTCATCAGTCTAAAATGCTTGTCCGATACTTACATAGATTTGAAACGCATCGTCGATATCCTCCCTGCGGTCCAGCGGAAACCCGACATCCAACCGCAGGGGTCCAATGGGCGTAAAGTAACGGAATCCCAAGCCCGCCGCCCACTGCAGATCTTCGCTCGAATCGGGAACCGTGGAACTAAAGGCACTGCCGCCATCCAAAAAGGTGACCATGCCGATACGATCGGTTAGCTTAAATCGCAACTCGGCGGATAACTCAAGGAGAGATCTGCCGCCGATGGGATCGTCATCCTCGTCGAGTGGCCCCACGGACTGATAGGCGTAGCCGCGAATAGACCCACCCCCACCGGCATAGAAACGCTCGTCGGCGGGAATTTCCATTTGCGACGCGCCGTTAATAATGCCCAGGGAGGCTCGACCTGCGAGCACCAAGGAAGGTGCCTCCAATAACCTCAGATAGCGAGTGGCGGAGATTCGACTCTTGAAAAAATTCAGTTCGGCCTGCTCGATATCTTGGTAGGGTGCCAGCTGCACAACCACACGACCGCCACGGCTTGGATCCAATAGATTGTCACTGCTGTCCCAGTCAAATTGCAAGGGAAGGGAGAGCAAACTGAAGCGCTCCGTCTCATCCATCTGCTCCACCCTTGAAAACTTATGGGCGAGCCCGGCGCCGACGGTTATTTGTTCTGTCAACTCACGATCGACCAAAACTGCGCTCCGGATATTTTGGCTGTCAAATGCATCGGTGTTTTCATCGGCCAATCGTAAGTTCAGGCGAAGCGTTTGGTCGTTTCGCAGGAACCGGGGTTTAAAAAAAGTTCCTTCCGCTGAGAGGGAAATACCGGATAGGGCGGCGTCCAGTTTTAGCCGCTCTCCGCGCGTCAGGAGGTTCCGATGCTCCCAGGAGGCGTTTACGCCGGCTCCCTCGTCGGTCCTGTAGCTTACACCCGCGCTGATGGAACGATGCTTCCGTTCGGTGATCGTAATGTTTACCGGCAGAAACTGTTCCTGCTGGAGCGTTTCCCCCCGACTTACTTGCACAGTTGAAAACAGCCCGGTGGCAATCAGCCGGGCTTGCGCATCTTCAAGAAGCTGGAGGTTAAATTGATCCCCTTTTTTCCACGGTATTGTGCTCCGCAAGAACGCCTCATCAATGGATTCAAGACCGATGATCTCTGTGTTCCCGAAGCGGGCGCGTTGCCCGAGGTCAATCCGGAAGATCACCACAACCGACTTTTCTCGGTGATTGACTTCTACGCGGCGGTCTGTCACCTGAGTAAACGCAAACCCCCGTTTTTTGAAATAACGCAAAAGCGCCTCCTCTGCATTGAGAATCGCTCGACCTCTGGCAGCCTGGCCTAAGGTCAGCCCCAGTTCCGCCAAATCGGGTGGTTTCTCCGTCGTGGCCACGCCCTCTTGAGTCGTCTGAATATCAACAGATTTAAACGGATACACGGGTCCGGGATCGACCTGGAACGTGACCTTGACCGGATCGGTTTTCGCATTGATATCCCCTGTCACACGGCCCCCATAGTACCCTTCCGACTTCAGGACTTTGAGGAACTGCTCGATGTCCCGATCAACCCGCCGTCGCAGCAGCCCCAGGGTCGCAGGGGGTTTGTCCTTTCCGAGTGCCAGTGCGTCGGAGACGGACTGCAACAATTCAAGCAGTCTAGGTTCATCAACACCCTGAATCAGGACCTCATAGGAAATCCCCAGTTCGGTCCCAAAAACACTGTAAGGATGCAGGTTCAACAGGAAGCATAGCGTCAAGAGCAGTAAGGCGCGAAAAACAATGCGCTGCCGGGAAATATTGAATGAAAAAAATGATTTCATGTTCTCTTGCGAGGATGTGCTGCGACCCCATGTCTGTTTATGGATTGTGAGCTTGCATCCCAAGTGGGGCTCCGAAAACTCTAGAGGTTCTGGTTCCAACGCCTTTCAAAACAAATAAATTCTGAACCAGTTTGCTGTGCCCGATTGGATGCCGTTTTTAGTATAAGGATGGCACGATTTTTTAGCAAGGCAACTGAAGCGGGATTATTTGACGCGAAATGCGGAGAGCCTCAATTCAATCCGGGGCGGCCTGCATTACACAGGCAAGGGATCCGACCGTCAGTCAGTTACAGCCACTTTTTTCGTCTAAAAGCGATTAACATCAGAAGACCCAATACGATAACCACGATCCAGACCACCGGATAGGCCCACCGCCATTCAAGCTCAGGCATGTACTTGAAATTCATCCCATAGATGCCGGCGATAAACGTTAATGGAATGAAAATGGTCGCAATGATGGTCAAGACTTTCATAACCTCATTCATTTTGTTGCTGACGCTCGATAGATACACATCGAGCGTGCCGGATATCATGTCACGGAACGTTTCGATGGTGTCGATCACCTGAATGGCATGGTCATGGACATCTCTGAGATAGATCCCCACATTCTCCGTGACCAGGGATGATTCTTCCCGTTGCAGGCCGTTGATTGCTTCTCGCAGAGGCCAAACAGACTTCCGCAGGAAGATCAGGTCCCTCTTGGTTTCTTGAATCACTTGAAGCGTTTCGGGTGATGGCTGGGACAAAACTTCCTCTTGAAGAACTTCTATTTTTCCCCCATATTTCTCCAAAACAAGAAAGTAATTGTCCACAATTGAGTCAATTAGCGTATATGCCAGATAGTCGCAGCCCATTTTTCTGATTTTTCCCTTACCACTCCGTATTCGTGCCCTCACAGGATCGAAAACATCCCCCTCGTGTTCTTGAAAAGAGATCACAAAGTTGGGTCCCAAAATGAAACTGACCTGCTCCGACCGTAATTCGTTCTTCGTGTCATCATACGTCAGCATCCTCAAAACAAAAAACAAATGCGAATCAAAATCCTCCAATTTCGGTCGCTGTTCGGAGTGTACGATGTCTTCCAGCAGCAAGGGATGGATGTCGAAGGCTTCACCGAATCCTTCAATGACTGTCACATCATGAATCCCACTGACATTTATCCACGTGACTGTCGGTTTTGCTATGAAGGGCAGACATTCGTCGACGGTTGCCAAGTCTTTTTCCTGGATTTGGCTTTTGTCATAATCAATCATGGAAATCTTCACTGCTTCCGTCTTTTTTTCACCAATATGAACGAGCGTTCCAGGCGGTAGCCCCGCCTTCTTGGAGCTCCTTCCAAATCGTTTCGTTATCATTGCATCTCTCCTGGGGATGGTTTAGCTTAAATAAATGTCAGACGCAGTCAAATCGTCACAATGATTTTCGTTCAGACATTATTTGAGATCCGATCTCAACCCCGCTTCACATAATGGCAAAAACACTCCCTTTTATCTTTTAATAATCAGAATGGGACTTTTACATTTCCTCGCAACTTTTTCTGAAACCGAGCCGATAAACATTTCCTCCAGATTACTCTTTCCGTGAGATCCTATCACGATAACTGAGACATTTTCTTCCTCTTCAACCCGTAGGATTTCTCGCAGTGGGACTCCGGTTTCAATCCTTGCCTTTACCGCGAACCCGCTATTTTTCAACTCGTTTTCTATAGCCTGCAAAGCCTGTTTTGCATCAGCCATGATG
Organism: Desulfatiglandaceae bacterium; assembly: GCA_046496815.1. Taxonomy (GTDB): domain Bacteria; phylum Desulfobacterota; class DSM-4660; order Desulfatiglandales; family Desulfatiglandaceae; genus JAWOGN01. The sequence continues at coordinate 4,393 of JAWOGN010000260.1, forward strand.
CTCTGTTCTAATTCCAAGAACTTTGCCGAATCGTATTGCTCGACAGCTTGAAGGCCCCGTTGATCGATGACATGCAACACAAT
>JAWOGN010000262.1:0-4628 GCA_046496815.1 Desulfatiglandaceae bacterium
TCGGTGAAGCGGTGAGTCGGTGAGTCGGTGAGGCGGTGAATCGGTGAGTCGGGGTTTACCAACCTGGGGGCTTATGGATGTTTGTACCAGGGATCGGCGATGGGAGCTGTGATATTTTAAGCACCCCCCGACGGATCCTTTTTACGAAATGAGCGTGTTTATGCAGCTCTCTGGAGGGGTGTCCATAGATAAGGGGTGAAATCAGGCCGATCATTTTGTTGTTCTGTTCCCGGACCAGTCGCAGCGGCTCGGCCAAATCGCTGTCATTTGAAATGACCACGGCACAATCGTACTTGTCAAGCCAGGCGTCATTGAGTAGATGTACCGCCAGGTTGACATCCGAGCCCTTTTCCTCGGTCTTCACAACTCTGGTGAAAATAGGTGGGCTGGTTAGCGGGGCCTGTGGGAACGACACCTCATGGCTCAGGAAATGGCCGTAGTAGACGGAAAACTCCGGAATATGGCTTTTCAACGCGCGGAGGTAGGTCTTCTGCCGAATCGGCTGACTTGGGTCAAAAATGCCCGATACAATGGCGGAGAAATACTTGATTTGTGTGATTATGTGGTGGGGCTGCAAAAGGTTATTGGCCAGCTCTTTCAGGTCCAGCCATTTGTAGGGCGAGTCTTTCAGGGCGCGATAGTAGAGGTTGAAACCGTCGATGTATAGGGAAGTCCGCATATGCTTGGGAAAAAAAGCAGGGGCCGCCGAAGCGACCCCGCACCCCAGGTCGAAACCGTGGGGGTAGTTAACAGTATAGAGAAGTATAAAGGCATTACATTGGATTTGTCAAGAAATAATGGATTGTATCCATCGCATGCATTGTCCGGCTTGAAAATACTCTTTCACCTGGTGGAGCAAAGGAACCCCCTCCCCTTCGCCGGAAAAGTCTTCTTCCAATTCGCGATCCCGATCGCGCTTGTCCATATCGATGCGCCACTAGGAATTTTGTTTTTGACCCCGAATTGTGCGAATGGCACGCATCATTTCCTACTATTTATTTTGTAACGGCATCCAATTCCTTCTTGATATCCTCCGCAAGCCAATGCCTCACCAATGTCTGATAGGGCATAGCCTTCATGGTAGCGATTTTTTTAATTGCTTGAACATGCAGAGGATCCATCTTGATCGAGATATTCTTCAGTGTTCTCTTGCGCTTCCCCGAGACGATGTTCTGACGAAGGTCTTCTTGCAAGTCAAAAATAACCGGCTCCTCCATGACCTCATCTAAGATGTTCTCCCGATCGTAATATTCAGCCCATTTTTTTTGCATCGTCTTTTTGCCTTAATTCTCAAAAACGTCCTTCCGTTTTACAGACATACAAAGTATTACTTGATCAATTGGACTTGTCAAGTTGAAAGGGAAGGGCGCGCTCAAGGGCCAGAGGCGGTGAGACGGTGAGTCGGAGGAAAAAAACAGGATGATTTGGATGGCTGGATGATTAGGAGGACGCCTGGAAGCGTTGGATGATTAGGATGAGTGGCTGCGCCACGGATGGGTCCCTGCGGGATGGATGATTCGGTGGAGCGGTGAGTCGGTGAAGGTGAAGCAGAATGTGAAGAATATTATTAAGCAATGGATGCTTTGGATGGGTGCTTATTCAAATAACTCAGCATGGGAGCCCACGCGTGCAGGTCTGAGTTCGAATTCAGTGATCGAATAGATCAGTAGCCAGTCCGGCTCGACATGACATTCTCGAAAGTCCCGCCACTCCCCCTTGAGCTTATGATCCCTGAATTCCGGTGGCAGTGCTTTTGGAATAGCGAGCGTTTCAAGAACATCCCTCAATTTGGTAAGATTCCGTCCCCGGCGACCGGCCCTTTTCAAGTCCCTTTTGAACCGTGAGGTGGGTCGAATCGGCAACATTAGAGCCCGCAATCCTTGAACAGCTCTGTTACGCTCTGATACCTTTTGCCTTTGCCCTTGCGGGCATCATGCATGGCTTTGAGTGTTTCCTGCTTGGGGATGCGAGCATCAAATGGAAGACCCCGGTGGGCAATGATCTGCCTGTAAAACAATTCATGGGCCGAGGCCATTGGAATTCCCAGTTCCTTTAGTATCAATTTGGCTCTTTCTTTTGCCTCTGGTTCCCGGCGGCCATTTGCCCTTGCTGTGCCGGTCATTTCTTGACTCCTTCAGTCTGCATTTCGTTCAGGAAAGGATACAACTTGCATGAGGGGGCGTCAAGTGCACTCTGTATACGCAACGGGACGCTCTTTAATAATTCAATAACTTGTGCGATTTTTACAGAAGGGGAGGGGCAGAAGATGAGAAGGTGGGAAGATAAGAAGGTGAGAAGATGAGAAGATGAGAAGGTTAGAAGATAAGAAGATAAGAAGGTGAGAAGATGAGAAGATGAGAAGATGAAAAAGGGAGAAGGTGGGAATTACAGAAGGTGAGAAGATGAGAAGGTTAGAAGGTTGGAAGATAAGAAGATGAGAAGGATAAGAGCAGAAGATGAGAAGGTGGGAAGGGGAGAAGGTTAGAAGGGGAGAAGGATAAGATCAGAAGGTTAGAAGATGAGAAGATGAGAAGGTGAAAGTGTGACTGAGCAGATAAAGTCAGCCAGGGATCTTCTCGTATACAAAAGAGCCTACGCCTTGTCGATTGAAATACTCGAACTGAGTAAGGCGTGGCTTCAAGAGGAAAAATATTTCCTGCGGATTTCGGGGTTGGGCCGTTTTTGGTAAAACGGTCATGTCCTCGGCAAACGGCGATTATGCTTCTTCGGCGGTTTGCCGAAATTGGCTTAAACGGACATCTCCTCCCGGCAAATGGGCGATCAATTCGAGTTCCCCGCCGAGCGCTTGAATGATGCGGCTGAGGGTGCCGATGTGCATATCCTCCTGGTTTTCTAACTTGGAAAGGGTCGGTTGCCTGATATTCAGTGCCTTGGCCAGTTGCTCTTGGGTTAAGCCGACCTGTTTACGAATCTCAGCCAGGAACATATCCGCCATGATTTTCTTTGCCTTCATCTCTGCACGGGCGCGCCGCTCGGGGGCCATTTGAGACTCTAATTCTTTAAAATTCCGTAGCATCAGCCTTCGATCTCCTTTTCGATCTCTCGTAAATGTTTATCCAGAATCCTGTCTGCCAGTGGAATCATTTGTTCATAGAACCGTTTATCATTCTTTTTGGTTCCCCCGATCAGGAGTATGGCCTTTCGACGGCGGTCAAAGGCGTAGAAGGTTCTGAGCGGCTGCCCATGGCACTGGGTCCTGAGTTCCTTCATATTGCTGTGCCTGGATTTTTTCACAACATCGGCATGTGGCCGACCAAGAGCGGGTCCCAGAATCTGCAGCAACTTGACGCTGACGGAGAGAGATTCTTGCTCGTCTTCGGTGAGAGATTCCCACCATTCACCGAATTCTTCTGTAAATTCAACTTCCCACATGGAATAAATATAGCCTGGTAGCTATGTTTGTCAAGCGGTTTCGAGTTCTGAGGGGCCATGAGGACGTCTATGATTTTATGCTTTCCATTGGTGGCTGGGTGTGGCAGACGGGAAGCGGGCCGCTATGCATTTATGCATTTCTGGCCAATGAGAATGTGAAATTGTATCAGGAGATATGATGTTCTTCGGTAATAGCCTTACTCCTTGTGCAGTGAAGTTCAATCCCCCAGCCTGAAATCAGGGTGCCGGCAAGCCCTTCTTCCCCCTTGGAAAATGGATTTTACACCGGTGACATACACACGGCTCATCAAGGCCCTACAGGCCTCCGCCTATTCCTTTCAAACCATCGCGGGTAACCGTTCACGGGGGCTTGAGATCCCTTTGATACATTGATATGAGAAATGTTTCTGTTCCCCTGTTTCGACTTGCTGCGGGAGCCTTTCCGGACCATAACATCATGAAATTCCGGAACATCGTGGTGCCGACGCTTTTTTTTCTCTGGCTCGGGACCGTTGTTTTTTTCTCCTTCGTAAATATCAGCGACTATTTCACCGCTGATATGTCCTTGGCGTTAGACGACGGGTTCTATGTCCACATCCTCGGCTACTTTGCAGGTTCGGCACTTGCCTGGGCGGCGTTCGGGCAAAAAGGGCGTTGGGCGGTTGTGTTGATTCCGTTGGGGCTATTGACGCTCGGTGCGCTGTTGGAAGCGGCCCATTACTTCATCCCCGCCCGCACATTCAATCCCACCGATATCCTGGGCAATGTCGTGGGGGTGCTTCTTTTTTACGGTTGCCTGTTGGTTTTTTGGACCTTCAGACGGGAAGGAGGAAAGACCCTTTGGAAATAAATGGACTGTATGCGCCCGTTGCCGGGCTTGAAAAAGGCCGGGGAATCCGTCCGTTCGGCATCTGGCTGTTCGATCTTCTGCTGCTGGTCCTTTCGTTTTTTACCGTTCATGTTTTGAAATACGGCACCCTGATTGTAGGGGAACGACACGACGCTTTCCTGATCATGGCGCTTTTGTGCTGGTTGATCCTTTACCTCCTCTTGCACAGGTTTTCATCGCTGCCTCAGGGGGGTTGCTTGAAGGGGGGTCGCCGGCGACCAGGAAATCGCCGTTGAGCGTGGTTTCGCGTGCGTTGTAGCGCAACGGCTTGCCGCCCGGCATCCAGACGCGGCCGCCGGCGGCAGTGACGATTGCCTCGCCGGCCGCAGTGTCCCACTCGCTGGTC
>JAWOGN010000111.1:0-4871 GCA_046496815.1 Desulfatiglandaceae bacterium
AGGGTCTGGAACGGACTTGTCCGATTCTCCAAAAAAAACGCCCACATCATTGATGTGGAACGTATCGTCTCCCCGAATCTCTTTTCCAATTTCCGCAAGCATTTTGTCCGCTTTCCCCACGGAAGGACTCGGATTGGCGCCCAACATGCGTTGGGCCACATGATAGAAGGGGCTTAGGCCGGCTTTCCAATCTCCCGGTCCCCACTCCGGCTTATCGAAAACCTCGTCGGGAGGCACAAGTAATTGGTTACAGTAGTTGAGACTCCCTCCCCCCACACCTGTACCATGCAACACAAAAATGTGTCTCAGGAGGGAAAGGACCCAGATGCCATAGAGTCCCAGCGGAGGTATCCATAGGCTTTTTCGGAGATGCCAATTGGTGGGTGGAAAATCCTCACTTCGATATCGCTTTCCCTTCTCCAAAACCAGGACTTTGTATCCCTTCTCGGCAAGACGAAGTGCGGACACCGCGCCCCCAAAACCTGAGCCGATAACGATGTAGTCGTAAAGGTTCGAATCATGGTTGCCGTTCATTCGGGAATCTCTTAAATTCGACTCAAAGGGTGATGTCACTTGTGACCCCAAACCCCCATCCCATATCTTGTCACACAAAAAAAGAGCAGAACAAAATAGTTTCCATTGGAATTAAGAGTGTGTGATTTTCGAAATAACAAACCGCGAGCGCCTTTCTTAAATAACGCGTTCATACTACCGCGTATTTCGCTCCGGGTCAAATCTCCGGATGTGGCCGGCTTTATTCCTGGCGCATTGGGCGTTTTCAAATCCCACCGTACAAGGGGACGCGTACAATGGCACGTTGGTTCCAAAACAACTTGACGAATGGGCAGATATGGAACAACGCCTCTCCATGCCCGGAGCATTGCATCATGTCATGGGCCGGGGTCGTAAAGGATATTAAAACGCTAAAGAGATATGAATGGTGTGGTCATTCTGTCATGATGGGAATCACAAAACGCCCTTGGCAGGATACAGATACCGTTCTTTCCTATTTCGGAAAGAGGCGAAAAAGGGCCATTGAAAAATATGAGCAATTTTTTGAACACGGAGTAAAAGCAGGTAGCCGGCCGGAGCTGATGTTGCGCGATTTCTTGGTATAACGACATCGGCGGTGAATCGTTTAGCCTCATCAACCGAGTTGCCGGAGATAGAGAAATATCTTTAAGTTGCTTTGGAACCAACGTCCCGTTAAACGATTCTTAACTAAAGATCATCCTCAGAGGGTAGGACCCGGGAATCTGAATAATCTATATGTTTATTCTTCAAAAGACCGGCCGGTGAACCGTTTCAAGAAAACCCTGCGGACCAGCCAGTCCCCATTTTCTTTTACCAATTCTATGTCAAATTTATAAAGATCCGCGTTTTCCCCCACTTCCTCCAGCCACCGCTTCGGGTCCTGGACCAGGTCTTTCAGCCTTGGAAAAGAAACATCTTCCCTGACAATAAGGAACGGAAAGCCTGCTGAGGCCTTTTTGCCGTCCGATTCCACAATCACTTTCGGGTGAGGGTAAAGCACCTTGAAGGCCTTGTAATATTGAAAGGTCCGCCACAGGATCGCCCTGGAGGACCGCCGATCCACATCTCCCGGAAGGGCGAGAAAATCCTCCGTGGCCAATTCCATAAGCCCGCCAATGTCGTGTTTTTCTCCCAGAGCGGCGCCTCTCTCAATCAGGCCACGAATCGCCTGAACATCATCTCCTTTGCCGCAGGCGAGAAGCAAAATCAGAAGAGCCGCAATCAATCCGGCCTTTATGAGATTTTTCATCATTAAACGGATAAGAAACGGATAACAACTTGCTTTTATGAGAAAGGATAAGGATCCGAATCGAGGGAAGCCGAACAGGCACTATCGGTATAGTTCACAATTCTAAGGTTCCTTTTGTCGGCGAATAACCGGTATCGGTCAGTTGGATCACAACCAATCAGGTGGTTTCGAATAACATCGTGCGAAACCGATATGAAATCCCTGTTTTCACAATCACCGCATTTGATTTTGGGTTTTTGACAAAATGGCCTGATCCACTCATTCCGGCAGGCTGGCTGGAAGCCGTTTTTTCCGGTGCGTTTACTTTCAAATCGCCTTGGGTAGTGGTCTTCGCTTCCTCGGAACAACGACCGGAAAAAGAGCAATTTTCTGTTCCTGGGTTGAATTATTCGTTATGTTCGTTTCAGATAGTCGATCAAACGGAAGCTGATTTTCGGCAATTGATTGTTTTTGCCCTTTTAGCTGCTCAATCCTTGTTTGCAGTGCCTTCAATTTCTCATCTAAACGGACCAGTTCCTGCTCAGCAGACTTGATTTGCAAGTCTATCGGCTTTTGAGTCTTCAAATCAATCCTCAAAAATCTGTAGTTGAACCAGATTTATTTTTATTTATATAATTTCATATAGCTTGACAGTCAAAAGTTCTGACGGCTTTAAGCCGCCTTTTTCAGGGGTGCAGCCCTTGATGGATAGGCCTTTTCTCGAATTATCCTATATATCGCTGTGTGCTTGAAACTGCGAAAATTATGGTAGTACTCATGCTGAATAACATTCTTCACCATTTCTTCCGAAGGGATTTCAGAAGAGTAGGTTCGCAGCCACCACCGGTGGAGCTTCTGGATTCTGTCGGCATGTTCAATGGCCAAGATCTGCAGCAGCCCGGTGCTGATTGCAGCAATATTGACAAATGCCTCAATGGCGTCCATCGTTTCGGCAATCAGCCTTTTGCTTCTGCTCGCCAATTGGTGCAAGTCGTCCAAGGACAAGGCACTGTCACCCAGCCCTTTCCACGCCCTTGTCCAAAAATGATAGCACAACCCGCCGATGACATGCTTCAGCATCTTGAAAGTGACCTCGATTTTGAACCGACAGGCATAAAGCCCAATGATCTCCTCTGGGGCCATGCTGAGATTGGAGCACATCAGGATGAACTTCTGTGCGCCGTCTTTGATCAGGACAAACCGGATCTTTTCCATGATCGGCCGCCACAGGAGATCCAAGCAAAGGGCGGAGACCGTCTTTTCTTCTCCGTAGGCGTTTACCCTGAGTGTGACAAAAGCCTCAGATCGCGAGGTGAAAAGCTGCTCCAGCTTAAGTTTTGGTCCATACTTCCGAGGCCGACCTCTGCTCCTGGAGGCTGTCGGCTTGTCCTCATAGGCCACGATGTTGCCCTTTGCCCTGGTTACGATATGCAGCAGCCTCCTACTGCCGCTTGCGTCCATCAAGCTCCTTGCCATCTGGAAGGTTGGCCCCACAGCGAAATAGGCGTCAAGCACGGCAACGCATGGTTTCTTAAGCCTTGTGCTGATGGCCTTGATCAGATGAACCATCAGGGTGACAATGGTTGTCTTTCCGGTCTGCCCAGTATCCGGTTGCTCCTTACGCTGCAGAACCCGAAGAGCTGTTACGCCCTCATGGAGTTCAGCCGCAACAGGAACGCAGAACATCTTTTGGTAGCTGCCCATCAAAATGCCGACCACACCGAAATGATGACCCGATATCCATGGGGCCTTTCCGGAATTGTCAGATTCCTGATGGAGTTTCTTGACCCCTGGCATGAGCTTGGCTTCCTTGGCCACCTTCAAACCATCGCCGATCAGTACAACCGCCCCGTCACGCGTCGTGGCCACACAACGTTGCATCACCAGTTTCAGCCAGCGATCGAGGAGCTTGTTGAAATCCAGGGCGCGGGAACGAAAAAAGGCCAAAAACGACTCGTAAAGATCAGGGCAGATCCCCAGCCACCGGATATTCGACGAAACCCCATGGTGGTCCAGTCGGACAATGAACCCCATAACCGCGACCACAAACCATCGAAATGTTGCGCCTCTCGGGAAGGAGTCCCGAAAAGCCATCAGCACAATACAAAGCTGTCCAATCATGGCAACCCCCCGGAGCCTTTGATGCGACACAAGCAGAGCAACAGGTCCACGTTGCAGGATTATGGCTGCCGCACACCGAATGTGTTTGGGGCTGTCCGGACAAAGCGCTTTGCTTTCCGTATGTGTTTGGCCATGGCCGAGGAAACCGAGTCTCGGTCCAACTGTATTGCGAACTCCTTCTCGACGGCTGCAATGATATCCGATACGTGCAGAGGTACACCGGCCTTCAGGAGTACTTCCTCGATCATGTCAAGGTTAGACGTACGTTCTCGTCTTGCCTTTTCAGGAGGTTGGGAATCTTTTGTCAGACGCCGAATGAGCAAGAGTTTAAATTTTGCGACCTCCTTTTCATATTTCATAAACAAGTCATCGTGCTTCATAGGCATTCCTCCATTTGGTGAATCGACGCGGTTTCATTATGGAGGATAGCACGAAAATACAAGTACGTCAATAGCATTTTGGCCGTACTGAAAAAGGACAATATGTCGATCGCTCAGAAATATTTTCACAATTTATTCAAGCTTTTATATTATTGATGCTTTGGCTTATCACGTACGTTCACGATGAGAACTTTTGACTGTCAAGTTTGTATCAGATTCGGCAAAATGTAATTCCGGCGCGGGTTGTGAAAATATCTCAGGTTCAGATGGCCGCTGATTTTTTGAGATTTGTTGGAGTATCAACGACTAACCCGAAGACATGAACACCACTACATCTTGTATGGCTAGCATATTGATAAAGCTCCGGTTTGGTGAAGCGATATCGAAATCTAACTCAACTCGGCCTACTCTTGGGATAGTTAACCTTCCTCATTTTTTTCATGGCCATGCCGATGGTGCAGGTCAGGCCAGTGTTTATGATCGTGCTCTTTAGGCTTGTGTTCGTGCCAGTGTGAATGGCTCACCGTGTCTCGAAGCCCATCATGATCGTGTTCGTGATGGCCCTCATCATGCCTATGGATGTGTTGATGTGATATAGGATCGTGTCG
>JAWOGN010000116.1:0-3938 GCA_046496815.1 Desulfatiglandaceae bacterium
GCAGATTGTCTTCATCTATGTCAAGGGTGTTGGAGTGTCCGGCCAAGGCAGCCGGTTGGGCCTTTGGGTTTGCCGGATGATGCGAACCTGTAACAGGCATTTCAATCCGTGCGCAGGCCGCTGCGGCAAAAAAACAACAGAAAAAAATAAATCTCAGAATTCCGGCCATGTTCCTCCTTTGATTGAAGGCGGAAATCTCCCCTGAACTGATCGGTTCCAGGTTCAAAGTTCAAGGTTGAGAGGTTTTAATCGCTCGAATCTGTCTGTTTTCCATAGAACCATGTGTATCGAAATTGTTTTCGGAACCTCTTGGCTCAGCATTATTTTGTGATTCTCAAAAACCTTGCATTAATAGCCACAATCACCGTGCTTATAGACATAAGTACAGCACCCATGGCAGGCGAAAGCACTACGCCGTAAGAGTAGAGAACACCTGCCGCAAGGGGTATGGCGACCGCGTTGTAACCAGTGGCCCAAGCCAGGTTCTGCAGCATCTTCCGGTAAGTCGCCCGTGCGAGGTCCAGAATAGCTGCTGCGTCCAAGGGATTGCTGCGTACCAAGATGATATCCGCTGTTTGCACGGCCACATCGGTCCCGGCGCCGATGGCAATGCCCACGTCCGCCTGGGCGAGGGCAGGTGCATCGTTTACTCCGTCGCCGGTCATGGCCACAATGAGCCCTCTGGACTGGATTTCTTTGACTTTTTCAGCCTTGTCCTTAGGCAAAACCTCAGCAAAGTATTCGTCAAGGCCGATTTCTTCAGACACCCACTTGGCAACCAGCTTGTTGTCACCCGTGAGCATCATACAGCGGATTCCCATACCCTTGAGCTTGGAGATGGCTTCTTTTGATTCTTCTCTGATGATATCCGCAAGGGCAATCGCACCCTTGAGTTTCTCATCTATCATCACGAACACCACGGTTTTTCCCTGAGAATTGAATTTCTCAATCCGCTCATCCTCCAAAGTCACGTTGTTTTCCCGAAGAAAACCGGGGCTCACCACCTTAACAAGAGCGCCTTCCACCTTACCCTGTGCGCCTTTCCCGGGTATGGACTTGAAATCCTCCACATGAGGCGGTTTCTCAACGGCGGCGGCAATCCCCTTGGCTATGGGATGCTCCGAATTCGCCTCAACGGAAGCAGCGTATTCGAGCAACTGTTTTTCATCCATATTGTCTGAGAAGTTAACGGTATCGGTTACACCGAATTCGCCTTTGGTGAGTGTGCCGGTCTTGTCAAAAATGATGGCTTGTATGTTCCTGCCCCTTTCGAAAGCAGCACGATCCCTGATCAAAAGTCCGTTTTTTGCAGAAAGCGATGTAGATACGGCAACCACCAGCGGAACCGCGAGTCCCAGGGCATGGGGACAGGTGATGACCATCACGGTGACCATCCGCTCAAGGGAAAAAGCGAAGTCCCTGTTTATAATCCAAAGCCATATGATCAGCGTAATGGCCCCACAGGAAAGGGCGATAATCGTTAACCATAGAGCCGCACGGTTTGCCAAATCCTGGCTTCGGGATTTGCTTTCTTGTGCTTCCTCCACAAGGCCTATCATCTGGGAAAGGAATGACTCCTTGCCGGTTTTCCGGACTTCGGCGGTCAGAGAGCCTTCCCCGTTTATGGCTCCCCCGATCAGCTTGGAACCCACGGTCTTTTCAACGGGCTTGGACTCACCGGTGAGCATGGCCTCGTTGACCGAGCTCTCACCTTCCACGACCTCGCCGTCCACGGGAACCTTTTCTCCCGGCTTGATAAGGACTTTGTCGCCTTCTTTTATCTCTTCAATGGAAACATCCTTTGTGCTTCCATCCGGCATAACTTTGTGAGCATCGGAGGGCATGAGTTTCGCGAGTTCTTCCAGTGCACGCGAAGCCCCCATCACAGATTTCATCTCAATCCAATGACCAAGGAGCATGATGTCGATCAGGGTGGCCAATTCCCAAAAGAATACCTTGCCGCTTAATCCGAATACCACGACGCTGCTGTACACATACGCGGTGGAGATGGCTATGGCAATCAGGGTCATCATCCCAGGCTGTTTTTTGCCCAGTTCGTCAAAGAGTCCTTTCAAAAAGGGCCATCCTCCATAGAAGAAGACTACTGAAGATAGAGCCCAAAGGAGATAGGCGTCGCCCGGAAATCTCAATTCGGCTTTAATGCTAAGAAAAGACTGGATCATAGGGGATAGGATCAGGATAGGAATTGTAAACCCGAGGGAAATCCAAAACCGCCTTCTGAAATCTGCCACCATGTGCGCATGGTGATCGCCCCCTTTATGACCTTCATGCCCCTTGCCTGTTTTTTGTTTACCGTGTTTCATCCCGCGTTGGCCTTCTCCCATTTCATGGCCTTCAGGTTGTTCGGAGCCGGCGGATGAATCCTTATCATGGTGTTTGTGGGTATCTTGTTTTGCCATTTTCTGCTCTCCCCTCATAAGCCGAGTTTCTCGACGGTTCCTTTCAAGGTCTCGGCGGAAGCCTGCAACTTATGTCTTTCAGCCTCATCCAGGTCGATATGGATAGGTTTGAATAAACCGAACGCCGGAGTTTTCTAAATCGTATCCTCAGGCGGAGTAGGAAATGCAGTGCGAGAAAGTTCACTGAGGGATGTCTTGAACTCCCATTGTTCATTTTCAGATCAAAGATAGGCTTACCTGGGAGGTATGAGCCGTTCTGCCGGGAGGGGGTGGTCGCAAAGACCACTTCCTACCCCGAATTTGACGGTACAGAAGTATTTGGATGCCCGGTTAGTCCTCTTGTTTGGTTTCAGGAAGATTGCGTTTAAACCGAGCAACAGCCCAAAGGGTGAAAAAATTAAGCAGCCTTAATGCAATGGCAATCTCAAAACGGTTAAAGGCTACGGCCAACCCGATGGCACCCGTATTCCAGATACTTGCCGCAGACGCAGTACCTGCAACCTTGTCTTTGTCCTTAAAGATAGCACCACCGCCGATAAAACCGATGCCCGTTACGATACCTTAAAAAATCCTTGCTTCCCCCTCAGTGGATTCAATGACTGACATGCCGACCATCATAAATCCGCATGAAACCACAGCGACTAGTGGAAACGTCCGCAACCCGAAGTGCCTCTCACTTTGCTCGCGGTCGAGACCGATGGGAATGGCCAAAGCAAAAGCGAAGATCAAATGCCGGAGGTGCTCAACAATCTGCAGCCAGTCTATGTCTATTACTGATGATAACATTATCGGGTATTTAATTTTGAGGGGTAAAGCAATCTTGGAAAACAATACAAGGTTTTGCTATCATCGGTATGGCCGGCCACTGTAAGAAGTCATTTAAATTTGGATCGCACCGATTTTACAGCGTCTTCCATAGAATTCCACGCGCCCTGAACACCCGATTTTAAATCTTCCCAGGCCCCTTCTCCGGCCTGACGTAAGTCTGCCAGTTTTTCTTCAGCCTCTGCGCGGCTTTTCTCCAACTTTTCTATTTCTTTTTGATACTCAAGGCGCGATTCAGCCTCTGCCATTTTAGCCTTTGCTTTCAGCCTATCGATTTCAGCCTTCCATTCATCTAACTTTGCATCCAATTTTTTTACATATGCGTCTTTATCGGTCATCTTTTTCTCCTTTCAAATCGTTTTTGCTCCGCTTGGAGAGCATTTGGCTGCACCTGAAAATAATTGCAGACTCCGAAAACATTCTTGCCGTGTAAACCGGGCTAGAGAGCTCGTGGCCCGCGTCTGATCAGTCCGGTGATCAGGAATACGACAAAAATGACCAGAAAGATAAAGAAAAGGATTTTGGCTATCCCGGCGGCTGCGGTCGAAATTCCGGTGAAGCCGAAAACAGCTGCGATGAGTGCAATGATAAAAAAAATCAACGCCCAGTAAAGCATATCACCACCTCCTTCCGACACAAAATCTCAAGTTTATTGCTACTGCTGCAGACGGTTTTTCAAGTCTTCATAGGAAC
>JAWOGN010000189.1:0-10020 GCA_046496815.1 Desulfatiglandaceae bacterium
GTACCACAGAGGGCGGACTGATAACGCTGTTGCGGCCGGAATATCAATTTGAGAAACTGGGATCGATCGGGAAGGAGATCTTTGGGACGGACAGGATCCGGTTACTCGATGAAAACAAGAATCCTGTGCCCGATGGGGAGGTCGGCGAAGTCTACTACCGGACGGCGATGATTTTCAAGGAGTATTGGAAAGAGCCTGAGAAGAGCAAAGAGGCCTTTGAAGGGGAATGGTCCTCTGCCGGTGATATGGCGAAACGGGATGAAGATGGGTTTTATACCCTGGTGGATCGAAAGGCGAACATGATCATCACCGGCGGGGAGAACGTCTTCCCCTCCGAAGTCGAAAACACGGTGGGCGCGCATCCATCCGTCAAGGATGTCGCGGTCATCGGGGTTCCCGATAGAAAATGGGGCGAAGCAATAAAGGCCGTCGTTATTCTGCACGACGGCTATCAGGCGAGCGATGATCTCGCGAAAGCACTCATGGATTTTTGTAAAGGAAAAATTGCAGGGTTCAAGCGGCCAAAATCCATCGATTTCATTGAGGAAGAGGAAATGCCCAGGACCGGCACGGGAAAGATCCTACACCGAAATTTAAGAGAAAAATACGGCAAATGGAGTGACGAACAGTAAGGAACCTGTGAGGCGGGGACCAACCCCCCGTTCGAACCGATGGAATCACGTTGAAATACGCACTTTAACCGGAGGAGATAATGATATGTTGACAAAAGCGTTTATACCGTACGGCGGCTTTTATTCATCCCCCTTTTCCCGCTGGCAGGGAACGATGGCAACAGAGAATGCGATTGTCCTCGGTGCCAAAACGGCCAGAAACTGGATGCTTGAAAAAAAATTCGACCCCACCGTTTTGGATTACATGTATTACGGGATCACGATCGCACAGCATCATATGTTTTACAGCCACACCTGGGCCGCCGCCATGCTGGTGGATAATATCAAGGATTTACCCGCCCTCATGGTCAATCAGGCATGCACCACCTCAACCACCTGCATCCACCTGTGCGCGGTGAATATTGAGACCGGCACTTATGAAACGGCATTCGCCCTGATGTCGGACCGATGCTCCAACGGACCGCACACGGTCTGGCCCAACCCGTTGGGCCCGGGCGCCGAGGTCGATTCGGAAAATTGGATGATGGACAATTTCGATGCCGATCCCAATGCAGGCCTGAAGATGGTCCAAACCGCTGAAAACGTGGCGAAGGAAATAGGGACGTCCAAAGAAGAATGTGATGCCGTCACCTTGAGGAGGTATGAGCAATACCAGGACGCCCTGGCGGATGATCGGGCATTTCAGAAAAGATATATGTTCCCCGTGGAGGTCAGGGTTTCCAGAAAAAAAACCGTCACGGTGGAAGCGGACGAGGGCGTTACCCCAACGACGGCCGAGGGGTTGGCAAGACTCAAGCCGGTTGAGCCCGGCGGCGTGATCTCTTTTGGTGCCCAAACCCATCCGGCGGATGGAAACTGCGGGTTTATCGTGACCACTCAGGAGAAAGCCAAGGCCCTGAGTGCCGACCCGAACATGGAGATTCAAATCATCTCCTACGGTTTTGCGAGGGTAAAGCCGGGGTATATGGCTGCCGCCCCGGTTCCGGCGGCAGAGATGGCATTGAAAGATGCCGGGTTGAAAATAGCTGATATGAAAGCAATCAAGACCCATAATCCTTTCATCGTCAACGACATCAACATGGCTCGAAAAATGGGCTTCGACGTCATGAAGATGAACAATTACGGGTCCTCCCTCGTATATGGCCATCCCCAGAGCCCCACGGCCGGCAGACTCATCGCAGAGCTTTTGGAGGAACTGGCCTTGCTGGGGGGTGGCTATGGTCTCTGGGCGGGTTGCGCCGCCGGAGATACCGGTGCCGCCATGATTTTCAAGGTCGGCTGATTCTTCACTCACTCAGCGTTTATCACGAGATATTATCGACAAAAAAGGACCCCTTCGGTTTCCCGAAAGGGTCCTTTTTTTCGCCCGGAACAACGGCGGTCGGAAATCGGCTTTGCTTCTCGGTAGACGGATCGATTCAACCCAAATCGCTTTCGATCATGAATTGTGAACTGCCGAACCTCAAGATTCTGCTGCCTTCACTTCTATTATCAAAATTTAATCTTTCTCTCATACAATTCTAATTTTCCAAGCCTATTTTCAAGTCATCCTAGATCTTGCATCCTTTTTCTTTGAAAACCAATTGTCCGGACGACCCCACGCATGGATAGGGGGGCGTCACATTCTTGTATAGAGGAATATGGGATTCCCATGCTTAAGCTTCAGTGTCTCTGTAAACACTTCGGTAAGGTCAAAGCGGTCGATCGCGTAACCCTTGCGATAGAATCCGGTCAAATGATTGGAATCATCGGACGTTCGGGTGCCGGCAAATCCACACTTCTCCGGTTAATCAATCGATTAATCGACCCCACGTCCGGAAAAATCGAGTTCAACGGCGTTGACATCGGCAAACTGAAGCGGCGGGCACTACTTCAATGGCGGATGCAATGTGCCATGATTTTTCAGCAATTCAATTTGGTGAATCGCCTCGATGTCCTGACCAATGTCTTGGTGGGTCGCCTGGGATACCACCGGACCATCCCCACCTTGTTCAAGCATTTCTCGCAGTCGGAAAAAGCCATGGCCATCCAGGCGTTGGATCAGCTGGACATGGCCGCTGCAGCACTCCAGCGCGCCGACACCCTCTCCGGCGGGCAGCAGCAGCGTGTCGCCATCGCACGGGCCTTGGTCCAGGAGCCGAAGCTCATGTTGGCGGATGAACCCATCGCCTCTTTGGATCCGCACAATGCCGTGCTCGTCATGGAGGGTCTCAAGCGTATCAATACGGAAGTGGGGATTACGGTGCTTTGCAACCTCCATCATCTGGCTACGGCCCGCTCCTATTGTGAGCGAATCATCGGGATGCGCGCGGGACGCATCGTTTTTTTTGGTCCGTCCTACGAGCTCACCACGGAGAAAGCGCTCGAGGTTTATGGTACGGAAGGCGACGGCGACGAGCTCAAACAGGCGTTGGGAGAAGGCCCACTCCAAAAGGATGACGCTCCGGTGCCGCAGGCGGCGGTTGCCTTTGCCTGAGGCCGAGCCAACCGCGCCGCAAGGCTTTTGTAATTCCGTTTTTTTTACGGGCAGCCGCATCGCGCCCGTACTTGTCATAGGGACAATGGAGACAACAAAAAACCATAAAATGAAAAGGAGAAAAAAATGAACATGTTGAAAAGAAAGCTGTCGATTGGAATCGTGATTGCCTGCCTGACTTTGGCCTATTTGACGCCCGTCAATGCTGCAAACTGGCGGGGGGAATACAAAGAAATAACCATGGGGGTGATTACCGAGGAAAATGCCGAAGATCGCGCCAAGCGATGGACTCCCACGCGTGACTACCTTTCCAAAGAACTGGGGATTCCGATCAAATGGCGGGAAGCCACGGATTACGCCGGCATCATCGAGGCGCTTAAGGCCAAAAAAATCGAGCTCGCCTGGTTTGGTCCGGCTTCATTTGCACGCTGCTGGATCGTCACCGATGGACAGGCCGTCCCGCTGGCGGCCGAAATCGACAAAGACGGCGGGTTCGGCTATTTTGGCGTAATTATTGTAAAAAAAGACAGTCCGTATCAAACGATTGACGACTTGAAAGGCAAGCGTTTTGGTTTTGCCGATCCCAATTCAACTTCCGGATACCAGGCACCGAATTTCTTTCTGACGGAGCAAGGTTTTAAGCCCGAGGATTTTTTCGGCTCGACCACGTTTTCAGGGAGTCACGAAAACAGCGTCAAAATGCTCTATGAAGGAAATTTTGATGCGGTTGCAACATGGTGGACCAATGATAAAAAATCCAACATGAGCCGCATGGAGGCAAAAGGAATGATCGAGCCGGGGCAGTACCGAATTATCTGGAAGTCCCCGCGTCTGCCGTCCGACCCATTTACGGTGCCGGCCTGGTTGCCGAAGACGATGCAGGACGAAATAAAACTCGCGCTTCTAAGCATGCCGGAAAAGGATCCGGCCGCCTTCAAAGCCTTGATGGGCGGGTCTCAGAAATTTCGTGAAGTGACCCTTGAAGATTACCAGCCGGTGATTCGTTTCGTAAAGGCGAACATGGAAAAACGTAAAGAGTGAAAATTCAGCACGCCGATTAAACGGAGTCGCCGCCTCGGCGGAGACTCCGTTTGTAATTATCATCGGGTTGGACGTGAATCCATTGTCTACAGAGGAACTGCAAAATTTCGGAGCCTACACCGCGTTTATCCGGGCTGAGGCGGATTTAAAACGCGCCAAGCGCTTGCATGCGATTTTCTTTACCGCTATTTTTGTGCTTGTTCTCTGGGGCGCTGCGCATGTGGGGGAAGTCGACATCCCTGAATTTCTGGAAGGGCTGCCAAGTTTCTTTAACTACTTCCAGCAAACACTGCCCGAAATCCATGCCGAGACGTTTCAGACCGACATCGCCGATTGGTATTGGGGTGTCGGGAAGTGGGCCCGTTTTTTATGGGATACGGTGCTCATTGCTTTTCTGGCGACGTTGTTCGGTTTTGTTTCCGCCTTCCTGCTCTGCTTTGCAGCCTCGCGGAATCTGAATAAAAATTACCCGACATATTTTGTTTGCCGGCGAATCATGGAAATCGCCCGATCGGTGCCGGAACTGGTTTACGCACTGATTTTTGTGTTTTCCTTCGGCATCGGACCGTTTCCCGGCGTTTTGGCCATTGCCATCCATAGCTGTGGTGCGCTGGGCAAGCTGTTTTCTGAAATTAACGAAAATATAGACCTCGGAGCAAGCGACGGGGTCCTGGCATCGGGAGGCAACTGGGTTCAGGGGATCCGATACGCCGTGGTGCCTCAGGTCTTCCCCAATTTCATGAGCTACACCTTGCTGAGGTTTGAAATTAATGTGCGTGCGGCTTCCGTTGTCGGTTTCGTGGGTGCCGGAGGAATCGGGCAAGCGCTCATGACCTCCATCCGGCAGTTTCTCTACACCGATGTCAGTGCGATCGTTTTAATGTTGGTGTTTGCCGTCGCGGTCATCGATGTCGCTTGTGAAAAAATCCGCCACCGAATTATCGGACAAGAGTTCTGGGTATGAACCGACATCTCACAATCAATGAAATTGCGAATGTGCACAGGCAGTACCCGGCTGTTTTCAAACGCCCTCTCAAACGGCGGCTGATTCAATGGGTCGTCTGGATCGGGTTTGCCGCCTTTACGATTTATTGTCTGGTACAATTGGGTTTTTTCAGCCTGGGCATGATCGGAAAAGGCTTGGGCAAGCTTTACGGGGTGATCTCTTTTATGCTGCCGCCGGCGGCCCACGGCAGATTCCTGGATTTCCTCCGGGCGGTTTTTGAGACCCTGGGAATGGCGTTTCTGGGGACGTTGTTGGCCGCTTTGCTCGCCATCCCCATGGGATTTTTAGGTTCCAAAAACATGATTGTGAATCCAATCTTCCATTTTGCTTTGCGTCGCCAGTTTGATTTTATCCGGGGTATCGATGCGTTAATTTGGGCGCTGGTGTGGATCAATGTGGTCGGGCTGGGCCCGTTTGCCGGCATACTGGCGATCGGATGCAGCGTATCGGGCGAATTGGCCAAGCTGTTTTCCGAAGCCATCGAAAATGTGGATCGAAAACAAATCGAAGGCGTCCGGGCCTCCGGGGCCAACACGATTCAAACCATGCGCTTTGCCATTCTACCCCAGGTCTTTCCGGTCATCCTGTCGACTTCGCTGTATTATTTTGAGTCAAACACCCGATCGGCGACTATTCTGGGCATCGTCGGCGCCGGAGGAATCGGTTTGCACCTTTCGGATCGGATCCGGGTCCTTGCGTGGGATCAGGCCTCTTTAATTATCTGTATGATTCTTGTCACTGTTTACCTGATTGACACCTTGTCAAATCGAATCCGTCATCACTTCATCACGGCCCGGGAGATTCAATAATGAAGCGGCATTTCATTTACGGGACAAATCCCTCTCGTAACCACTTGCGAAACATTATTTGATAGGACTCGGCAAATGGGAAAACTCAGCATGATTATGTTCGACTTGTCCGGCACGACCGTGCACGATGATACCGGTGTTCGCGATTGTCTGTACCGCGCGGCGCGGGAATTTGACCTCCAGACGACACCGGATGAAATCCTGCTTCACATGGGTACCAACAAAATTCATCTGTATCAATTTTTGTTGGCCCGTTCACAGGGTGAAAATATCGAACTGAAAGACTTCGAAAAAATACAGGATGCCGGCACCTATGAAAGGGCAAAAAAAATCTTCGATCGATATGAAGAACTGATGATCCGTCATTATCGCACAGAGGTCAGGGAAATACCCGGGGCCGCGGACACATTCCGTTGGTGCCACGAACATGGAATTAAAGTCGCAACCGATACGGGGTTTCACCGCAAAATTACGGAAGCGATTATGGATGGATTGGGATGGCTAGGAGACGGTCTGGTGGATATATCCGTGGATGTTGAAAGTATTCCCGGCGGGAGAGGCAGGCCCGCCCCCTTCATGATTTTCCATGCGATGGAACACCTGAATGTTCAAAGTGTCCATGAGGTGATAAAAGTGGGGGATACCCCGGCGGATATGCTCGAAGGACGTAATGCGGGCTGCCGCGGGGTGGTCGGCGTCCTGACCGGACCGCGGCAGGTCGGCGATTGGGGCAAATACCGGCACACCCACGTGATTCCCAGTGTGAAGGAACTTCCGAAGCTGATTGTATCCGAATTTGTGTGAACACCTATGCAACCAAAAACCGGCCGCGCCGCAGTGATGCATATCCCTCGGCATGATCTTGAGATAAAGGCGTATCCCCTGCCCGCGGTTACCGAAGGGTGTATTCTGGCAAAAGTAACCTGTTGCACCATCTGTGGTTCCGATGTCCACACCTGGTCCGGACGCCGACCTTCGGCGCTTCCCATCATCCTGGGCCACGAAATCGTGGGCACCATTGCTGAAATGGGGGCCGGGGTTACCCACGATTCCGGAAATAGACCGATTTCCGTCGGCGATCGGATCACCTGGACCCTTATGGACAACTGCGGCAAGTGCTATTACTGCCGCCAAAAGGGGCTGACGATGAAGTGTCGCACCCTGAAAAAGTACGGTCATGACAGCTGTGAAGATCCGCCGCACTTTGTCGGCGGCTTTGCCGAGTACTGTTACTTGACCCCGGGCACTTGCGTGATTCGCCTCCCCGACACCGTGAGCGATGCAGAGGCCGCCCCGGCAAATTGTGCGCTTGCTACCGTGGTGGCCGGTTGGGAAGCCGGCGGCATCCAGCCCTTTGAGAATGTGATGATTCAAGGTGCCGGAGCGCTGGGAATCTATGCTGCATCCTTAGCCAAACACTGCGGCTGCCGGAAGATTATTGTGACGGATGTCCGCGATCATCGACTGGCGTTCATCCGGGCATTCGGTGCAACCCACATCCTGAACACCCGTCAAATGACCGACGTCGATTTGGTGGAGACCGTTCGCGGGTTAACGGACGGTTTCGGCGTCGATTGTGTCCTTGAAGTGGCCGGAAGCGCCGATTTGATTCCACTCGGTCTGCAGTGCCTGCGAATCGGAGGCCGATTCGTCGAAATCGGCAATTCCTTTCCCGATGCCCGCTTCAGCTATGATGCCTCTGATTTCGTCTGGCGACGCCTGACGCTTACAGGCGTGCATAATTATGACACAAGGCACCTGCAGATGGGGATTGATTTTGTCTCTGCAGCGCGGGACCAATTTCCTTTCGAAAAACTGGTGACCCATCGATTTAAATTGGAGGACGCTAACGTCGCCCTGCAGACGGCTGCGTCAGGCGCGGCGATTCGGGTCGCGATCCTGCCGTGACGGGCCGAACCTGTGGCCGTTGACTTTTACGTGGAAAAAGGAGGATTTCTCAATGCCAATGATTCACCGTAACAAACCTTACAGCGGCGCGATCAAAGCCGTCGTGCTTGACTGGTCCGGAACAGCCGTAGACTTTGGAAGCATCGGACCGGCGGCTGCATTCGTAAAAGCGTTTGCTAAATTCGGGGTGGAAGTCACTGTCGCTGAAGTGCGTCAATTTATGGGGCTTGCCAAAAAAGATCATCTGCGCAACATCTGCGGTCTGCCTTCGGTGATCGATCAGTGGCGGAAAAAAACCGGCAGCCCCCCGAATGAAATTGATGTCGAGCGCTTATTTGCGGAAACCGAGCCCATGCTCATTGCCACCGTTACGCAGTATGCCGAGCCGATTCCCGGATTGATTGAAACCGTAAAGTCCCTTCGCCGGCAAGGTGTCAAAATCGGTTCCTCAACCGGATACACGGCACCGATCATGGAAGCGCTGGTGCCGGCCGCCCGCGCAAAAGGCTACGCTCCCGAGGCCGTCGTCTGTGCCACCGATGTTCCGGCCGGTCGCCCATATCCCTGGATGTGTTATCTTAACGCCATTCAACTTCAAGTCTATCCTTTGGAAGCCGTTGTCAAAATCGGCGACACGCTCACCGACATCGAGGCAGGACTCAATGCCGGCATGTGGAGCATCGGATTGACCCAATCCGGGAATGAGCTGGGCCTCTCCCGGGAGGAAGCATCCCGACTTTCGGCCGATGAAATGCACGCCGGAACAAAACCCATCGCGCGTCGCTTTCGGGATGCCGGGGCGCATGACGTGGTTGCGGGAATTTGGGAGGTGATGCCGGCAATCGAGACCATCAACACCCGGCTCGCCCGTGGCGAAATGCCATAGAAAAAAGCGACGGCCTCATTTCCACATTCCCTTTGAAGGGCATCCAAGATCACACAACAAAATTTTTGTCCAACCACGACTATCCGAAAAGCATCCCGGCTGCCCTTGAAAAAATGGATAGCTCCGGTAAGGGATACCCGGCTGGGTTGTGCAACGAACCCACAAAAGGAGTCGACACATGACTGACACGATACCCGCTTCGAATCCATATATCCTGCTCACCCCCGGCCCTTTGAGCACTTCCCCGACAGTAAAGCAGGCAATGCTCAGAGACTGGTGTACCTGGGACGACGATTATAAGGCATTGGTCCAGGATATCCGCCGCAAATTGGTACGACTAGCGACACGTGATCTTGGCTATACCTCCGTTCTCATTCAAGGCAGCGGCACCTTTTGTGTTGAGTCCGTCATCACCACTGCCGTACCGCCGGGGGGCAAGCTCCTGGTTTTGGCCAACGGCGCCTATGGCCGCCGTATCGCATTAATTGCCGAGCGTATCGGAGTTGATTTCCAAATTCATGATGAAGGCGACACGTCCGCACCGGATTTGGGCCGCCTCGAGCGTGAGCTTGCAACCGATGCGGCCATCTCCCATGTTGCCGCGGTTCACTGTGAAACCACCACCGGCGCACTAAACCCTATCGAACCGATCGGCCGAATCGTGAAGGCACATGCAAAAGTATTCATTGCGGATGCGATGAGCAGTTTTGGAGGTATCCCTCTGGATGCGAACGATGTGGGAGCCGATTATTTGATCAGCAGTGCCAACAAATGCATTCAGGGCGTTCCGGGCTTCGGGTTTGTTATCGCACGAAGCGCTGAACTGTCTAAAACGAAAGGACGTGCCCGCTCCCTTAGCCTGGATCTCTTCGATCAATGGGACGCCATGGAAAAAGACCCGGGCAAGTGGCGCTTTACTTCGCCGACGCACACGGTCCGGGCATTTGCACAGGCGCTGCGCGAGCTTGAGGATGAAGGCGGAATCGCCAAGAGATATCAACGATATTGTGAAAATCATCGTGTTTTGGTGGAAGGGATGCAGGCATTGGGCTTCAACACCCTGCTGCCGCAGGAAAATCAGTCACCCATAATCACCGCGTTCCTCTGCCCGGTCCATCCGGGGTGGGAGTTCGGAAAATTCTATCGGAATCTTAAACAGCAGGGATTTGTCATCTATCCCGGCAAACTGACCGACGTCGAGACGTTCCGTATCGGCACCATCGGAGATATCACGGCGGATGACATTACCCGATTGTTGAAGG
>JAWOGN010000220.1:0-11241 GCA_046496815.1 Desulfatiglandaceae bacterium
CGTTCCATCCCCTCGGTCTCCGTTTCGTTCACGGATGAACAGGCCATGGGCTGGCTGGCCGAAAGCAACCCGGATCTGCGCCGGCTGGAGCACCTGGTGGCGAAGGAGCCAGAAGGGCATTTTCTTGCCCGACATCTTCCGCGCAAGCTCAGCCACGTAGGAGATTGGGAGCGGCGGATTTTCAATGAAAAAGCCTTTTGCGCCGACCTGTTCCGCCTGCACGTTCAGGATACGCATGAGGTCGAGGGGCGGGAAGGCGTCCGACCCGGATGCGCAATTAATCCGGACCGGCAGCACCAGGTAGGGGGCCAGATAGTCCCTTAGGGGCAGTCCACTGAAGTCCGTTTCCGTTGTTTCCCGTTGGTCGGCCGGGGCGGCGTGTTTCGCCCCCCCGCCGATCAGTGCGAAGAGGGACCCAAAGTCTATTCCCGAAAGAAAACTGTCGGCATACGCCGCGGCCCCGGCCGATACCGGAAGATCGCCCAACAGGGCCACGGGAAGGCGGGGAAACGTCTTCTTGCTGAATCGGGCCATGGTCAGTGCGGCGAGCAACTGGGCCGGGGTTTCTACTGTGAGAATGAGAAGATCCTGCTTCCGGTGGGTCAGCCTGGGCCTCAATCCCTCTTCACACAAAGATAGAAAGGGATTGGAAGCCCCATCGACTGTAAATCGTTTGACGTCCGTCCAGTTTCTTATCGAGGGATTTTCGAAACGGTTCCATCGGATGCGCGAGGGGTGAAAGGCCAGAGCGCTCAGCGCCAGCAGATCTTCCATGTCTTTGCGGGCGGTTACGCAGGATTCCGGACGGAAAAAATTCTCACTTTGCAGGATTTCCCGGCAGTGGCCCGCGGAGGCAATTTTCCGTTTCCAGGTGGACGGGCTTTTATTCAGGCGATCCAACAGGTCGGTGGCTTCGGAATCCGCCGCTTCGAATACGTCTCGGTGTTTCCGCGGCTCAATTTCATGGAGCGTTTCCGAAAGCCACGTCGGGTTCAGCAATCGGTTCAGGAAAAAGTCAAGATTCGCGTCGTATTGGTCCAGGGAAACCCCGTGAGGGGACAGCACCGCCGCAACGCGGGCCAAGACCCATGGCGGCGCAGCCGGACTTGCCACCGGGGGGTGCACCAGAAGAATACGAGACGCACTATTTTTCATATTGCTTGACCTTTTCGTGGAGTTTTCGAAGCCGCGCCCCGAGAATTTTGCAAATGTGAAGGGCAATCTGGGGGTATTCTCTTACAATCTCGGTGAATTCCCGCTTGTGGAGCACCAGAAGTTGAGACTCCGCCTCCGTGCGGATGGTGGCCGAACGGAGCATGTCCTCAAAAAGGGCCATTTCCCCGAAGTAGTCCCCCGCACCGATGCGGTCCAGCTCGATTTCATGGGTTTCCTCTCCTTCCTGGCGCTTCAGGACCGAGACCTCACCGGAGAGAATGAGATACATGGTATCGCCCGCCTCCCCCTCTTTGATCACGATTTGGCCCGGGGCATACACCACTTCCTCGGTGACCGACGCCACAGCCGCCAACTCGCTTATGGAAAGCCCCTCAAAGATTTGAATTTTGCGCAAATGCAAAATTTTATCAGGGATACTGATCTCAGTCTCCATTGGATTCTCCTTTTCGTAAAGGCCCCTGCCCTGCCCATTGGCGACACACTTTGCCTGCCGGCGGACATGCGGGTTGTCGGACGCTTGGAGCTTCCGAATTTGATCCGCTTCCAAGCCGTCAAGGCCTCGGTGAACCACCAGGTAAAGCGTTAATACCACCGTGATCCAATTCTGTTTTGCCAGAAGGTGGGAAATGATCCCGGATGGATTGGAATCGAAACTCGGCAATTGAAACCTCTTTTTGGCCACGGATAGACAATCCGCCGGGGGTAGGTTTTCCAGAAGGGGCATCATAATCGTGGAAACAGACGTATCCAGCAGATCGTCCAGGGCTTCCAGGCTGTTCGATCGTTGTCGATCATCCGCCGAGGATACGCCTCTCCAAATGGTCCGCATCTGTCCCGACCGATCCTGTGTGACCAGGACCCTCAGGGCGTTTTCCAGACGCACCCGTTGCTTTTGCTCCAAATGCTCCACCAGGAGATCTCTCTCACGGCTCACGGGCAGACGGCGAAGCGCCTCCGCTTCGGCCAGATTTCGATAGGCCCGCTCAAGCTGAAACCGGGTGGCGCGAAAAACATCCACGTTTTTGATGTTCAAGGATTCCAGCAGATGGAAGAGGCCTTCCCGCACCCGGCGCCGGGGAATGGTGAGCGATTCCACCAACAGTTGCGCATTCTGGTAGGTTGCGTTCTCAATTTTTCGTTCGGCCGCTTCGGAGATGTCTGCGGAGGGATCGTTCAAAAGGGAAATCACAATTCTCAAGGCGTCGTCATCTGCAATCTCAAACCCCTCCAACGCGGCCCGGCGAACCGGAAGTGAGGGATGAGAAAGGTATGGAAGCACAAGCGAGTTCATGTCCGGCGCCCCCAGGTGATGGAGGGCGATCAGGATGGACGGGATGATCGATTCGTTGGATTCAACCTGCAGCATTTCGTTCAGCTTACCGATGAAATCCGGATCATGGGATTGACCGGCGGCAATGATGCCGGCGTGTCTTTCGGAAAGAACATCCGACCGGAGCCAGCTATGGATCACTTCCGTGTATTCTCCCGGCGCTTGCCGGTACAGGTCCGCCACCGCGTAAGCCCGAACTTCAGGGTCCGGGTGGGTTTGAAAGATGTCGGCGCTCAAGCCTGCGGAGAGCGCCGGGGGCAATTTTTGAGCGGCTCGAACGAGCGCCCCCGTGAGGTCGGGTTTGGCGGGATCCGCCAACTCCCGAAACACGTCAATCGCCTCCCGGCCCGCCTCAGGAGACAGCAACGGCAGCAGGCTTATCCGGGTCGCATCATCCTGTGCTTTCAAGGCTGAGAGGATGTGTGAATCGAGGTTTTCCATGTTCAGCGATTTGAGGAGCCGGGCATACCAGAGACAGTCGTCCCCGTGCGCCGATGAAAAGGAATTCAGAAGCTGAGACCGCACATTTTTGTCGTTGAAAATTTGTCCGACATCCGCCTTTTCCATGGATTTTACGTCAAGGATGTTCCTGGAAATGAGGTCGAGCAGGATTTTTGAATATCCTTTTTTGAGAGAAAAAGTCGCCAGGATCCACCCCCCTACAAAGAAAAGGGCCACCAGAGAAAGATATCTCGGATGGATGAGCCTCTCAGAGATCATGATAAAGCCCGCCCCCATGAGCACACCGATTCTTACAACGGTCCCCCTCAAAAAGGGTCTGATGGAAGCCCGGTAGGATTCAGGAAAAAGACCCATCATGACATTCCGAGCCGGGTTATTGATGGTGGTCCTTAAAACCGTTGTGGAAACCCTGGCGTACATCGCCGAGAAAATGTCAAACCGCAACAGGAAGGCCAGGAATGCGAGTATATAATTGAAGGGATGAAACATGAGGGCGACGGGCAGCCCCCACCGGCTATAAATTCTCCCCACAAACAGAAGGATGATCAGGCTGATGACATTGAGGCTGCCGTTGAAATAAGCAAAAAACTTGATCATTAACCCTTCAGTGGCGAACGTCTGATCGATGGCGAAGTTGAACTGGTAATTCATGATGGGGATTAACACGTTGGGCATGAGGGTCAACAAAACCAGCACTTTTACCAGCTTCGATTCCTTGATGAGGGGAAAGACTTTTCTGAATTCTTCGACGATGGATGTGCGCGACTTCGTTTTTTTGCGTGTTTTGTCTGCAAGCAGGAGGGTCGGGAATCGAGCCCCCATCCGATTCACGCAAAGCGCCCCCACGATCGTGATGCCGAAATAAACCAGCATCAGGTTGTCCCTGCTCATGGCCTTAAGCAATAGCGGGGTCCCAAAACTTCCGATGATCCCTCCGATGACGCCACCGGCCGTAATCAGGGAAAACAGGCGTTTGGATTGTCTGGTGTTGAAGAGATCATTGGCCATGTTCCAGAAAAGGAGTGCGAGCAGAACTTCATATTGAGATTTCAGTATGAAGAGCACGGGATAGAGGAGATCGATGCCGAGGGGGACGACAAAGCGGAGCCCCGCAACAGAGCTGCCGCAAAACAGAAACAGGTAGGTAAGGAGACGGCTCCCTGCCACCCGAGACATGATCCCGGTCAGGAATCCCATTATGACGAACGTCGAAACGGAATTAATCGCGTAGACAATGGGCAGGTACTCTACGCCGTAACGTTTCAAAAAAGCGGTTTCTGCGAAATTATTGAAGAGGATGCTGGCGCTGCGGATGAGGAAAACAAGAAGGGTGCACCAGAGAATCAAGCCGAATTCATCCTGGTATATTTTCAGCCATTTGCCCAGAAGTTTCCGCATGGTACGCCTTGCTTGACGTGTAAGGATAAAGGACGAAAAATGCCCGGCGAACGCGGTCTTTTTTCACGAAAGCACGAGAATGCGAATGTCTCATGGTATCCGGCAGAAATTACCCAGGGAAGCGGAGGGTGTCAAGGTTATAAAGTCGGGGCGGGCACGATTGTCCGCAGTCGAATCACCGGGACAAGGGATTGCAGCCTCAAAGGACTTTGAACACCTCGATTTCTTCGCTTTTGCCTCGGATGGGTGTCCGGCCGAGGCTCACGAGTTCGAATTCTCCGGGGGGCAACAACGCCATGGTCTTTCGGCTGACAAGAATATCCGTTTGAAACTGTTTATTCAAACCTTGAATCCGCGATGCCACATTGACGGTGTCGCCCACCATGGCGTAAACCAAACGCTCGGGGCTTCCAACGCTGCCGGCCAACACCATGCCCGTATGAATACCGATTCCGTGTTGGATGGACGCTTCTCCCATTTTTTTGCGCTCCCGGTTTAAGCCGTCAAGGCGTTTCCTCATTTCCAGAGCGGCCATGACCGCTTTTCGGGGGTGATTGGGTTCATGGATCGGGGCGCCGAAGACGGCTTCGATCTCGTCACCAATGTATTGAAGCACAATGCCGTTATGTTTTCGGATGGTTTCCTCCATCCGAGTGAAATACAGGTTCAAGAACTTCACCACATCCTTGGGATCCTTGCGCTCTACAAACGGCGTATACCCCCTCAAATCACAAAACAAAACGGTGACTTCACTGGATTCCCCTTCCGGAGAGATTTCACCATTCAGGATCTTTTCACTGACCTCCGGGGTGACGTATTTGCCGAAGCTCAACCGACACAGGTCTCTTTCCCGCAATCCGCTGATCATATCGTTTGTCTTCGATGCAATCAGACCGAATTCGTCATTACTCACCACGGGAACCTGCGTGTAGTATTCCCCGCCACTCACGTCTTTCATGACATTCACCTGGATCTCAAGAATGCGTTTCAAGTTGCGGGAGTAACGGGCAAAGATGACAAAACTCAAGACAAGGAGAATTGAAAATGCAAACAGGATTTCCTTGAAGACACCGGAATAAATTTGAGGCCCGAGCGCGTCCTTATGGGTCAGGAGGTAGTTGATATCTTGAAAGAACATCAAGAGCATGACGAGTACCGTGAAGACGAGCACGGTGACCATGAAAAAAAGCATTTTGCGGCTGACCGGGAGCAGCTTTTCCGGGGCGGGCGCGGCGCCGACCTTGAGGGTCTGTAGCCGGTCGATGATGTGTTTTTCAATGGCGAGAAAACTCAGCATTCCCCCAAAGAGACCAAAAGAGAGGCACCCGAGAAATACCTTCAGGCCCGTGAGATACGGTGCATCATAGTGGATCAAATACAGCGCGGCCATGAGAAGACCGGCAGCCGGCCACGAAAGCAGATCGGCTTTGAATTCCTTCCAAGGCAAGGGATAGAGGGCCGATTCCGGTTTACAATTTCTTTGGAAAACTTTCCGGTTTTTGACATGGGCGTAAAGCCTGAACGGCAACACCAGAAATACGGGAATCCCCGTGATGATTGAGGCCTTTGAATACCCGAGGCCCTCCAAAAACGGTCAGACCTGGGCGCCGTACAGGATCAAGATACACGAAAAGGAGAGATAGGTTAGAATCAGACCGATCATGGGAACCTCCGGCTTGTGGCGCCGACAATCGCCCGGTTTGGAACGATTGAATCGGCGCGGTTCATATCGTAGCCTCAACCCCTTGGCTTCAAAAGACGTAAAGCCAACTCACGCAGTCATAAAAACCTCCCCCAAGCGCGGACAGCGAGGTCGTCCGGCGCAGGCCGTCGGAAATGCAATCGGGGCCCGGCCTTCGTTTGGAATCCAAGCGTCGCGTGGTGAGGTTCCCCTCCGTATCCATGGACATCTACCGGAGTTCTCCAACCACGTCTTCAACCGCGTCCAGAATCTCTCCGCTTCGGAGGTGCGCCGTCACCGTTTCAATATCTTTGGACAGCACGCGGTCTTTGTCCAAGTGGGGAACATGTTTTCGTAGGGTTCGATATGCTGCAAGGGTGCCTTGCCCCGGTTTCATATTGGTGAAAAGATCCATGGCCTGGGCCGCGCACAGAAGCTCAATGGCGACGACCTGTTCCGTGTTTCTCACGATGTCACGGCATTTCCGAGCCGAAATGGTCCCCATCGAGACGTGATCTTCCTTGTTTGCGGATGTCGGAATGGAGTCCACACACGCGGGATGGGATAGGATTTTGTTTTCCGAAACCAGGGCCGCCGCCGTGTACTGTGCGATCATGAAGCCGGAGTTGAGTCCCCCGTCATTGACCAGAAAGGCGGGAAGTCCACTCAGTTGTGGGTTCACGAGGCGTTCGATGCGACGCTCCGAAATATTTGCGAACTCTGAAACAGCCAATCCCAGGAAATCCAAGGCAAGGGCCACCGGTTGACCGTGAAAATTTCCGCCCAACAGGAATTCATCCGTTTCCGGGAAAATAAGGGGATTGTTGGTGGAAGCGTTTATTTCCGTTTCCAGAACCGAGCATGCGTATGAGATCGCGTCCTTTGTGGCGCCGTGGACTTGAGGGGAGCAGCGCAAAGTGTAGGCATCCTGGATTCTGTGACAGTCGGCGTGAGACGTGATGATTTCGCTGTTTCGGGTAAGTCGATCCATGTTGCCGGCAGCTGCGGATTGTCCCGCGTGAGGTCGGACCTGGTGAATCCTCGGATCGAACTCCGTTCGGGTTCCCATCAGCACTTCAAGGCTCATGGCGGCGGCGATGTCAATCATTTTCGAGACGCGTGTCGCATCATACACGGCGAGTGCGCCGACCGCCGTCATCACCTGGGTCCCGTTCACAAGGGCCAGCCCTTCACCGGCTTCCAGCCGAAGCGGTTTCATCCCAGCCCGGTGTAACGCCTCGAGACCTGAAATCCGTTTGCCTTCACAGATGGCCTCTCCTTGACCGATCAGGACGAGGGATAGGTGGGCCAAAGGGGCCAGATCACCGCTTGCCCCTACGGATCCCTTCTCGGGTACCACGGGGTGAATGCCCGTGTTGAGAAGCGCGATCAGGCGCTGGACGGTTTTAAGCCGTATGCCGGCGTGTCCTCTCGCCAGGTCCTTGATCCGAAGGGCCGTGATCGCCCGGACGGTTTCCCGGTCAAAGATATTTCCCACGCCGGCCGCGTGACTCATCAGAATATTCTCTTGAAGGCGGCGGGTATCCCTTTTGGAAATAATGACGTCGCTCAACGCGCCGAAGCCGGTGGTGACACCGTAGATGATTTTTCCCTCCCGAACCCATCTTTCAACCAATTTACGAGCATCCGAGATTCGTTTTTGAGATTCCTCTGTGAGTCCGACCGGCGCATCATGTCGGGCGATCGCTACCAGGTCTTCGACGGTCATCCCGTCCACACCCAGACAGATTTCTTTCATGAGTTGGTTTCCCCCTTATGCTTACCGTGCTCAAGCAGAAAAGTTTGCCCCCTGGATGCCATGCCGTCACTGAGATCTCAAGGGCGCCGGTGGGAGTCCTGCTTTTTCCACACGATTGAGCGATCATACACCTGGTGTCGGATTTTTTCAATAACCTCTCGCGATTTG
The DNA here is from genome assembly GCA_046496815.1 of Desulfatiglandaceae bacterium. Lineage (GTDB taxonomy): Bacteria > Desulfobacterota > DSM-4660 > Desulfatiglandales > Desulfatiglandaceae > JAWOGN01. The sequence continues at coordinate 7,975 of JAWOGN010000220.1, forward strand.
GGCTACTGAGTATCTCCCAAGTTGAGGGGTTCTGATGACTCGGAAAGTCGGGAACTCTGGATTCCGGTCTACACCGGAATGACGGAAAAAGGTGATTTCCAACTTTTTACGATTTCATCAAATTTGATTCCAATTTTCTTTTCCGGGGACTGGAACAAGGAACGTGAGGAATTGACAAAGGGTTTGTTTTTGTAAAGACTGGGGATGGAATACGGGAGTTGATCCGAACCGGTGGAGCGTGCGGATACGGCAAGAAACCCGGTCGTGTATCGGGTCGGATGCGGGAAGCAAAAGGCGGCACAGGAGGATCGGCATCAGCTCCAATGTCATTGAAACGCGGGTTCACCGCAAGTTATCGAGAAGGTACGATCCCTTGAAAAAGCGCGTGGATATTCTGTTTATCTTTTGTCCGTATGTGGGACATCCCCCTCCGCACCGATTTGATATCAACCTGGGGGCCGCTTACCTTGCGGCGTATCTGAAGCGGCAAGGATTGCGGGCCTCCTTTTACTATGGGTGGTATGACAATGACCCTGGTTTTGGTCATATACGGGACAGCCTGAAACGAATCAATCCCCGGGCCGTCGGCTTTACCGTGTACGGATCCAACTTACCTGAAACGGTCGCCGTTTCTCAGGCGATAAAAAATGAGCACCCCGAATTGCCCATCATCTGGGGAGGGCCCGAGGTCCGGTTTAGGGCGAAGGATTTAATCGATACGTATCGTGACGCCGTGGATGTGTGCATTTCGGGAGAAGGGGAAAAGCCCTTATTGCGACTGTTGACCTCAGATACGCCCGGGTCGATTGATGAACGGGCGTCCATTGGAGGCGTAAGCTTTTTCAACAGAGAAAGCGGAGAAATCATCAGCACGAATCCTGCCCTGACACTTCTTGAGGATACTTTGGACCTTGAGGAAAAACAGGGAGCACTGGATCTATATCCGTCACCCTATTTGGAGGGAGTCGTTCCCGAGCGATACTTCCGGGATAAGACGGTCGTCGGCATATTCACCTCCCGGGGATGCCCATTCAGCTGTTCTTATTGTCAATTCAGTTCGCTGTCGAACCACAAAGTTCACTTTTTTTCAGTGGATCGGGTGGTGGCGGAAATTCAATGGATTCACGAGAAAGTCCATCGGTTTCATCCGGAAAAAGAAGAGGTCATGATTATGATCTATGATGAGGCGCTCACCCTGTCGAGGAAACGCGTTGAAGACTTGTGCGAGCGGCTGATCCGGGAAAATTTCAAGCCGGCGGTGAAGTTTTGGGTTGAGACGCGCGCGGATTATGTGGATGCGGCATTCATCGGGCTATTGAAAAGAGCCGGCGTCAAGAAGATCAGTTTCGGGCTCGAATCGGCGGTGCCGCGAGTCCTAAAAAGAATTCGCAAGGTGACGCCCCGACGAAATCGAGACGAAGCGGATGTTGAAATCGAAACCCGCTTCCTGAGTCGAATCAAGCAGGCCGTCAAATGGAGCAAAGACCAGGGATTGTTCACGGCGGTGAGTATCATCGTGGGCTTGCCGACAGAAAGCATGGCGGATGCCGGGGAAACCCTGCGCTTTGTGAAAGACCTGGACGTGGATGTCTACTATCACAATTTTTTGAATGTGCTGGAGGGGACCGAGCTGGCCGGAGAGTCCGGGGCCCTCGGTTATGATTGTGGTGTGTTTCCATTGGGATATATGGGAAAATATGGACATCGCTACACGAAAGCACCCATACCCACCCGGTCCCTGCAACCCCTGAAAAACGCCATGGTGTTTCGCCGGGATCGCACCCGGTTCGGCGTTTTGCTGAGGGGATGGGGGTATGCCGGGAAATGTACTCGCCTGGTGAGTGCCGGGATGAGATTCAGGCCTTTTGTGCTCGGACTGGAATTGAAGCTCCGGAGATTCGATTTTGACAGGCTCTTTTTCCAACAGCTTGCCGGGCTTTCCACCACTTTATTCTATCCGGATAACGGTTGTTTTTCGGATGCGGAATTGGCAGGCATTTTAGAGCGTCTTCCATTAAAGAATGGACGCCTGCATGGGATGCCCTCGTACGGGAGTTCTGCCAAAAGGATCCGGGGAGTCGAAGAGGCGGATCACAGCACGCCCTACTTCATTCGCTTTAAAGACCTGGATCACGCCGCGTTTCCTGATGACGGGCGAAGCATCTTCGTAGAAATCAAAGACCGAAGTGATTTTGAAAGCCTGGTCGGGTTTGTCCGGAAGTATGAATCGGAAAGCGAAGAAAGCCTCTCCTATGAGCAGGCCGACACATTACATTTTGATCTCTTTGAATCCTGTCGTTGGTTTCGCTGGTTTGATGCAACATGCCCGGCGGCGTCCCTTACGCACATTTACTGCGATGAACGTGGCGGATTAAGGCCGTGTGTGCATTTTCCGCCGATGGGTGATATCCGCGAAAATGTTTCACTGGAAGCATTTCGGGAGAGGACGGAAAGCCATATCCGGGAAAAGACCGGGGAACGGGGCTGCCGTGAGTGTCCGGTCAAAGCCAAATGCCCGCAATGTATCGCTCCGTTTCCTTTGACCGACGAGGAATACTGCAACTTTCAGAGGGGTCGCCGGGTGAAATAGAAATCGGCCCGAAAACGCTCAATACCCATATCGGCCGCCGACCCCGGCGATCGGGACGCGGCAAATGAATTGCCTTGCAAAAAGTCCTCGCTCCGTAGAAAATGGATTTGAGGTATGAATTTAGCGCTTTGAAATGGTGGGTTGGGGGCCGTTGGGATCTCTTTGAGAAGGCTGCAACACAAACTCTACACAACACGTAGAACGCCCCCATACCCGAAATAAGGGGCACGGTGCCGGCAGAGAAGACTTCGGGTGCGCAAGAGATTTTCCTCTGGGGCTGTCCCGGAATGAATTTTAAGGCTCAGCTGCCGTTCTATGCAATGAGGGAAGCATTTGCAGCCTTCTCAAAGAGATCCCAACGGCCCCCTTTTCTAATATTGGGGATTTTGAAAGCGCTAAAGTGATACAGCGCGTTGAAAATGGTGGGTAGGCGGCCGACGCTAGCCCATAAACCCGCACAGGGAGGGCCGTTCAAATGATCAACAATACGGATATATCCGCATCCATGGCAATTAAATTGGAAGCGATATTTGATGAGCTGCCTCGGATGCCCCGATTCGTCGAGCGTGTCAGGCGCGCACCCAAACGAAACTTCGTTTTATCCCGCGCCGAAACAGGTCTCGCCCTGAAGAACGCATTGCGGTATATCCCGGAGAAGTGGCACGCGACGCTGGCCC
>JAWOGN010000237.1:0-4751 GCA_046496815.1 Desulfatiglandaceae bacterium
TGTGCCACCGGGCCATACGAGGGTGAGATACTGCGTGCTTCAGACCGAAAGCATCCTCACAAAATAGCCTGGATTCAATGCGTCGGTTCCAGGCGGGTCACCACCGGAGACAACAGCTACTGTTCAGCCGTTTGCTGCACCTATACGCAGAAACAAGTCATTTTGACAAAAGACCACGACGCAACAGCCGAGTGCACTATATTCCATAATGATATTCGTTCCTATGGTAAGGATTTTGAAGCATACTACAAAAGAACAGCAGAGCTTCCCGGGATTCGATTTATCAGAAGCTACGTTTCAATAGCAAGAGAGGTCCCTGAAACCAAGAACCTGATTGTTAAATATTCCACCACAGATCAGGGAGTAAAAGAGGAAGAATTCGACATGGTGGTATTGTCCGTCGGATTGAATCCTCCTGCCGGCTATGATGGCCTGGCCAAGAAGTTTGGAATCGAACTCGAATCTCATGGGTTCTGCAAGGCGGCTCCCACCAATCCCATGGAAACCACCAGGCCCGGGGTGTTTGTAAGTGGTGCATTCCAGGGTCCCCTGGATATCCCCGAGTCGGTTTTTTCCGCCAGTGGGGCCGGGTCCCAATGCGGTGAACTCCTTGATCACAGGCGGGGGAAGCTGACAACCGAAAGGGCCTACCCTCCGGAAAAGGATGTCTCTTTGGAAGAGCCGAAGGTCGGGGTCTTTGTATGTCATTGCGGCGCAAACATTGGAAGGATTGTCGATGTCCCCTCCACAGTCGAATACGCCCTGACCTTGCCCAACGTGGCCTATGCCCAGGAACAGCTCTTCTCATGTGCCACGAACTCCGCCCAGGAAATAACCGATATGGTAAAGGAGCAGGGGCTCAATCGGGTGGTGATCGCCGCCTGCTCCCCCAGGACCCTTGAACCCCTGTTCCGGGACACCCTTCGGGAGGCGGGTATCAATCAGTATTTCTTGGAAATGGCGAATATCAGGGAGCATAACTCCTGGGTACATTCCAAGGAACCGGAAGAAGCGACTCAAAAGGCAAAGGACATTATCCGGATGTCCGTAGCTCGGGCATGCCTCCTGGATCCGCTACAGGAGATTGATCTGCCGGTCAACAAGACGGCCCTGGTGGTAGGTGGCGGGATATCCGGTATGACATGTGCCCTGTCCATAGCCAATCAGGGTCATGACGTCTTTCTTTTGGAAAAAGACACAGACCTGGGAGGAACGGCGAGAAGGCTCCATTACACACTGGACGGGCTGGATGTCCAGGCCTATCTGCGTGAGATTGTGCAAAAGGTTTATCAGCATCCCCTGATCCATGTGTATACTGATGCCGTCATAACAGAGGCCAGTGGTTATGTAGGAAATTTTATAACCAAGGTGAGGTCCGAAAGAGGAGCCGCAGAGATAAAACATGGAGCGACCGTCATCGCAATTGGTGCTGATGAATATAAACCAACTGAATACCTTTATGGGCAGGATGACAGGGTAATGACCCAGTTGGAGTTGGAGGACCGGATTATAAAGGAGGAACAAGGCCTCATCAACTCCCAGAGCCTGGTGATGATCCAATGTGTGGGGTGCCGGCAGGAGGACAGGGATTACTGCGCAAGGGTGTGTTGCAGCAATGCCATCAAGAACGCCTTGAAGCTGAAGGATGTCAATCCTGAGATGGATATATACATTCTCTTTCGGGATATCAGGACATATGGATTTTTCGAGGATTATTACAGAGAAGCATCAGAGAAAGACGTAAGATTCATCCGGTATGAAGCGGATGATAAGCCTCAGGTGGAGGCTGTGGAGGAAGAAGGGCGTCCTGTCTTAAGGGTCACTACAACTGATCCCATTCTTGGTCAGAAGATTGCTCTTGATGCAGATTATATCACCTTGTCCGCGGCCGTGATTCCCCACGCTGAGAACAGGGAAATGGCACACTTGTTTAAAGTCACTTTGGGGCCGGATGGTTTTTTCAAAGAGGCCCATGTCAAATTGAGACCCGTTGAATTTGCCGCGGAAGGCGTTTATATCTGCGGAATGGCACATTTCCCTAAACACATACCGGAGGCAATCAACCAGGCCAACGGAGCTGCGGGCAGGGCCTTGACGCTTCTGTCACACGATATTGTCACAGCCTCGGGCTCTGTCTGTGAAGTGGATCACCAAAAGTGTGTCGCTTGCGGCGCATGTATCGCCGCCTGCACTTATAGCGCTATCGAATTTCATGAAACACCGCTTGGCAAAAAGGCCGTAGTAAACCCTGTGATCTGCAAAGGCGACGGCCTTTGCAATGTAAAATGTCCAACAGGGGCAATCAGGTTAAAGCATTTTACCGACGAAGAGGTTTTGAGCCAAATTGATGCGGCAGTGGGGGATGTATAGAAGCATATACATAATTAGTGCCGTTTTTATGATAAAGGAGGTGAGAACGGATGAGTGCAGGAGTTAAGTTCAAGCCAAAAATATTAGGTTTTGTATGCCATTGGTGAGGATACGGCGCTGCAGACATGGCTGGAGTTTCCAGGCTACAATACAAAACTGATGCAAGGCTTATTCGTGTAATGTGTTCCGGCAGAGTCGACCTGGAATTTGTACTCAGGGCGTTCTCAAAAGGAATGGACGGGGTATTTATCGGCGGCTGTCGCTTGGGCGAATGTAATTATATTACTCATGGTAATTTTCATGCGCTTAACATGACGCTTTTATTTAAAAAAATACTGGAGCACATTGGGCTGAACCCTGAAAGGCTGAGAATCGAATTCATGTCTTCTGGAGAAGGATTCTATTTTACCGAAGTTCTTAATGATTTCTGTAAAACGGTGGAAAAACTGGGGCCTCTTGGTTCGAGTGAGGGCATAAACGAAAACACATTGAAATTTAAATTTGATGCTATTAAACGTTTGATTCCCTACCTCAGACTAGTTCAAGCGGAAAGGCTCAGAGTTAAATTTAATACAAAAGAAGAATATATCAAGTTTTTCAATAGTGATGAAGCAAATCGGTTATTCGATGAACTGATCGTAAGTAAATTAGCAATAAGTCAAATTCTGTTGCTTCTGAAAGAAAGGCCCCATTCAACCAGCGAGATATCCGAGTTGTTAGGCCTAAATCCCTCCGAAATTTCAAAACACCTTATCAGTTCATCAATGCAAGGATTTGTCAGGTACGATGAAAGTCAGAAACGATATGCTGCCGCTTAGAATGAATGAGCACGCAGAGTCAAAGTAAAGAATACGATAAGGACAGCGGCTATGGATAACGACAGAGTAGATCAAATCATTGATAAACATCATGGCGAAGCCAGCTCACTGATTCAGGTTTTACTGGATATTCAGAGCGAGAACCATTGGCTTCCTAAAGAAGCGCTGGAAAGGGTCAGCGAGAAATTACAGGTTCCTGTAACCCGGATACAACATATAGCGACCTTTTATAAGGCCTTCAGCCTGGTTCCCAAAGGACGTCATGAGATTCATATTTGTATGGGCACGGCCTGTCATGTTCGCGGTGCCTCGCGCCTCCTTGACACCGTCCAAGACGTAACCGGCATTAGGCCCGGAGAAACGGATCTGGACCTTAAATTCAGCCTGGAGACTGTTAACTGCCTGGGATGTTGTGCCCTCGGACCGGTAATTGAAATCGACGGCAAGACTCACGGTAAAATGGCACCGACCGACACAGCAGATGTTCTAAAAAATTATGAGTAGGGTAAAATTATGTCGCGGATAAATTCACCAGATGAATTAGAAGAATTCAGGAAGGGTATTCTTTCGAAAAGAGACCCTGATAAGACCTGTATCACTCTTTGTTCCGGATCCGCCTGCCATGCTTCCGGCAGTAAAGACGTTGCCAGGAGCATTGAGGAGGAAATTGAAAAACAAGGCCTTAGTGCTGATGTGGAAATCCGGAAAACGGGTTGTCATGGTTTTTGTGAGAGGGGGCCTATCATTGTTATTCACCCTGACGAGATTTGTTATTTGCAAATATCGCCAGAGGATATCCCTGAAATCGTCTCCCAGACCATAAAGGAAAAGAAGGTAATAGAACGTTTGCTCTATACCGACCCGGATACTGATGAAAAGATTGTGCATGAATCTGAAATACCCTTTTACAAAAACCAGAACCGGCTTGTTTTCGGTTCCAATGGGAATATTGATCCCAAGAACATTGAGGATTACCTGGCAATAGGTGGATACTCCGCACTGGCCAAAGTCTTTTCCGGAATGACTCCCGAGGACGTATTGGAGGAAGTCAAGAAATCCAACCTCAGAGGAAGAGGAGGAGGCGGCTTTCCTGCGGGGAGGAAGTGGGAAGGATCACGCAATGCCCCTGACGAAACAAAGTATGTGATCGTCAATGCGGACGAGGGGGATCCCGGCGCCTATATGGATCGTAGCCTCCTCGAGGGGAACCCTCACTCAATCCTCGAGGGATTGACCATCGGCGCCTATGCCATCGGTTCACATGAGGGCTACATATATGTTCGGCAGGAATACCCCCTGGCGGTTGAGAATATACATCTCGCTATCCAGCGGGCCGAGGAATATGGATTTCTTGGAAAAGACATCCTTGGCTCCGGCTTTGATTTCACTGTTAAAGTGCATCAGGGTGCCGGCGCTTTTGTCTGTGGTGAATCCACCGCGCTGATGACCGCATTGGAAGGCAGGGCTGGAGAGCCCAGGCCCAAATATATTCGATCCAATGTCAAGGGGCTTTGGGACAGGCCCAGCGTCTTGAACAACGTTGAGACATGGGCGAATGTCCCC
>JAWOGN010000377.1:0-3473 GCA_046496815.1 Desulfatiglandaceae bacterium
CCAATCACCGTTTCTTTTCCACTTCTGCGATGCGCTTTTTGACCGCGATGACGCTGTCCGGGTTCAGGGAGATGGAGTCGATTCCCTCCTGCACGATAAAGGCGGCAAAATCCGGATAGTCACTCGGGGCCTGTCCGCAGATGCCGACTTTTGTGTTGCTTTTGTGAGCGGTCCTGATGAGCCTGCTGATCTCCTGCTTTACGGCTTCGTTCCGTTCATCAAAGAGCGGCGCCAGCTCTGAAGAATCCCGGTCCACCCCCAGGACCAGTTGAGTGAGATCGTTGGAGCCGATGGAAAAGCCGTCAAACCGCTCCGCGAATTGCTCGGCCAAGATGACGTTGGATGGGATCTCGCACATGACATACACTTCAAGGCCCTTTTCCCCGCGGATCAGATCATTTTCAGCCAGAACCCCCAGCACCTTGTCCGCTTCTTCCAGCGTTCTGCAAAATGGGATCATGATGCGGACATTGCCAAGACCTATCTCTTCACGAACGCGCTTGACGGCCCTGCATTCCAGCGCAAATCCCTCACGATATTTTTCACTGTAATAGCGGGAAGCCCCGCGAAAACCGAGCATGGGGTTGTGCTCCCGGGGCTCAAATTGCGCTCCCCCAATGAGGTCGGCATATTCGTTGGTTTTGAAATCGCTCATCCGAACAATGACCGGCTCCGGATACTGGGAAGCGGCGATCTTGGCGATTCCTCGGGCCAGGTGATCCACAAAATACTCGGTTTTGTCCTCATAGCCTCTGGTCAGTTTTTCGATTCGTTTTTTTACTTCCTTGTCTTCCAAGGTATCAAACCGAACCAGTGCCATCGGGTGAATCTTGATGATGTTGTTGATGATAAATTCCATGCGGGCCAGTCCGATCCCTTCACAGGGCAGGCGCCACCAGCGGAAAGCGGCTGCAGGACTGGCGATATTCATCATGACGCGTGTCCGAGTCTCAGGGATATCCTTGAGATTCATCTCCCTGGCCTCAAATTTCAGCGTCCCGTCATATATATAGCCTTCGTCTCCCTCAGCGCAGGAGATGGTGATCTCCCGGCCTGTTTTCAGCACATCCGTGGCCTCCCCGGTCCCCACAATGGCGGGAATACCCAGTTCCCTGCTCACAATGGCGGCATGACAGGTGCGGCCGCCGTGGTCCGTGACAATCCCGGCGGCCTTTTTCATAATGGGCACCCAGTCGGGATCCGTCATTTCGGTGACCAGCACTCCGTTCTCTTCGAATTGATCCATCCGGTCCGGACCCTTGACAAGACATGCCTTCCCTGTGGCGATGGCATCGCCGATACTCAAACCGGTTAAAAGTCTCTCCCCGTCTTCTTTGAGAGAATAGGCCCTTAGACTGCCTGCTTTCTTCTGTGACTGCACGGTTTCAGGACGGGCCTGCACAATGAACAATTCGCTCGTTTCCCCATCTTTGGCCCACTCGATGTCCATCGGCTTTTCGTAGTGAGCTTCGATACGGCACGCCCATCGGGCCAACTTCAATATTTCATCATCTCCCAGCACAAAGCTGCGACGCTCCCGCTTGAGGGTGTCTATGTTTCTGGTAGTGCTGCTGCCCCCCTTCGCGTACACCATCTTCTTTTCCTTTTCGCCCAGGGACTTCTCGATGATAGGTTGATAGTTGTCTTCACTCAGCAGGGGTTTGAACACCCGGTACTCGTCGGGGTTCACGGCGCCCTGGACCACATTTTCACCCAGACCCCAGGCGGCATCGATCACAACCACGTCCGGAAAGCCGTTCTCCGTGTCAATGGAGAACATGACGCCGGATCCGGCTTGATCGGAGCGGACCATCTTCTGAACGCCCACAGACAGGGCGACCTTCATGTGATCGAAACCCCGCTCCTGTCTGTAGCTGATGGCCCTGTCCGTAAACAGCGAGGCGAAGCAATTCCGGCATGCATCAAGCAGTTCGTCCTCTCCCGTTACATTGAGAAAGGTCTCCTGCTGGCCGGCAAAACTGGCCTCCGGCAGGTCTTCAGCCGTGGCACTGCTCCTCACCGCCACATCCACGTCCTCGCTGCCGTAGCTCTCGCACAATCGCTGGTAGGCATGGGTGACTGCCACGGAAATGGCTTCCGGAAACGCCGCTTTGCGGAAGCGTCTCCGGATGGCTTTTCCTGTCTGCTCCAAGGATTTCTTTCCCTTCTTCATTTCTGCCAAATGATTTTCTATTTTCTCCTGAATGTCGTTGGCTTCCAGAAATTCCCAGTACGCTTTCGCCGTGGTGGCAAAACCGTCAGGGACTCGAATGCCCGCTTCTCTCAATCTGCCGATCATCTCTCCCAACGAGGCGTTTTTCCCCCCGACCTTTGAAACGTCCGCGGCGCCAATATCGTTGAAGGAAACGGCATAGTGACTCTCCGTTGTCATATAACACTCCTTCCTCAATGCCTGTTTTTCCTGTTCGTCCCAGAAGGGCAAAAATTCATTTAACAAACTCATGAATAGCGGATTGAGATGCCCGAGGGAATGGGGTGGAGACCGTATTCCAGCGCCTCAAGAGGTGTATGCGGCTGTTGGGTCAGGCATTGGAGGAGCGGTGATACGATAGGAAATCGTCAGTGATCATAGATCAGTCGTGGGATCATGGCACCACGCTCCACACACGGTCACCCATGAAATCTCCGGTGAAATACAGGATTCAACCCATTTACGATGTGCGGCAGCATCGGATATCATCAGTATAATGGCCAAATAGTCAGGATGGAAGGATTGCCGGTTTATCCTTTGAAATTGAAGAAACGGGGCGGAAAAAGTGGTAAGTTTCGCCACCTGCCCTGCCGTTACGGTGCCGGCTTCGGAAGAAGAAGCATAGATGATGGCCTAGTGAGGAGCTTTTCCAATGCGGGACAAATCAACTGTAGAGATTTTGAAGGAGAAGGTCAGGAGACTCCACAATGCGGTAGCCACGCCGGAGCGCGCGGCGCAGACCCTGCAAGAGAACGAAGAGATGTACAAAAAACTGGTGGAAAATTCCCTCACCGGCATCTATATTGATCAAGGGGGAAAGATTGTTTTCTCAAACGACCAGTTTGCCGACATTTGCGGCTATTCCCGGGAGGAATTGATCGGGATGGAAAGCAGACAGCTCGTTCACCCCGAAGACAGATCCCTGACCGACGAGATCAGGACAAAACGCCTGCGGGGAGAGGATGCCCCGTCCGAGTATGAGGCCAGGGGGCTCACCAAAGCGGGTGAGACCATCTGGGTCAAACGGCGGAATACGGACATCGAGTACAAAGGGAAGCCCGCGATCCTCGGAAACGTCGTAGATGTGACGGAACAAAGACGTATGAAAGAGGAACTGCGTAAAACCAATGAGGAACTCCAAGACTTTGTCCATGTGGTCTCCCACGACCTGAAGACCCCTGTGATATCGATTTATGGTTTTTCTGATCGACTGCTCAAAAATTATGCGGAAAAACTCGATGACAAGGGCAAGAAATACCTG
>JAWOGN010000022.1:0-9094 GCA_046496815.1 Desulfatiglandaceae bacterium
GATTGGTTTTCGGAGCATCTGCAAAATGAAATTACATGAATATCAGGCCAAAGAAATCCTTGGTAAATTTGGAATCCCCGTGCCCAAGGGTCAACTGATCACGGCGCCGAATCAGGCCGAAGATGCGACGCAGACCGTGCATGGACCTCCGTGGGTGGTCAAGGCCCAGGTCCACGCCGGTGGGCGAGGCAAGGCCGGCGGCGTCAAGGTAACACAAACGCCCCAAGCGGTGATGACGGCGGCTGCATCCCTCCTTGGAAACCCCCTGAAAACCAAGCAGGCCGGCCCTGAAGGGGTTATTGTGCGCAAGCTTCTCATCGAGGAGGGAATCGACATCGAGCATGAATTCTACTTGAGCATGGTCGTTGACCGGTCGACCGCCGGCCCCACCATGATCTTCAGCCCCGCGGGCGGTATGGAGATCGAAGAGGTTGCGGCCGGATCCCCGGAGCTGATACGCAAGCAGCACGTGAATTCCGGTGCCGGATGGATGCCTTACCAGGCCAGGAATCTCATTTACGACCTGGACCCTCCCTTTCGCCCGGAGACCGCGAACGCATTGGTCGCCGTCATGGGCGCCCTGTACAAGGTTTTCCTGACCCATGACTGCTCCCTCGTGGAGATCAATCCCCTCGTGACGACGACCGAGGGAAAGGTCGTGGCGTTGGATGCCAAAATGAGCATTGATGACAATGCGCTCTACCGGCAAAAGCAGCTCCTTGAACTTGACGATCCCCTGGAGAAAGATCCGCTGGAACGGATGGCCGAGGCCTACAACCTCAACTATATCCGGCTGGACGGGAATATCGGTGCAATGGTGAACGGCGCCGGCCTGGCCATGGCGACAATGGATGTGATCAAGCTCGCGGGTGCCGAGCCCGCCAACTTTCTTGACGTCGGCGGCGGAGCGAGCGAGGAGATGATCACCCGGGGATTCGAAATCATCCTGAAAGACACGCGGGTGAAAGCGATTCTCATCAATATCTTCGGCGGCATACTCCGATGCGATGTCCTGGCCAGAGGCGTCCTGGCTGCGGCAAACAAAATTCGAATTCAAGTCCCGCTGATTGTCAGACTGGAAGGAACCAATGTGGAGGAAGGACGCGCCATCCTCAAGAACTCGGACCTGAAATTTTTGGTGGCAAAAGACCTTGCCGAAGCCGCTGAATTGGTGGCCAAGCAGGTGTCTTGAGGAATTGATCATGAGTATACTGGTAGACGAAAACACACGCGTGGTGGTTCAGGGAATTACCGGACGCGAAGGAACATTTCATACGATACAGATGATGGATTACGGGACATCGGTGGCTGCCGGCGTCACCCCCGGCAAGGGCGGCCGAAACGTCGAGGGCGTGCCGGTGTTTAATACCGTCCGGGAGGCCGTGGAAAAGGAAGGGATCAATGCCTCGTGTATCTTTGTTCCCCCGCCGTTCGCGGCGGATGCGGTGATGGAGGCGGCCGCCGCGGGTGTGGCCGTCATTGTGTGTATCACGGAGGGGATTCCCGTTCTTGACATGGTGAAAGTCGCCGACTTCTTGAAAGACAGGGAATCGGTGCTCGTCGGCCCCAACTGCCCGGGCATTATTTCACCCGGAAAAACCAAGGTTGGAATTATGCCCGGACCGATCCACAGACCCGGCGACATGGCGGTGATATCGAGAAGCGGCACCTTGACCTATGAAGTGGTCGATCAATTGACGCGGGCGGGCCTGGGTCAATCGACATGCATCGGCATCGGCGGCGATCCCATTGTCGGTACCGACTTTATCGATCACCTCAAGCGATTCAAAACGGATCCGGAAACAAAAGGGGTCGTGCTCATCGGGGAAATCGGCGGAACTGCGGAGGAGGAGGCGGCGGCGTATGTTCGTGAAGCGTTCGATAAACCGGTCGTCGCTTTCATCGCAGGCCAGACCGCGCCCCCCGGGAGGCGAATGGGTCATGCCGGCGCCATCATTTCCGGCGGACAAGGCAAAGCGAAAGATAAAATCGCAGCCCTGGAGGCTGCCGGTATCACGGTCGCCGTGAATCTCGCCACCCTGGGACAAACCGTCCTGGGGGCCGTTGGGAAGCGCTGATCAATTCGAAGTTTCCTTGACTGCCCGGTCCCGCGATGTTAAAGTGGTTTCTAATGAAATGAAAGGTGGCCAATTTTTTTCCAAGTCCCCCTTTCGTAGAGCGGGATGCAGTCAGGCACGGTCCGTATTGATGGATGGGTAACCCCGGTCAACAAACAGGTCGTTGAGGGAAAAAACCGAGAACGTCCGGACAGGAAAGCCCCGTGCATCCTTTCCGCTCGATCTCCAAAACAGCAGAGATTTCATGGACAAAGTCCTCAGCATTGCCGGTCGGCTTGAAGACAAGAAACGAAAGCAGCAGTTGGCCTCTGAGCGCCAAAAGGTTGAAACGATTCGACGGATCGTCCAGTGCGCTTCCTGCCATTTTAAATGTGCCATGTGCGGGTATCATTTAACCGGAAGAAAAGGCCCGCATTCATCCGCCGGTTCTTCGCGCGGCTTTATCCTCTGCGAAAGTTGCGAGGCGGAGTTCGAAGATTTCTTGGAAACGGCGAAGGGTGCGGGGGGAAGCGGCATCTTCTGGCATAACAAGGAATGGCGGCATCTCTGGTCCGCCTGGGTGGATTACCGGAAAGCCATCGACGCGTTTAAGCGATCTCCCGAGTTTTATCGGATGATAAAGGGTTCCGACGGTTAAATCCTTAACTAGGGGAAAATGCATGTTTGGAATTGGTATGCCGGAGTTGATCATTATTTTGATCATTATCTTGATCATTTTTGGCGCCGGCAAGCTGCCTGAAATCGGCAGTGGAATCGGAAAAGGAATCAAGAATTTCAAAAAGGCAAGTGAAGAACCCCCGGAAGAATTAGAGTCCTCCGCCGAAGAAAACGATACCGCGGAAAAGAAAAGTTAGGTCGGACCTCGCCGATCGCTTCCTGCGTTTCAAGACTTCACGAATACCATTCCGTATACCAAAAATCTAAATTGATACCGACCGGTTAGAAAGGGATATCGTCTTCAGGGATATCAACCGGTTCTTCCGTCGGGTAACGATCATCCCCCGTCTTGCCTCTCCCCGCCTCTCTTCCTGCGGAGTCGAGCATCTGCATCGTTTGGGCAATCACTTCCGTCGTATAGCGTTTGTTACCGTCCCGATCTTCCCATGACCGTGTTTGGAGTCTTCCCTCAATGTAGACTTGACTTCCTTTATGAAGGTACTCTCCACAAACTTCGCCGAGACGTCTCCAGGCGACGATTCTGTGCCATTCGGTGCGTTCCTGTTTCTCACCCGTTTCCCGGTCCTTCCACTCCTCTGAGGTGGCGACGGTGAAGTTCGCCACCGCAGCGCCGCTGGGGGTGTACCGTATTTCAGGGTCTTTACCCAACCTGCCGACCAATATTATCTTGTTTACACCGGCCAATTTTCGTCTCCTTCTTGTGTGTGTCGGTTCAACGCCTTGGGAGAATCCAAGCATGCATTTTTTTGCAGACTACCACAAAGAAAAGAGGAAAATCAAGGGTGTTGGCCCAAAATACTTTCCCTGTTGACGGATGGTTCTTGAAGGGGTAAGCTCCCGTTTATTCAAAGAAATAATTATGCCGGATACAGGGACCCGAGATTATCAGGCTGCAGTGTCATTGCCTCGGTGAACAATGTAAACCCGGCGGGAAGCGGATAAAAATGCTGAAAATCGTTCCTTTAGGTGGGCTGGGTGAAATCGGGCTCAACATGATGGCCATCGAATTCGAGCAGTCAATGCTGATCGTGGACGCGGGTCTCATGTTTCCCGATGACTACATGCTCGGCGTAGATTGGGTGATCCCCGACTTTCAATATCTAAAAGAAAACAAAGACAGGATCAAGGCCCTCATTTTAACCCATGGGCATGAAGATCATATCGGTGCGGTGCCGTTTTTCCTGAATGAGTTTTCCGTTCCCGTGTTTGGGACACGTTTCACCCTGGCGCTCTTGAAAGAAAAACTCAAGGAACACCGGCTCCCGGACCCGGTGGATCTTCGCGTGATAACGGCCGGAGATGTCACTGAGTTTGGGCCTTTCAAGGTGGAATACATCGCGGTAAACCACAGCATCGTCGGTGGTCTGGGCCTTGCCGTCGAAACCCCGGAAGGAATCATTATACACTCCGGCGATTTCAAGATCGATCCCACGCCCGTAAACGGTGAACCCACCGATTTGAATCGATTTGCGCACTTTGGTGAAAGGGGGGTGCTCGCCTTTTTCTCCGATTCGACCAATGCCGAGAAAGAGGGCTTTACCCTCAGTGAAAAAGACGTCAGGAAAACACTCGCCGATCTCATCCAAACCTGCCGCGGCAGAGTCATCGTCGCCAGTTTTGCCTCCCATATCGCGCGTATTCAGCAAGTCATCGACCTGGCTGTGGAATTTAATCGAAAGTTGGTTTTCAATGGCAGGAGTATGAGAACCAACGTGCGGATCGCCCGAGAGCAGGGCTTTATCACGATGCCCGAGGATGTGGAGATTACTGAAAAACAAATTGACCGGTTTTCGGACGAAAACATCGCGATTATCACGACCGGAAGTCAGGGAGAGCCCATGTCGGCCTTGACACGCATGGCCCAGGGAAAACATAAAAACGTCAAAATCAAACGCGGCGACACCATCATTCTGTCTTCACGATTTATTCCGGGCAATGAGAGAGCCATTACTTCCATAATCAACAGCCTCTATCGGATGGGGGCGGATGTGGTTTATGAAAAGGTCTCCGATATTCACACCTCCGGACATGCCAGGAGGGAAGAGTTGAAGCTGATGCTGAGCCTTGTGAAGCCCAAGTACTTTGTTCCCATTCACGGCGAGTACCGGCATCTCGTGCGACATGCCAAGTTGGCGCTGGATATGGGCCTGCCGGAATCCAATGTCTTGATTGCCGAAGATGGGACCGTCATCCGTTTTGAAGATCAAACGGCAACTCTGGGAGAACCTGTTCCCATCGGTAGGATTCTCGTAGATGGAAAAGGCGTCGGTGATGTGGGGGAAACGGTCTTGAGAGACCGAAGGCGGCTGAGCGGACACGGCATGGTGATTATTTTTCTGATCGTGGATAAAAAAACAGGAGACATCGTTTACGGCCCTGATATTATCTCCCGCGGATTCGTCCCGGGAGACCAAGGCGCGGCCATTCTCGAAGATGCCAAAGGCCTCACGTTGGATGTGATTGCCGAACGCGGAGAATCGCCTCCCATTGAGTGGTCCGAGATGGAATCCGCCATAAAGAAGCGTGTGAGACGGCTTTTTTACAAAACGATCGATAGGAGCCCCCTTGTGCTGCCCATTATCATTTCTTTTTGATAAATGGCGTGACGGCTTCCGTTCATGGGCACATATCTTCAATCAGAGGTGAACCGAATTGGCGCATAAACCGAACGGCAAAGGGCAAACAGAAAAGGCCCCCCATCCGCTCCGGAGAGAAATTCAAGGCCTTCTTTTTCTCCTTGTGGCGATTTTTTTGGGGGGCAGTCTGCTGTTTTACCATCCGGCGGATCAGCTTTTTTGGAATGTCACGGGTGCGTTGGGAAAGGCTCGTAATCTCTTCGGCACTGTGGGCGCCCATGTTGCCGGCGGCGCATTCTTTCTGCTCGGCTTTTCCGCTTTCTGGTTGGTGCTTATCCCCCTGTCGATGGCCCTCCTGACCTTCCAGCAACGCCCCCTCTCCTCTCCGATCAAGAGTACCCTTGCCATCGTCGCCCTGCTCGTTTCTTTTTCAGCCCTCCTGAATCTGCAATTGCCGAGTGTCGTAAACTTCAGGGGGGGCGCGTTGATCGCCGGAGGACTTGTGGGGATCCATCTGGCCGGATGGGTCAAAGGGTTCCTGAATCATTTCGGCGCCTACGTCTTTTTTTTCGCGATTTTCATCATTTCCCTCATGATCGTGACCCACCTTTCTTTGGGCCGGCTCATTTCAAAATCAGGAATTTGGATCCGGGGGGTGGCCAGACGTATTCGGGAAATGATCACCAAGCGCATGGCCCGGAAAAAACGGGTTCGCAGAACCCTGACAGCCCGGGAAAAAATAAAAACAAAGCCCAAAGTTACGATCGTCAAGCCGAAAAAACAGCCTGAAAAAAAACCGGAACAAGAACGGTTTGCTTTCATGAAGTTGCCCGGCGAATTGGAACTCCCCGCGTTGGACCTCCTGGACGACCCCCCCGAGAGGGAAGACAGCGGGATTCAGCAGGAGAATCTGGAGATGAACGCCCGTCGCCTGGAGAAAAAGCTGGCAGACTTCGGCGTTGAAGGGGAAGTCAAGGAGATTCTTCCGGGCCCGGTCATTACAATGTATGAGTACAAGCCGGCCCCCGGAATTAAAATCAGCAAGGTGGCGGGGCTCTCGGATGATCTCGCGCTGGCGCTCAGCGCGCAGAGCATTCGGATCGTGGCCCCCATACCCGGAAAGGCCGCCATCGGGATTGAAATCCCCAACAACAAAAGGGAAATGGTGTTTCTCAAGGAGGTGCTTTCAAGCCCCGCCTACAGAGAGTCAAAATATGACCTTCCCATCGCCCTGGGCAAGGACATCACCGGATCACCCGTGGTCACGGATTTGACACGAATGCCCCATCTGCTTGTCGCCGGCGCCACGGGAGCCGGCAAAAGCGTCTCAATCAACACCATGATCAACAGTCTCTTGTTCAAAGTATCCCCGGAGATGGTGCGGTTTCTTATCATCGATCCAAAGCGAATCGAACTTTCCATTTACCACGACATCCCGCACCTGCTTCATCCGGTCGTAACCAACCCAAAAGAGGCCACCAAGGCGCTACGGTGGGCTGTAGAAGAGATGGAGAGACGCTACATGCTCCTCTCTGACAGGGGCGTCAGAAATATCGGGACCTACAACCGTAAAATTCTCAAAATGAAGCCAACCGAGTCCCAAGGCGACGATGAACAGGGCGAAAAGTCCCTGCCTTTTATCATTCTTATCATCGATGAATTGGCCGATTTGATGATGACCTCCTCACGGGAGGTGGAGGAAGCAATCACCCGCCTGGCCCAGATGGCACGTGCCGCGGGTATCCATCTCATTATTGCCACCCAGCGCCCTTCCGTCGACGTACTCACAGGGATTATCAAGGCCAATTTTCCTGCGCGAATCTCTTTTCAGGTTTCCTCTAAAGTCGACTCCAGAACCATCCTGGATTCCATGGGTGCGGAAACCCTGCTGGGGGAAGGCGACATGCTCTTCATGCCGCCCGGGGTGGGGCGCATCATGAGAATTCACGGAGCATTTATCTCCGAAGAAGAAACCAAAGCGGTCACTGACTTTTTGCGGAGTCAAAAGAAACCGGAATATGACTCCACCATCATATCGCACATCAGTCGAGATGAGGGGCAGGACGAGGGGGAATTGGAATTCGATGAGAAATACGAGCAGGCCGTGGAGGTCGTGATGCACACCGGGCAGGCGTCCATTTCCATGTTGCAGCGCAAGCTCAGAGTCGGTTACAATCGAGCCGCCAGAATGATCGAAGTCATGGAAAAAGAGGGCATCGTAGGGCCTTCCGACGGTGTTCGCGCTCGGGATGTTTACGGCAGAAAGGAACTATAACATGTTGAGACGATCGGCGGTTTTTTATCTTTTGGTACTGCTGCTCCAGGGGAACCCGGCATTCGGAAATGATGAACTCACGAACATCCTGAACGGCATTCAAAACAAATACGGCACCTTACCGGGTCTCGCCATCGATTATACCCGGGAAGTGATCACCCGGTCCATGTCCATGCTCGGAAACAAAGTGAAAGGAGACCTGGCGGAAGGCCGGATATTTTTTACCCCCCCCTATTGCCTGAGACTTGAGCAGAAAACGCCGAATCCCGAAACACTTCTTGCCGATGGGGAAACGCTTTGGTGGTACATCCCGGAGGAAAAACGCGTCTATAAGTATCCATTCGATGAGTTTGGAAAGGAGCTCAGGCTATTGAGCGACATATTCCGCGGTCTCAGCGAGGTGGAAAAAAATTTCCAGGTGACCATGCTCGACCGAACGGAGCAGGAAGCCTATCAAATCGAACTCAGTCCGGACCCGCCTTGGCAGGAAATCAATCGTATCGTTCTGACCGTGACCGGTGACTTCACCATACGGGTGGTGAGCATTCACAACCAGCTGGGCGGCATCACCCGATTCACGCTTCATGGATTGGTTTCGAAAGCGGAATTTCCCGAGGATTTCTTTCAGTTTGTTTTGCCGGAGGGCGTGACGCTGGTGGAGGAGAAAAGCTAGGAGACTGTCCGAGAATGAGGGATTTTTTTCAAGATCAAGGAAGGCGAAAATTATAACCACAGGAATACATTTAAGTATTTCGAGGATTATAATTTGAGCCTGACACAGAGATTGGGGAAAATAGCCATTCTCGGACAGCCCCCTAGCGTGTCAGGATCCTCGAAATGAGTCCTCCCACCCGCTTGAGGCTTTGTAGGCTGTCGGCGGGGAGAAAATAATCCACATACGGAAGTGCGGTCTGCATTCCCCGACACACCGGCTCGTAATCAGGATCGCCTGCCAGGGGATTCAGCCAGATCACGCAATGGGCTTTTCGTGCAAGTGTTTCCATTTCCCTTCTCAGGAGCTGCTTGGGATAATTCCATTCGTAGAGCGATGTCGCGGCATCAAGGCCTTCATAGCATTGCAGACGGATCAGGTCTGTTTCAAACAATCGGGACATCACAAGCGCCGCCTCGGTCTTTCCTACGCCGGGCTCTCCCTCCAGGAATAGGGGCTTTCCGAGACGGTGGGCCGGAAACAGGACGGTCGCCAGGGGCCGGCAGCGGTGGCCTTGTAAAGCGTCTGTTCCTTTTTTGTTTTCATTCCACTTCATTCAGTCTATGATTTTGAATCTCATGGCGTGCCCTTTGCCAAATACAGGAAGCCGTAAAGGAACCTTACCGATGGATGAGAAGAAACTTTTGATGGTCACAGTCTCCGGACGCGACCGGCCCGGCATTACAGCCAAATTAACCCAAGTGCTGGCGGAGCACCGAGCGGAAATCGTGGATATTGAGCAGGCCTCTCTGCAGAACCTGCTGGGTCTCTATTT
>JAWOGN010000050.1:0-7368 GCA_046496815.1 Desulfatiglandaceae bacterium
GGTGCTGCCGGGCAAATCGGCTCCGAATTGACGATGGCCCTGCGAGAGAGATACGGAGATGATAACGTCATCGCTGCAGCGCACATAACCCAACCGGATGACACCGTGAGCCGATCCGGCCCCTGCCACTTCATTGATTGTGCTCGAGCAAATACGGTCGCCGAGATAGTGGGGAAGTACAAAGTGGATACTATCTATCATCTTGCCGCCGTTCTCTCGGCTGTGGCGGAAGAAAAACCTCAACTTGCCTGGAACGTCAACATGGTCGGTCTTTACAACGTGTTGGAGGTCGCACGCACCTATCACTGTGCGGTTTTTGTACCGAGTTCCATCGGGGCATTTGGTGCATCCACACCGCAGGACAACACGCCTCAAGACACCATTCAACGCCCGACCACCATGTATGGCGTAACCAAGGTTGCGGGGGAACTCCTCTGCGATTATTATCATAACAGATTCGGCATCGACACCCGAGGCGTCCGATTTCCCGGACTGATTTCCTACAAGACCCTTCCCGGCGGCGGCACCACGGATTATGCGGTTGAGATCTACTACGAGGCGATCAGACACAGCAAATACACGTGTTACCTCAAGAAAGGCACTTATTTGGATATGATGTATATGCCGGATGCGATTAAAGCCGCCATAGGAATAATGGAGGCCAACCCGGACGGACTCAAACATAGGAATGCCTTCAATGTGACAGCGATGAGTGTCGCGCCCGAAAACATTGGGGATGAAATCAAGAAGCTCATTCCTGAATTTGTTCTGGAATTTGAAATCGACCCCGTGCGACAGGCGATTGCCGACTCATGGCCGAATAAGATGGATGACCGCGCCGCTCGGGAAGAGTGGGGATGGAGTCCGGAATACGATCTGAAATCAATGACGCGCGATATGATTGAAAAACTCTCAGAAAAACTGGGGACGAAATAACGCGAAGGGCAAAGGGATAAATCCACCGGAGGGTAAAAATGTCTATTGAAAAATTAGTCTCGCTATTGAGCGAAAAACTCACCGCCCTTGAGCACAAGGGAGCACTCAAGGGCAGCGAAATGGTCATAACGGGTGTGAAGCCCGCGGAAGGTAAGAGAGGATCGCGATTTTTCATCGAAGGCTATGGAGAGAAGGAATTCATCAGGATGAATTCCAATTCCTATCTCGGAATGTCACTGCGTAAGGAGGTCATCGAAGCGGAAGAGCAGACTGCGAGGAAATATGGTGCCGGTCCCGGCGCGGTTCGGTTTATTAGCGGCACCTACAAACCCCATGTGGAGTTGGAAAAAAAACTGGCGGCATTCCACCACCGGGAATCCGCAATGATTTTCAGTTCTGCTTATGCCGCCGTGATGGGCACGGTATCGCCTCTGATAGACAATGAGACAGTCGTTCTCAGCGATGAATTGAACCATAATTGTATCATAAATGCGATCCGACTTTCTCGCCCGGCCGTCAAAGAAGTTTACAAGCACTTGAGCATGGGCGATCTCGAAGCAAAACTCGCGAATGCAGTGGGAAAAGGAAAGCGTGTTTTGTTGATCACCGATGGAATTTTCAGTATGAGGGGCGATTATGCACCGCTCGATGTCATTTCTGAAATTGCCGGGAAATACGATTCGGAGTTTGAGGGAGGCGTAACCACAATTGTGGATGACTCCCACGGCGTGGGCGCCTTTGGGGAAACCGGACGCGGAACCGAGGAATACACCGGTGCGGAGGGGATAGACATCATCATCGCCACGCTGGGAAAATCCCTGGGCGTCAATGGAGGGTACCTGGCAGCCAATGGCACCGTCATCAATTTCCTTCGGGAGACGGCACCCTTCTACATTTATTCAAACCCCATCACACCCGCCGAGGCAAGCGCCGCCATAAAAGCACTGGAGATTCTGGACAGCGCAAAAGGAAAGGAATTACTCCGGCATCTGCGCATACTCACCAAGCGGTTTGAAAAGGGACTGACGGAATTGGGATATGAGATCATCGCCAGTGAGCATCCCGTGGTTCCGCTGATGATCAGGGATACCCACAGCACCGCCGACCTGGTGCGGTACTTGACTCAACACGGTATCTTGGCTACCGGGTTGAATTATCCGGTTGTTCCCAGAGGCGACGAAGAGATAAGATTTCAGGTCTCAGCCGATCACACCGAATATGATATCGATTGTGTCCTTCGGGTGCTGAAGGAGTTCAAAGAGAAAGTTTGACGTTTCATTCGAGTGTCTGCATGGCGGGTAAAAAGCGATAAGGAGGCAGTCGGCAAACCTTTCGGAAGACGTCGGTTCACCTAATTTCGCCGCTCCAGGATTTCGAGGCCGACTAGAAAATGATCTTTAAATCGTTCCTGCGAATTCTTCGTGATCTGTCGTATGGTTGTTTCGAGTGCATCGGGAGGGTATGCCGGTTTACTTGAATAATATTTCATGTTCAGCGTGTCTCCTTCTTTTAATCCACGCAAAATATGTGAATCCTTCCGGATGAGCAGGCACATGTCCATCGGGGGAATACGCCAGATTTTGAACTGATGCGGGATGTTTGGCCCCCCGACTGAAAATTCCACACTATAATATTTGCTTTCAAGATTTGCTGGTCGAGCCTCTTCCTCTCCTTGCGTTTTACTTACCACAGCATCTTCCATACATGGCCTCTTCCAAATGGGTGGATCACCTCAAAGGTTTTTTTCCGGATTTCCAGCCGCTGCCCATGGATGGAGGCAAAATTGATGCCAATGGAGAATAGATCGAGAGACCCCCTGCAGGTTTCGGAGTCCGCGGTTTTCAGTACCTTTGCACACGCGGTTGTCGCCCGGTTTGATAGGCCGCATGGATGCATGTTTTTTTTGAAATAAGACAATAAGGACGTTTGGGATTTCTCAAATGCCGTTGGAATCGGAAGTTTCCGTCAACTTTCTGTCGGCCGACTGTCAAAATAGCCACAGCGTTTTGGGAGGAAACGCCTCATAAGAGCGAGTGGTGATTTATCGTTTGCATCGAGCCAAATAGAATTTTTCAGACGCCCTTCAGACCGATCTCCTCGGCCACTTCCTGCATCCCCTTGATGGTATCCGTGATCAGTTCCGTCAGTTCTACGCCCAACATCGCTGCGCCTTTTTCAATGATGGAGCGATCGACCCCTGCTGCGAATCGTTTGTCCTTCCACTTCTTTTTAACGGACTTGACCTTCACGTCCAGGACGCTCTTGGAGGGACGAACCAATGCCGTAGTCACCACCAGGCCTGTAAGCTCATCCACGGCGTAAAGGACCTTCTCCAGTTCTGATTGCGGCTCAACATCCGAACAAATTCCCCAGCCGTGGCTCACCACGGCGCGTATGTAGTCCTCCGGCCATGCGTTTTCCCTCAGAATTTCTTCACTCTTGCTGCAGTGTGCTTCCGGAAACTGTTCATAATCCAGGTCATGCACCAATCCGATAACGCCCCATTTTTCTTCGTCCTCCCCCCGTTTTCGGGCACAGTAGCGCATCACGCCTTCAACCGCCAAAGCATGTTTAATGAGGCTTTCACTTTTGTTATACTTTGTGAGCAGCGCATACGCCGCTTCGCGGGTCGGGACTTTTGTCGTCATTTCATTGCCTCCTTTTCAGGGATGCCCCGCTGGTGAATAAAGAGCGGGATAATAAGGAAAACCCCGTCCATCGGGACCGGATGATTGAAAATCACAGTAATTCAGGTTTAGCACAAATGCCGTATCTCAATCAATTGGCTATTTTTTTGATTCAGCCGGTGTCGGTGGCAGGAAGAGATCATCCGGCATTGAAGCCATAGACATTCATCTTGGGACATTCTGTAAACCATCAATCCGAGTCATAAAGGTTGCCAAGACAATTTCGCAGCCTTATTATATTAAAAATTTTGTATGATAATAAGGCTGGGGAAAAGGAGGGATACATGGCACCCTTACGACATTTACCAGGTTGGCTCTTGTTAATTGCATTTCTGATGGGCGCACCGGCGTGCTCGGTCATCTCCCAGCAGGTGAGAACGGAATCCGAGCCGGCCGTGCCCTTCACAACCCTGGTCAACGAGGCGGAAAAATATGCGGGCAAGACCGTAATCCTCGGCGGCTACATTCTCGAAACCGCGAATCTGCCCGGCGAGACGATCATCAAGGTTTTACAAACTCCCCTTGAATTTCGGGACCGACCCAAAGGGAAGGACCACTCGAAAGGGCGATTCGTTGTTTTACATAAGGGCTTTTTGGACCCGGAGGTTTATGGTAAGGACCGCAAAATTACAGTTGCAGGAACGGTCGCAGGCAAGACGGTTCAAAAGATCGGAGAATATTCCGGCGCGTTTCTTAAGATCGTGAGTCGAGAAATCCACCTTTGGGACGAAGTCCGCCATGACTACCCCTACCCTTACCATGACGCTTGGTACTATCCCTATCCGTACGACCCTTTTTGGTATTATCCCTATCCATACCATGGGTATCATTACCCACGTCATCATCGGAAAAAGTAGCCAACGGGGTGCGATGCGCATTCACAACATCACCCACTGTTGAACCAAGCTTTCACTGAAAAGGCACACACGAATAATGCAAGGTGCTTTTTAAGCCCATGTTCTTGAATGTGCGTTTTTGATTTTGTTTAGATTATGCGTCCTGCTCGCAATAGACCGAGATTTTGTCTAAAAAGTTTTTTGGAATGGGTAGGGTCTTATTTTTTTCATAGTCGAAGAGGACCATAACCGATTCACCATTTCCGAAGACAACGGAGGCGTCATCCCTTTCGACGATTCGGTATCTGAATTTGAAGCTCTTTTCTCCGATTTCCCTAACCCACCATTTCAAAGCGCTAAATTGATACGAAAAATTTAAATCCAATTCGCCGCGTCCGCATTGGCGCCAAGTGACAATCAAAAAAATCCTGGTCTTGAGGACCAGGATTTGCGTTCAATATCCATCAGAATCTGTGATGGCACAGAAATACATACCTACGGGGTGATCGCCGACCTAGTCGGTTACCTTCAGTGTCAGGTAAAGGGTGGCCGTGCCCCGTTTGAGCAGAAAAAGCACCGTATCTCCGACTTTGTATGACTCCATTTTCCGGTTGAATTCTTTGATGCTCGTCACCTCAACCTGATCCACCTCCAAAATAATGTCACCCGGTTTCACACCGGCTTCACCCGCCGGGCTGTTGCTTTCAACTTGTGCCACCACCAGACCGCTCGACTCTGATAGGCCAAAGTTTCTTGCAAGCTCCGGGGTGATCTCCTTCACCACCATTCCCAGATCCGGCGTCGCTTCGCTGACAACGGGAGCCTCCTTCTCCTCTTCAAGTTCTCCGACCTTCACCTCGATTCGCTTTTTCTTCCCCTTCCGAATTACCTCCACGGGGACTTCCTTACCCACCGGTGTGGAGGCCACAATATAGGGAAGATCATTCATCTCCTCGATCGGCTTGTCGTCAAACGAGACAATCACGTCTCCCCGTTCGATCCCGGCATTTTCCGCCGGTCCCCCTGCCGTCACATCCGCTACCAACGCACCCCTCTCATCTTCGAGGTCCAGTTTTTCCTTCAATTCCGGGGTTATCTTCTGGATCATCACCCCCAACCATCCCCGTATCACCTTGCCCTTTTTCAGTTGCGGAAGCAGATCCTTGGCCATGTTTACAGGAATCGCAAACCCGATTCCCACGCTGCCTCCAGTGCGAGACAGAATCGCCGTGTTGATCCCGATTACCTCTCCCGCCGTATTCAAAAGCGGCCCGCCGCTGTTTCCCGGGTTGATGGAAGCATCGGTCTGAATGAAATTATCATAGGCCCCTGCACCAATCTGTCGGTACTTCGCACTCACGATGCCCGCCGTGACCGTATGGCCCAGCCCGAACGGATTGCCGATCGCCACCACCCAGTCTCCAATCTCCAAATCCTCCGAATCTCCCAATGGCAGCGGCACCAACTCACCCTCCGGCTTAATTCGAATCAAGGCCAGATCCGTCTTGGAATCTCGACCCACAACCTCCGCCACAAACTCCCGATCATCCGACAATTTCACCTTGATCTCATCGGTCTGCTCTACTACATGATTGTTTGTCAGGATGAATCCTTCCTTGTCGATGATAAAACCCGTTCCCAAACTCTGCTGTCGATAATCCTTTGGAATCTGGTCCCTGAAAAACCGCTCGAAAAAGTCCCGAAATGGATCCTCTTGACCAAAAGGGCCTCCAAAGGGAAGTGGCATCCTTTCCCGGCCCTTGACGACTTTTACCGTGCTGACATTTACCACCGACGGACTGGCTTTCTTGGCCAGGTCACTAAACGAACTGGGCGCTGCCGGCAGCACCGAGCTTGTTTGCGCCTGCGGGGCTGAAACCGGGTCAAGCACTGCCGCGCCTACAAAGCCTGCAATTAGACACAAAAACGTCCACCCCAAAATGTACCGTCTCCTCAGTGTAATTTTTCGTTTCATAAAAGCCTCCTTAATCCTTCAAAATCTTTTGAGAAAGGTAAATCAAATCAATAAACCCATTTTCCATTGTCTTTTAAAGCAAGGCACAACAAAATGCCGGCGTTCGTGACCGACCTATATGCGTTCCTGCGGTCTTGGTTTTCAAGAAAACCTGGTATTTTCGATTGGTTTATTCAGTATTTTACATTCTAAAATAAGTAGATGACGCGTAAATTCAACCACACGGAATCCATTTTCCTATACGTACACGTAAAACCGCGGGCAGCGGCAGCTCCCGAACCCTTTGAAACCTTTCAGGGCCTGACAGTAGATCCCTGCACGATCTGTTGCCATCTATTTCAAAATTCCCGGACACAAAATTTCTCTTTCGAGTAACCATCTGTCGCACCCTTTACCTGTTCCAAGTCATTTTAACGGCCCCCATGAAACCTTATTGTAACCGTTCACGGGTTCAAAGGTTCAGGGGTTCAAGGTTCAATTTTCGTCCACGGAGTGCATTTGGGTTACGTATTTATGAGAAAAGCGTCAGCTTTGTCAGGCCGAATCCAAAATTTGGAACTAAATCGGCAATTACTTGGGAAAATGAGGATTTTTAACGACGATTTCAAGTCCTCAATCCTCTTTTGTTCTTAACCCTGAATCCCGATTTCATCGGGAAACCCTCGTATCTGACTCCGCAATGCCGGAGTCTCAGTTTTGATCAAACTGGCCGGTTCGGCGGCCAGAGGCGGCGCTGAACTGTAAACGCTTACACCTTATTTTAGCGGGAATGTCATGTCATGAATGTTCATATTTTCTTCTAATCGGATGGATTTATTTCTCTCGATACCTTCGCTGCACATGAAAATCTAAAGTTTGAATACAGTTTATCCGATAATAACGATGAAGCGAGCTAAAGATTTGACACCAGCAAAACAAAAGAGCCAGACATGGT
>JAWOGN010000076.1:0-5132 GCA_046496815.1 Desulfatiglandaceae bacterium
CGCTGCCGCCGCCCGTGGACTTGCTGCCCGTGCGGGCCTTCTGCTTCAGTTCCTTGGCGATCTTGGTCAGCGCTTCCTTGGCCTCGCCGTTGTCCTTGTCGATGGAGAGAATGATGGTAGAATCGATCCGCACTATGTGGACACATCTGCTTACACAAACCAGCAGGGGTCTGCGATTCTAGGCCCGAAAAACGATAATTTCCGCCGCAAGCGCCTCACAGCAGAGGTATATTGCCGAAACCTCGCTTTTTGATTGGAGATGCTTGTGTACATCACCCATCATTCTGAACCCGGAATGAAAAGAAAAGACAACGATTTAGGGTTCACCCTTCTTGAAGTGATCGTTGCGATTTCGGTTTTCACTGTCGGTCTTCTGGCCGTCGCTTCCATGCAGGTTTCCGCAATTCGAGGAAATACGGTTGCCGGCGGGGTCACGGAAGCCACTTCGTGGTTGAGTGATCAGATGGAAAAACTGATGGTGCTGCCCTTTGATCATCCTCAGTTGGAAGATCGCGATGGTGACGGTACCGACAAGGGTTCCGGCGAAGACGCAAAGCTTGGTTTGGAAGATGTGACACCAGAAACCGCAGATCATTGGGTGAGTCGGGGAAGTTACTCGCTTTACTGGAATATTGCCCCGGGTGAGGCAACAAAAGATACGAAGACCGTCAAAGTGATTGTGACATGGACAGATCATGGTATCCGGAAACGCATTTCCATGAAGCACATCGTGCCGAACATCTAAATTTGCGACCAAAAAACATGAGAACACCCGGCCGGTATCGAATAAATGAAGCGGGATCGGTTTTGATCGTTTCTTTGCTCATTCTGTTGCTCCTCACGATCATTGGAATTGCGGCCATGAATACTTCCACCATAGAATTGAAAATTTCCGGAAATGAAAAGGCCTATAAACTGGCGCTTTACGCAGCCGAGGCGGCGAGGGGATATGCAGCGAAGCAATCGAAACTCTACGGCGCTGATCACACGACGGTAGGGGAAACTTTCAATTTTCCGGATGATGATAACCCGTCAGCGACGGTTCAGTTAGGTCCCACACAGTCTTTCAATGGAAGCGTCGAGTATCTTGGCTCTTCGACCCCTCTCAGGGGGTCCGGCACTCAAGCCGGTACGTTTAAGATGCATAAGTATAAGATGACATGCAAAGGATATGGGCCTTCCAACGCCGAGAGCCGTGTGGAAGCCGGATTCTATCGTATCGGATTCTAGCGAAGGGTTTACTGTTGACCATTCTATGTTCAAGGCAGCAAAGGAAAGTCCCATGAAGAGCTTGAAGCATTTTTGGTTTAAGAAAGTGTTCTTCATCGCATGCCTTGTCTTTTTGTGTAATTCGGGTCTTGCTGATGACACCTGTGTGTTGACGGACATCGACGATGAGGCTTTCTTTACCTTTACCGCTCCCGTTGTCCCGGCGACACGTACCACAAGCAGCAATCGAGTGTATCTGGCCTTTTTTAAACCCGGTGGGGGAAATTTCTGGGAAGGAAATGTAATCAGATTGGGGATTTCAGCGAATGACGAAATTGTGGATTTAAATGGTAATCCAGCCTTTTCCGACACCTCTGAATCCAGCTGGGCGTGGGCGCTCAAGGAAGATGCCGTGCCCTTCTGGGAGACCCGGAATTGGGCGGACGCTTCAAAAAGCAATTATGTCCGCAATTCAAACAGGAACATATATACCTACCTAGGAACGTCCAAAGACCTAACGGCTGCAGCAAATTCATTTACAAAAGACAACCTCGGTCTGACACCGGCGGTTCTTGGAAGGCCGATCCAAACTCCGGAAGTCCTTATTGGCTATATCCGGGGCACCGATGTCTTTGATGCGGATGGGGACGGGAATATAGAGGAGAACAGGGATGTCATCACCGGAGACGTCCTTCATAGCGAACCTCTGGTTGTGGATTATAACGGGTCGTTGTCGGTGGTCTATTTCGGGGCAAACGACGGGATGCTTCATGCGGTGAAAGATTCACCGTCTACGACCCCGGAAAGTGATGACGGCACGGAAATGTGGGCGTTTATACCCCCTGACCAGCTTCCTCGGTTAAAGTATCTGGTAGAGGGTGACGCCCACCCGTATTTTGTAGATTCCAGTCCTAAGGTTTACTTGAAAGACGTAAACAGAAACGGCCTCATTGAACCTGAAGAAGGGGACCGGGTCATTCTTGTATGTGGTGAAAGGAAAGGGGGCACGAGCTACTTTGCGCTCGATGTGACCGACCCCGATAGGCCGGAATTCTTATGGAGAATCAATCCATACGACGACGCGGAAACCGGGGCTTTGGAGCTTGAGGATATAAGGGGGACCTTCGAAAACGGAGAGGTTTTGACAGGAAGCAACGGGGGGTCAGCCACGGTTGAAAGCGCACCGGTTGGAAATCTTCTTCGTTATGAGTTGCGAACGGGCAGTTTTACCGTGGGTGAGAGGGTGAGCGGGAAAGCATCAAGTGCCACCGGAACAATTGTTTCCGACATAAACTATGCCCCCGATGTGATCATTCCCGAACTTGGTGAGACCTGGTCTGAGCCTCAGTTTGGAATTGTAAAGACTTCAGATGAAGATGAGGATGGAGCCCCGGTATTTTTCATCGGAGGCGGTTACACCTCGGATAATTCAAGTGGCAAGGCAATCCTTGTTGTTCGTGTCTATGATGGCGCCGTGTTAAAAAAATTTAGTGGCATTTCCGGCATGAATTACAGTATCCCAAGCTCAGTAACTGCTGTGGATGGGGATAGCAATGGCTTTGTAGACAAATTCTACGTGGGGGACCTGGGTGGACAGATGTGGCGGTTTGGAAAGTTCACTGATTTTGAAGGAAATCAACTGGAATTTCCCAACACGGATGAAAACATTCTGAATTGGACGGATCAGGCAGCCCGCATCATATTCCTTTCAGATTTGGCGCACGGAAGGAAATTTTTTTATCCGCCGAGTGTAACTCTTGAGGCCGGTTACGACCTTGTTTTTATGGGCACGGGAGACAGAGAGGATGTTTGTAACCCCATCAGCTCGGATAGAATTTACGCGGTGAAGGACTCCCACGATTCCCGGACATTCACAGAGGAGGATCTGATTGACGTCACGGAGAATGTAGGAACGACGCCCGACTTCAGTGT
Organism: Desulfatiglandaceae bacterium; assembly: GCA_046496815.1. GTDB lineage: Bacteria > Desulfobacterota > DSM-4660 > Desulfatiglandales > Desulfatiglandaceae > JAWOGN01. Next base: position 3,142 of record JAWOGN010000076.1, read on the forward strand.
GCATCAGGGTTGGTATATTCGATTGGCGGAAGGCGAAAAAGTCTCTTCGGAGGGAGTGGTGTTTCTCAAAACGTTCTACGTGACGACCTATCAGCCGGGAGAGGGGGGTACGCTCTATGCATTGAACTACAAAACAGGTGAATCGGTGAGCCGTTTCTTAAATCGGAAGGTATGGCAGGGTGGCGGCATTCTGTCCAAACCGGTCATCGTCATCAATGATAAAAGCCAGAAATTGTTGACTTCAAGGGGGGCGGGCCAACCTGATAGCGAAAGCCCATCGGTCGGACCTGGAATCCTTGTCGTAGAACCCGCCGCGCCTCCCAGCAATTTTTTTTACCTGTGGTGGAAAGAGTTGTGATCTGGATTTGCTGCCAACCATTTCCCTCCCCCACATTTTTCCCCCGCCAAATTATGCCTTGATGGTGTCCCTAAACTCCGATACCGGCATCCAAAACCGTTTCCGAATCATATGGCGTTCAATTGGAATGTAAAATTTCTTGCGGAAACGCTCCAGGCCTTCCGCTTGCCTCCGAAATATCACCTCACCGGCAAAACCTCGCAGCATATCTTAAAGATTGTCACGCAGTGAACCAAGTGTAAAATCAATTTACAACTGACAAATCATTTAACACTTAACTTCCCTTCGGATTATCTCTTCAAGCCAGGTCTTCTCCAAATATTCCGATGAGTTAGCCGTAAATCTGCAGCAAAAATCCCTGGAGGGAATGGCGGCATGCTTCTTGCTCAATCGAGTGCAGCAATCCCTGAGCGGCCGGTGTGGTTTTTTGGCGGGCCGGATAGCGTGAGAGGAGTCGGTGATGAGCAAGCAAGTGAGAAAGCGGAAAAGAGAATCGGGATTCAGTGTTGTGGAGCTGTGTGTTGCGATGGCGGTTCTCGCGATCATGGCCAGCATTGCAATACCGGGCACCAGCCGGTGGTTGCCCGGCTACAGAATCAAAAGTGCGGCGAGAGATCTCTATTCCAATCTGCAACTGGCCAGACTGGAGGCCATCCGAAACAATCGTGACCATGCGGTCATATTCAATACCGGAGCGGGCACCTACGGCATTGTGAGTTCGGGAGCGGACGGTGACTTCGGCACGGCAGACGATCCTGCACCGCTTAAAACCGTTGCGCTGTCTGATTATGGGAGCGGTACAAATTTTGGCACTGGAAATGCCGGTGGGCCGCTGGATGCGGTGAGGGGTTTCGATGACAGTGTCACATTTCAAGATACGGCCGATGGGGTAAATGTTGTTATTTTTAATGCACGAGGCATGATCAACCCGCAAACCAATACAGCAGGAGAGGTTTACATTAGCAATCAGCGAAACCAGTGTCTTGCGGTAATTGTACGGCAAACCGGAGCTGTCGCCCTCCGACAGTGGACCGGCGGAGCCTGGAACTAAATCAAGGAGGGAATCACATGCAACAGAAGAAGACAACGGGAACGAATCAGGGTTTTACCTTGATCGAGCTTTTGGTGGCAATGGCGATCGGTTTGGTCGTAATGGCAGCGGTGTCTATGACCTTTCGCTCACAGCAGAAGTCTTACCTGCTTCAGGAGCAGGTGGCTGCCATGCAGCAAAACCTGAGAGCAGCCATGTTTTGTATGGAAAGGGAAATCAGGATGGCCGGGTACGACCCGACCTTTAACACCAATGCGACCATCACAACCGCGAGCGCAAACAACCTGGAATTCAACCTGGATTTAAACGGTAATGGGGAGTTGAGTACCGGGGATCCCAATGAACAGATTCGGTTCAATTTGACAGCCAACAGAGAATTGGGAAGAGCGGCGTGGGGAGGCGGACTGGTGCCGATAGCGGAGAACATCGATGCCGTAAATTTTGTTTATCTCCGTGGGGACGGAACACAGCTCGACGATGACGGTGCCGGCAACGTGACCATAAACAGCCCAAACATCCGGGCGGTGGAGATCACCCTTGTGGCACGAACCGGTAGGGGAGACAGAGGCTTCCAGAATAGCA
>JAWOGN010000191.1:0-6665 GCA_046496815.1 Desulfatiglandaceae bacterium
CTGGTCAGAGAAGGATTCCTCAAAGAAACCGATGTTCAAACCGCCCTCTCCGTACAAAAAAGGGAAGCGGAGCTGACCGGCCTTCCCCTGGGCCGGATTCTGGTGAAAATAGAGGCGTTGTCTGAGTCCGGGCTGAAAACCCTTTTGGATCACCCGGAACTGAAAGGGAGTCTGGGTACGCTGGCGGTTGAAAAGGGTCTGATTACGAAAGACCGGCTCGATGCGTGCTTACGAAAAAAAGGCCCTGAGCAGCTCACCGGCGAGGCGCTTTTGCACGAGGGGCTCCTGACGTCTCAGGATCTGCAGGACCTCTTGAAGAAGCAGTTAAATGCGCCGAGATTGGGAGAGCTGGCCGTCCTTCAAAACCTGATCCGTTCCGAGGATCTTGAAAAGGCCCTCAAAATTCAAAAGTCTCCTCGGATTCTCGGAGAAATCCTATGCGACCTGGGGATGATCAATCCTCTGGATCTTCACTACGTTTTGAACAAATACAAAAAGCATCTAAAGCTCGGTGAGATCCTTATCAAGCTGGGATACCTCGACAAAGAAAATCTCAACAAGTCTCTCCAGGAACAAAAACACGGTTCCGATTCACTGGAAGAAATCCTGGTCAGGAAGAAGTTGATTACAGATCAACAACTCCAGGAGGCCCTGTCCAAACAATCAAACATACCTTTCAAATCGCTCGAAGGGTTCGTGTACAGCGATAGGGAAAGAAAAACGCTCGCCGGGATTATCGGGCAAAAGTACGCTGAGAAAAACCTGATCTTACCCATCTCCCTCGTGAACAAGGAATTGACCCTTGCCCTTTTAAAGCCGGAGAACCTCGGCACCGTTCGAGAGTTGAAAGAGCTCTACAGTTATCTCACTATCTCTTGCATTCTGATAACGGCAGGGAAATTCAGCGAGCTTTTTGAAGTACTTTACAGCAAGAAGCTGGGCATCGTGAAATCGACGGAAGCGCCTGAAGAAGCGTCGGAGGATACAGACGCCAAGGGTGTCGATTTCATGCAAATCGAGCTTGATGAAGAAATGGACGGCGAAGATGAAGACGCCCCGGTGTATGACGCCCAGGACATTGAAGCCGAGGAGATGGTGAATTTCATTATCAAATATGGCATCAGCAATGGTGCAAGCGATATTCACCTGGAACAGGATCGAGATGGGGTCAAACTTCGGTACAGAATCGACGGCGTGCTGTCGGAAGTCAATATCGGATGGTTGAGAAAAAAACTTCAAGAGAAAGCCGGTTCAGTGATCTCTCGCGTAAAGATCATCTCCAACCTCGACATTGCGGAAAGACGACTCCCGCAAGACGGGGTGTTTCGAATCAACTATTACGACAAAGCCAGAGGTCAGAAAGCCGACCTGGATTTCAGGGTCGCCACCTGCAAGGGCATTACCGGGGAAAACATCGTCATCCGAATTCTCGATTCCCGTAAAGCAAATGTGGGACTCGAACACTTGAATCACTCATTGCATGTTTTGGAACCGTTCAAGCGGCTCAGCAAAAGCTCGGCCGGAACCATCCTGGTGACAGGCCCCACCGGGAGCGGCAAATCATCGACACTCTACGGAGCGCTCAAATACATCTACGATCCGGCCATAAAGATCATTACGGCTGAAGATCCGATCGAGTACAGCTTTCCGGGCATCATGCAGACCCAGGTAAACACAAAAATAAATTTGACCTTTGCAAGGCTGCTTCGGTCCTTTCTGCGGCTCGATCCGGACGTGATACTGGTGGGGGAAATTCGGGATCAGGAAACCGCAAGAATTGGGTTCGATGCGGCCCAAACGGGGCACCTGGTGTTGAGCACACTGCACACCAATGATTCCGTGAGTTCGATTTCCCGTCTGCTGGACCTGGACATAGAACGCGCTCAGATCGCCTCCTGTCTCTCATGTGTCTTGGCCCAAAGGTTGGTTAGGAGAATATGTCCGGCCTGCATACAGGAGTACGTTCCCGATGAGGCGGAATGGTTTTTGCTGTTTGACGAATACCCGTCTCACCTGAGGTTTTACAAGGGCAAAGGCTGCGAGGCCTGTGGATTCATGGGATTCAAGGGGCGCACACTGCTCTCCGAGGTGTTTGTCATAGACAAAGAAATTGCCAAAGCGCTCGGCACCGGTGCGGATATAGATGAACTCAAAACACTGGCACTCGACGGCGGCATGAAGACCATGTTGGACGACGGACTGTTAAAGCTCAGGGAGACGACACTTTCCGAGCTTATCCGAGTGATTCCCCACGATATGTTAGACACATTTCGCATACGAAACCGCGCTCGAAATGCGCCCGCATCCGGATCCGGCACCGGGGCACAAACAGAGGCAGCTTCCATGAAGGAAAATCCCTCAGGCGTCGGCTTTGTCGTTTCGGACCCCAAGATGGAGTCACAACTCATTGGGCGAATGCACGAACAATACGAGAGCTTGGCATCCGACTCGAAAATAGAAAACAAAAACATGGATCGCGCCATATTTGGGGAGTTTATTTCAGAGAGCTTCAACGAAATCCGCTCCGGATATGGTTGCAGTCGTGTGATTTTCAACATTGAAAAAAGTGACGGTAAGATTGACATCTCAGCGCTCCCTGACGGATAAACCGGATGATCAAAACTGCGGACAGGCAGTGAAGGAAACGACGTGAATGCCCACCAGCAAGAGATTGGAGCAGAGGCAAAGGAAAGACGTATGAGCAGAACGATTGCCATAACAAGCGGCAAAGGCGGCGTCGGTAAGACCAATATCAGCCTCAATCTCGCCCTCTGCCTGGCCCGGCAAGGCCACCGGACATGTCTTTTTGACGCGGACTTTGGACTGGCCAATATCAACATTCTCTTGGGACTCCAGCCCGAGTATGACCTCAAGGACGTCATCTTCAATGACAAAACCCTGCCGGATATCATCATCAAAACAGAAGAAAATGTCGACATCCTGCCCGGAAGCTCGGGACTTGAAGAACTGGCCGACCTTGACACAGCGCAAATGGAGGCCCTCATTCAGTCCCTTTCCGAAATGGCGGGATACGATTTCCTGATATTTGACACGTCCGCAGGGATCTCAAGGAATGTTATCACGTTGTGCCTGGCCTCTCCAGAAATCGTCCTTGTGATCACCCCGGAACCCACCTCCCTGACGGATGGGTTTGCCCTCTTGAAAGTCCTGACGTTAAACGGCTTTAAAGGGGAAGCAAAGATCATCGTGAACCAGTGTAAAACTGCAGAGACCGCCGACCTGATTTACAAAAAATTCAGCTCGGCGGCGATGAAGTATCTCAATCTGGATGTCGGGGCGCTGGGTATGATCTATCCGGACGCACGCGTCGTGGAGGCTGTGAAGCAACAAAGGCCTTTTCTGCTTCTCTATCCCGATACCAACGCTGCCAAATGTATCCAAAAAATTGCGGAGCAACTCTTGTCGGACGCCTCAAATCAGATGCCCGGGTCCGATATGACGAGCTTCTGGAAGCGACTCCTCGAGCTGATCGGCGGCCCTTTGACACTGCCCGTAAAGAAAAAAGGAAATAGGGAAACGGGACTGAGTCCAAAAGCAAGAGAAGACGGAAGCAAAGCTCAACAGGCCGCCGGAACATCTCAAGCGGAAATCGCTTCCGGCATGGCGCCTCATGGAAGCGCAGTGGCTCACACCGCCTCAAATCAAATCGCTTCCCAAATTTCCGCCGTCGCTTCAGATGGACAAGCCGAAGCGACCCATTCCAAGCGCTCCGGCCCTTTTGAAGAAGGGGCCTTCATGCCGCTTATGGAAAGACTGATCGGAAGCATCGCATCCGTTTCAAAAGAGATTCAACAGCTTCGCGAGGCCATTGAAGGAAACGGAAACTGCGGCCCCCAGCAAAACGCCTCCGGATCTCCCCAACCCAACCACGTGCACATAAAGCCGATCCGTCTTGATTTTGAAGCTTATGTCGAAAGCCGAAACACCACCAGAAAGGAATCCTAAATTATGGTTGCCAATCGCATCGACACGCTGATTCAAAAGGTTGACCAGATCCCGACCCTTCCCATTGTGTCGAATCAGATTATGGGGCTGTTGAGTGACGAAAATGTTTCGATTAAAAAAGTGGCCGGACTCATCGAGAAAGACCAGGCGCTGGCGGTCAAAATCCTCAAGATTGCAAACTCGGCGTTTTACGGCACCCTCAGCAAGGTGAGCACCATTGATCATGCCCTGGTCATATTGGGCCTCAAAGAGGTCAAAGGGATATTGCTTGCCTTTTCCATCCGCAATTTCTTTCCTGACGATACGGGCGAGGGCTTCGACCGCACCCGTTTCTGGAAACACTCCATCATCTGCAGCCAGGTAGCCAAATATCTGGCACGGCATTTTAGAGTCCAGAGGGATGACACGCTCTTTCTCTCGGGCCTGATCCATGACATGGGAAAGGTTGTTTTCGATCAATATTTTCATGACGAGTTCCTGCAGATAATCGACTACGTGGAGTCAAACAATGAGAGCTTCAGCAAGGCGGAAAAGGAGATCCTCGGGATTACCCACTATCAAGTAGCCGCGGAACTCCTGAAACGATGGAAATTTCCTGAAAAGGTGCTGATGAATGTCTTCTATCATCATGCACCGTGGCAGGACAAAAATTACCTGGCGGGATCGATTGTCATCTATCTTGCCAACATGTTCACAAAATTTGCCGGCTACCCGTGCCTCGCTTCGGAAAAAAAAGTGAAGATCGACCAGTTCGCCAATTCGAAAGCCATGGACTTCATTGTTCAGAGTGGATTCGATCTGGACCCGGAGACAATCGAGAAGATGATTCATCAAATCAAGGACTATATCGCCGTCGAAGGCCAGGGCATATTCAGTTTTCTGGAGAGGTAAGATAAACAGAAACGGCTTTAGAAGGACACACCGTGCGGAAGCGTTAGAGGATCGAGTGAGCGGGAATTTTCGTCTTTGATCAAACCTTCTCTGTCACACCGGAACGATTTTTCTGAAAAAATGCTAGCTTTTGTGAATTCAACTGCCCCAATGTGATCAGAAGCGGCTCATTTCGACGTTGAGCCAATCGAAACCAATTTTTCACCTCCGCACTGAGAGACTCCTCTCCCACCCCTTTGGGAATGCCGCGCAATCCAACTTCATTGTCCATGTTGCCGGAGTTTATGTAGGTCCACAGGTCGTCTCTACGCGATACGATACCGGTATGGCCCCTGGTGGGCGTTGAAAACGAGAGGATGAAGCCCCTGTCGAGCAGCGGTTCCACTTCCTCGAACGTTTTCACCGCCTCGGCTTCCGAATCTCGAATTCCGGAAATTGATTTGCTGTAAACCGCACGGCCCGAGGCCTGAACGATTCCTTCTCCATTCAAATAGGCGTTTTCGGGTCGCCCCCGCTGCATTGCCATCTTGATAAGCTTCTCCTGAAGCCCGCCACTGCCTTGATATTGAATTCCCAGTTTTTTCAGTCCACGGACCACAAGTCCATAGCAATTGATTTCTTTATAGGGTTTCCCCAAATAAGGGGCCACCGCTTTGACCAGATTTGAGGGAAGGGGTTCCGCTGTCCGTCCATCTTTCGATGCCACCGGGTCGCTTCCTTTTCCGGGCGCCGGCCTTTTGAGTTCCTCACTTTCTGTTCCCCAACTAATCTCCAGCGTTTCGGGATTCAAGTACACCGCGGTGTCGGCTTGAATTCGAGTGAACTGTTTTCCTCGATTTATTTCGGAGTGAATGATGGGCCAGCAGTTTTTTCCATAGACCGGGTGCGCAATCAACAGGTTGGAAACGGTTGGTTGGCTCCGGGAGATGGTGCCCAATATTACGGGGGACGGCGCCACGTTGCGTTCCACGTGGATTTGAGAGTCTCCGGACACGCTGCTTGTTGCGCGTCCTGAGCCGGAAATGCGTTTGGACACCTGGGTGTCCAGGACCTGAGGAAATGCATTCTTTGGTACGGTCTGCCGCTTCACACCTTCCTTATTGACGACTGTGCTTCCCTGGACAAGGCCGGTTTCCATGGTTTCAATCTCCCATTGGGTGTGGCTTGTGAACGCTTTTCCGGTTGACCACCTCACCCCCCGACCCCTATCCCAGGGGAGCTGAAAGCATGGGATCGCCCTATGGCTTTTCGAGGAGGCTTTCCGGAATTTGTGCTGTGCTTCTCACTTCAATCAAACACCCTCATGAAACGCAACTTTCATGCCACCTTTTCACGTTTGATTTTTTCCAGAGCAATCCGTCTACCGGGTATTTTTGCCCTTTACAGACGGGAATAAAACGGGAGTTGACGGCACCCCAATCCTTCAAAGGAAGGATTCCTTTCGGCTGTGCCAAATTCTTGGCTATGGCAGTGTCAATAAAGCACTCCACCAACCGTTTCGAAGGCGGCATAAATCGAAAACAACATCGACCGTCGTCCCCCCCCCAATGATTCGGCAAAAACCGTGTAAAATTCTGCCAGGAAATGGCATCCGGCGGATGGGGACGAATGGTATTTCTCTACATATCCGGTTTGTTTACGGTATGGTTTAGATATAAACACTTCAAAATATTTGTAAAATTTCATGTTAACTACCTGGCACGATGTTCGCTATCAGCATCATATCTACCCGTAAATGGGAATGGGGAAAGCGGAAAGCCGGGGGACTTAATTTAACCGAGGGATTTTTCGGATTTAGAACTTGACCG
>JAWOGN010000241.1:0-17988 GCA_046496815.1 Desulfatiglandaceae bacterium
CTACGAGAAATCAACCTTGGAAACCGGCCCGGCATCGGTGAAAAGGTCGCTGTAATTGGAGGAGGAAATAGTGCGCTCGATTGTGCCCGGGTCTCACGTCGTTTTGGGGCACACGTCACCATCGTCTACAGGCGGAGCGAAATGGAAATGCCTGCGCATCCGGAAGAGGTTCAGATGGCCCGAGAAGAGGGAGTTGAGTTCATTTTTCTATCCAGCCCGACAGAAATCCATGGACAGAGACATCTCGAGGGGATCACGCTTGCCGAAATGAAATTGGGTGACCCGGACAGCTCCGGACGGCGAAGACCGTTACCGACAGGCAAAACCGATGACCTGGCATGTGATACAGTGATCCTTGCCATTGGAGAAAGCTGTAAAATAGGGGATCTGCCGCCGATCCTGCGTCACGACGAAAAAACGGTCAACACTGATGAGTTGGGCCGTACGGGCACGTTTAAGTATTTTGCGGGCGGAGACATGATTGATATCCCGCACACGGTTACCCACGCCATCGGATCGGGTAAGCGAGCTGCCGTGGCCATTGATGGATTTCTCAGAGGCACGGGCTTTGAAAAGCAAACTTTTGAATCAAACAGATGGGGCAAAACGGGAAATCTGTGTGTTGCCGGATTCAGCAACCCATCCTTTTTTGTTCGCCGAAATCCGGATGGGGAGGTAACAGCATTTAATGATTTAAACCCGTTCTATTTCGACCATCGATCCAGGACGAAGCCCCGTATTCTTCCCGCAGAAAAACGGATCGATGGGTTTGATGAAGTTGTTGCGTCTCCGTCCGCTGGGGAGGCTGTTTTTGAGGCGGAGCGCTGTTTTAACTGCGGATCCTGCACGGAATGCGGGAACTGTTATCTCTTCTGTCCGGAGTGTTCGATAAAAAAGGATCCGACCGGGTATGGATATGTCGTGGATTTGGATTACTGTAAGGGCTGTGGAATTTGTGTTCAGGAATGCCCCCGCGGGGCCATGAAAATGGAATTTATGGAGTAACAGGATGAGAAAAGTATTGACCGGCAACCAGGCTGTCGCCTACGGAGCGATGCTTTCAGACATTCAGGTGGTGGCTGCCTACCCGATAACGCCTCAGACGACCATCATAGAAACGCTGGCGGATATGCAGGCCGAAGGTCTGGGGGATTTTGAGTACATCCGCGTCGAATCGGAGCACTCGGCAATGGCTGCCTGTATCGGGGCTTCAATGGGAGGTGTGAGAACCTTCACCGCCACGTGCGGGCAGGGACTTTTTCTCATGCATGAGATGTTGCACTATGCAGCGGGCGCTCGGACGCCTGTAGTGCTGGCCAACGTTAACCGAGCTCCGGCTGCCCCTTGGAATATCTGGAGCGACCAGACCGACTCCCTTTCCCAGCGGGAAACCGGTTGGATTCAACTTTACTGCGAGGGCAATCAGGAGGTCCTCGATACGACCATCATGGCTTTCAAGATCGCCGAAGCGGTGAAACTCCCGACCATGGTCATTTTGGATGCCTTTTTCCTTTCACACACCTCCGAACCGGTGGATATACCCGACAAAGCGTCGGTGAAAGCGTTTCTTCCGCCCTTTCAACCAAAAGATGTCGTGCTTGATCCGGATGATCCGCATACCTTCAATGCCATTGCCATGAGCGATGTGTATATGGAGTTTCGATGGCAAATCCAGAGGGATATGGAGAAATCAAAAGGGGTGATCACAGAAGCTCAAGCAACCTTTGGGAAGTATTTTGGAAGACGGTATCACCAGGTAGAGGAATATTTGGGATCCGATGCCGACGTGCTGATGGTTTGCACCGGCACCGTCGCTTCCACCGGCCGGGTGGCCGTGGAATTTCTTCGCGGGGATGGCGAAAGGGCCGGAATGTTGAAGATAAAGACGCTTCGGCCCTTCCCGCGGGAGAAAGTCGTCGATGCCCTGAAGGGAAAGAAAAAAGTAGCGGTGATCGATCGCAACTTCTCTCCCGGTGCACAGGGCATATGGGCGCAGGAGATCCGGAGCGTGCTTTGCGAGCTTCCGGACAGTGAAAGACCCATGGTCTACGGCTATATTGCCGGACTCGGCGGCCGGGACATCAGTGTGGAGACCCTTAAAGAGATTTACTACAAAACCAGAGACAGTGAAAGACCGGAAGATATCGATATGTGGATAGGAGTTAAATATGTACAGCCTGAATCAGCGATTCGACAATCGGCAAATCCCTGAAGATGAGCTTATGACCTCCGGGCATGTGGCGTGTGCCGGCTGCGGAGCGTCTCTGACAATGCGTCTGGCTCTCAAGGGGTTGGGGAAGCCGACAGTGCTGGTTGTTCCGGCGTGTTGCTGGACGATTATCGCGGGCGCTTGGCCGCAGACCGCCATGAAGGTGCCGTTCTACAACGTCGCATTTGAAACCACCGGCGCATCCATCTCAGGGCTCAAGGCCGCTTACAGGCGGAGAGGCATGGACGATGTCTGTGTGGTGGGTTGGGCAGGCGACGGGGGGACGTATGATATCGGGATTCAGGCGCTTTCAGGAGCTGCAGAGAGAAATGAGGACGTGATTTATGTGTGTTATGACAATGAAGCGTATATGAACACGGGCATCCAGCGCTCTGGAGGAACGCCCTTCGGTGCATGGACTTCAACCACGCCGGTGAAGAAACCCAAATCAGAACCCAAGAAGGATTTGGATGAGATTATGATAGCGCACAGAATCCCATATCTTGCAACAGCCACAGCAGCCTTTCCGCACGATATGATCGCGAAATTTAAGAAGGCACGCTCAATCAAGGGCATGCGATATCTCCATGTTCTCGCTGCATGTCCGGCCGGATGGAGGACGCCCGAAAACATGTCTGTCCAACTCATGCGGCTGGCAGTGCTTTCCAATATTTTCCCCCTTTACGAAGTGGAAAACAGCGAGGTGTTCAGGCAGACTGTTATCCCGGATAAGGTTGAACCGGTTGACGAGTACTTGCGTTCTCAAGGAAGATTCAAACATCTCACGGAAAAAGATATCAAAGTTTACCAAAGCCAGATCATGGAAAAATTTGAGCGCCTGAAAGTGCGGTTTGACAAAACCCCGGCGGTTCCCGACCGTAATGAGCGCTCGGCCCGTGACGATGTGAGTTCTTAGAGGCCCCACCAACGGCGCAGGCGTCTCGGAACATGATCTGAATTTGATCTTTTAGAATTCAAATGAAATGCCGAAGCGGATTTTGCCTTTACAACATGCTCTCCGGTATCCTTCCTGGAACCGTTCGGTCGGTATGGTTTTTGGGATAAACTGGAGATAAAAACAACCTATTCCTGTCCCGACGTTTTGACATTATAAATGGAATGTGGTAGGTGAAAAAAGTCCTTTTTTGATACCGCATTTCGACAGCACCCTATGGGTTCGGCCGAATTTGTGGTGACATCGAAGCGCCCACGGGAAATAGCGAATACGGATCCGTCAATTTTGTTGAAATGGGACAACCGGCATGAAATTGAACCCGGAAAGCGTTTTTCAGTGGAAGTGTTGAACGCCAAAACGAGGAAACGGAACAAATGAAAACAGTTGGGTTTATCGTAATGCTCATTTTGGGCTCGTTGTTGTTGAGTGAATCAAGTTGGGCGACCCGGGCCTACGTCACGGATTCCTTCGAGATCACACTGCGCACGGGACCCAGCAGTCAGAACAAAGTCATTGCAATGCCCGCTTCCGGTGAGGCCGTAGAAATCTTGAATACCCAAGACGACTGGAGCAATGTACGCCTCCTGGGTCGTCAGGGAGGCGCTGTGGAAGGCTGGGTTTTGAGTCGCTATTTGATAAGCCGTTTACCCTGGGAAATACAGGCCAGGACTTTTAAGGACGAAAACACGCGAATAAAGGAAAAACTTGAACAAATCGAGAGAGATCAGAAAGACAGCACAAGCCGGGAACAGGAGCTCGCCGGAGAACTCAAAAAAAATGTGGACGCCTTGAAAAAGCTGAAAGAGGAATATGATTCGCTTAAACGGGGGGCTGCCAACTATCTGAAACTGAAAAAGGATTATGACGCCGCGGTAACCAAGCTGGAAACCAGCGAAAAGACGGCTCAATCGCTGACAAAGGAAAATGAGCGCCTCAGGTATTCGCAAAGAAACAAATGGTTTGCCACGGGGGCCTTGGTTTTGCTCGTTGGCCTGATTATCGGCCTTGTGCTGGGTCGAAAAGAGAAAAAACGTAAGTCCTTGTACTACTGAACACAAATCCCACTGTACCATTTCATGAGGGAACAGTCGGAATAGAAAACAAATTACCAATAATCGGCACCTGTTTTCCTATTGTTTGTGGTTTTTCTGCCGGACCCGCATGTCCCGCTCATGTGAATCAAATATTAACGAGTGTCTGAACACCCTCCTCCTTTCCCAAAGGGGCCAGGAAATTTCATTAACATATCCAATTTTAACCGAATCCCCCTAAATACCTTTCACAAAAGGAGGACTTGAAGCGTATTTTATTGCTTTTCGTTCAAGCACCGGATATTCGGATTAAATCATCATGCAATTACAATTCCTAACTTTGCATGAATTTTGCAGAGATTTGACAAACCGCGTGTACTCTAGCAGATGGATAGCGTCTGAATGGACGACAAAAATAAGACGAAAGATCAGCTCATAAGGGAGCTCGCTGAGCTTCGCCGGTGTTTGTCCGGGTTGAATTCCGGGGCGACGAATCAAAAAGCGGAAGCGCCTTCTGTGGCAGAAAAACGGGAAACGGAGCAAGTTGGTCTCGAGGGGGCCTTGCGGAAAGGACAAAGGCAAGCGCGGCTTCTGGCACAATTTCTGGAAAGCTGTCCACAGGCACTTGTTGTGGTGTATACTGACGGGCGGATACTAACCTGCAATACCGCCGTTTACCATCTGACCGGTTACAGCAAGGAAGACATGTATCCGGGGAGATCTCCAAATAATTTTGCGCCCCATGCTTTGCAATCGATCATAAAAGAGGCGGTGAGAGAAATTCGACAAACAAGAAGACCGCAGCGGTTTGAGGGCGAAATTGTCCGAAAAGACGGCAAGCGCGTATTCGTTGAAACAACCGCCCACCCGCTTTATGACAGCGCCGGCAAGATGCAACATATTTCTTGCTTTCTTCGTGATGTGAATGATCGAAAGCATTTGGAGAGGCGCCTGGTCGAAAGTGAACTGCGTTTACGTGCGGCCGTTGAGAGCAATCCCATTGAAACCGCGATCGTGGATCATGAAGGGAAAGTGGTTTTTTCCAATTTGTCAAAGATTAGGCCGGGCGAGCGCGTTCAAAATACCGGCGCTCTGATGTTTAAACATCCCACTGGAGAAGTTGAAGTGAAAATGTACCGGGAGTTGATGCGGTGCATTAAATCGGGTGTAGCAAAGGAGTTTCCTGAATGGAAATATGATGACAGATTCCTTCATATAAGGATATCGCCGTTTTCAGGCGGCGCCGTCATAACCTCGGTCGATGTGACAAAGCTAAGGTCGATGGCATCAGCGTTAAAGGAGAAAGATGAACGATTTCGAGTGGTTGCGGATCTTGCGAACGATTGGGAGTTTTGGATTGGAAAAGACGGTGAACATGTTTACGTTTCTCCATCCTGTGAGCGGATTACCGGCTGCCGTCCGGAAGAATTCCAAAGAAACCCGAACCTGTTCAAGGAGATCATTCACCCCGACGACCGGGAAGGGATGGGCGTGCATCTGGGTGATGACTTTGAATCACCGGATCCGAAGCGTCTTGATTTTCGTATTCTGAAACGAGGCGGCGAGGAACGATGGATACTTCATTTGTGCCGACCGGTGTATGGTGCGGACGGACGCTTTCTTGGGAGACGGGCGAGCAATCGGGATTATACCGACTCAAAGGAAATCGAAAATCATTTACAGTCGCGAACGTCCGAACTTAAGCAGGCAACCAATGAACTTTCCGAGTATGGGAACGTGTTTTCAAGCGACCTTCGAGAGCCCCTGCGGGCGATACGGAACTACACGGATTTTTTGCGCGAAGAACTGGGAGAAAGGGTGGGCGACGCTGAGAAATCATACCTGGATGGCCTCGCACAAGCGACCATCGAGGCAGGAGATATGCTTGAGGATCTCTTTGAGTTCTCGCAGATCAAAAGCCGGGACGAAACCCCTGAAACGGTCCAGGTGGGGGCTTTCTTGCACGAACTGATTGCAACGCTTCACGTTCCATCCGAGGCAAAGCTCGTCCTTCCAGATGAATGGCCAACCATTGAGGTCCAGCCGAAATTACTTGAACATATTTTTCGTAACCTCATTGATAATGCGCTCAAATTCAATAATTCTTCTCGGAAACTTGTGGAAATGGGTTGGCGAAAAACTGAAGATGAACGCTATGAATTTCATGTGCGTGACAACGGCATAGGTATCCGACCGCGCCATGCTGATCAGGTTTTCGGTGTATTTGAACGGTTGCACACCCTGAAAGAATATGAAGGAAACGGAATGGGACTGGCCATTGTGAAAAAGGCGACCGTCAAATTGGGCGGCTCGGTGCGATTCATATCAAAGCCGGGTGAAGGGAGCACGTTCTTTGTAACCCTTCCTCGAAACCCAAAACAAAAATTCTCACAACAGTAAAGCATGGCAGTGGAACAAAATGGACAATTCGGTCCCGACCCGACTTGTGAAATGCTTCAATACGAGGTGTGAACATTTTTAGATCAGCGGAAATATCCAGACCCCTTCAGATATTGCTGGTGGAAGGAAGTGAGCATGATTTTTTGGCGGTCCGGCGGGCGTTACGGAAAAGCCCGGTGGAAAGCGTGCTCACCCGGTATGTGCGGGCGGAAGAAGCCCTGGAAAGGCTTGCAGCCGACGTTGCTTCTTTTGATCTTGTGGTTACCGAGTACAAGCTGCCCGGAATATCCGGCCTGGAGTTCTGCAGGGAGTTAATTGAGCGCAACGTCTCATTGCCCGTGGTGCTGATGAGTGGCGCGAAGCGTGAGCGTCTTCAGGTTCAGGCGCTGAAGACGGGGTTTGATGATATTCTGATCAAAGACCCCAACCAGGGATATCTCGACCTTCTGCCCCTGTTTCTTTGGAATGTGGTGCAAAAATACGGCTATCGTCAAATAATCAAACGGGAATCGGAAAGGAGTAAGCGTGAGGCGCCCGATGCGGGCATCGCCGAAGACATGCATGAAATGGTGTGTCGCTTTTTACCCGACCGAACCCTCACTTACGTCAACGATGCATTCTGCCGCCGGTTCACTTTACACCGCGAACAGCTTATTGGCGGGAGTTTTATGGCACTCGTCGACGATGAGGATAAAGAAAAGGTCAACCAGCATCTGGACGCGTTGTGCCGGGAAGACCCAGTGGCAAAAATTCGATTTCGCGCTGCACTGCCCTCACAGGATGCTCGCTGGCTACATTGGAGCAACCGAGCCGTATTCGATGACACGGGTTCACTCCTGGAGTTCCAGTCGGTGGGGTGGGATATCACGGAACAAAAGGAAGTCGAAAACAGACTGAATGAGAGCGAGGCGCGGTACCGTTTTCTCGTGGAGAGCGTTTTTGAGGGGTTTTTTGTATGCGAGATGGAATCCGGAAACTTTTTGCTCATTAACAAGAAGGCGTGTGACTTGTTTGGATACCCGATGCCGGAGGCATGTCAACGCGCTATATGGGATGTAATTGCTCCAAGAGAACAGGAGGAATTCCGCGAGAGGATTGGAGCAAACCTCAAGCAAAAAACCTTGACCCCGTCTCAGGGTATTTACACGTTTTTGCGCAAAGACGGTTCGGAATTCAGAGCCGAAGTGTGCGCGTCTGCAGTACCGTTTAAGGGCGAGCAGACAATTCAAGTCGTCTGTAGGGATTCGGCAAGGCGGGGGGGTCGCGGACCGCAGTCGGAAAGGACCGGCAGACTGGAGTGCCTTGCGATACTTTCCACCGCAATCGCTCACCATTTCAACAACGCCCTGGCGGAGATTACCGGGAACATCGGACGACTTGAATCCGATTTTCCGCAAAATGAGGATATGAGCAAATACGTAGAGCCGATCTACGATGCAACGGGACGAATGTCGCGCTTGAACTCACATCTACTTTCCGCCGCTGATGGCGATTCCCATCGAACGGAGGACATATCCCTCAATGATACTGTGAAAGAAATCATGAGCTTGGTTCGACATATTATCGATCCTGCCATCCGGCTTGAAACCGTGCCGACCCGAGAGGTGTGCAGTGTGACCGCAGACGCGTCTCAGATACAGCTGAAGCTTTCGGCGTTGCTGATTCATCTTGCGGAGGCAATTGACGGCACCGGTCGGATTCGAGTGATCACAAATAAGGAAGACCTGGCGGGCAGGGACGCATTTAAAATCCACCCTGGATTGAAACCCGCGCAATATGCCTGCCTGACTGTGGAGCTTCACGGAAAAGGTATTGATAAACCAACAAGAGACAGAATACTCCATCGTCTTTTAACCAACGGGTATGACGGAGAAGGGTGGGAAATGACCATCGGAGACATAATCTCCCAAGAACATGCCGGCCGGCCGGTTGTGATCTCTGACCTTGAAACGGGTTTTAAGATTTCCATCTATTTTCCAGTCGCGGAGTCGGAGAAGATCCGGCCGCAAGAGCCGGCAGATAAAACGGTAGCCGGAAAGGGGTTCACATTGGTTGTCGAAGATGACGATACGGGGGCCGGCATCACGCGCGCGATGTTGGAGAAACTTGGATTTCATGTTTTGGAGGCCAAAACCGGGACCGAGGCCATTCATCTTGTCAAGGGGTTTGAGGGCAATATTGGCGTGGCTTTTCTGGATACTGTTTTGCCGGACATGGGAGGCTTGGAAGTCCAGTCGTTTCTCAAGGAAATTTACCCGGACTTGAAGGTGATCGTTTTGAGTGACGATGAGAACAATGAACTTGTGCGGGGGATTTTGGATGCGGGCGCCGATGCGGTCGTGGAAAAACCATTCACGCTTGAAATATTAACGGCAAAGTTGGAGGCGATTTTAAAGGGCGCTTAAGCGAGTAAGTCGGGATTTGCTCACGGATCGCCCGGCTTTGGACGCAAACCAATCCGTTTGCCTGCCCGGTTACTTATGACAGGGGGGGTGAAGCTAACGGGTTATCCTATAATCATTTTTGATACTTGAATGAAACATTTACCCTGGCACGGTATGATGTCACCTTTCCACTTGTAATCACCATGTCCAGCTTGCTGACTTCGGCGATTCTAAGATCTTTTAGGGTCTCACCCGCCGTCTCGACAGCGGTCCTGGCAGCATCTTCCCAGGATGTATCACTGGTGCCCACGAGCTCGATGACTTTATATGTGCTTCCGGCCATATCTCACCTCCAATTCTACGCATGAATCAAACAAAATTCCCCCGTTCATATCGACAACAGCATACAGACTCCCAGGCCGCAGGTCAAGTTTTTCCATAGAATTTTGCTGAAAATTCGAAATAGAGTTTGAACGAAAACCGGGGGGCCCAGCCATTCCCACAAGGGTCCTGAATTCCCACATTCATTATCGCATATGCTCAATTGGATTTTTTCCCCTTGACAATCGCGAAACCTCTGATTTATAAGCAACGCTTGAATATTTTTCGACCCGTTGTGGACGGCACGTGAAGTTCATTAATTTCAAGGAAGATAAGCCTTGGATTGAGGATCTGGCGCTGGTCAGCCAGGTCGGACTGACCATGGCAGGTTCGATTCTTTTCTGTTTTGCCGTCGGGTATTATCTTGACAAGTGGCTGGGAACCAAGGGCCTGTTCATTACAATCTTCATCCTCCTGGGCATTGCAGGCGGGGGCTATACCGCCTACCGGCAAATCGCCGGTATCATAAACGCAGACAGAAAAAGAAAAGGGCCGGATGACGACACAACATCGTGAAGTCCAGGAACTTCAAAAGAGAATCTGCTCCTGGGCCTTAAGCGGCGCTCTTTTTGTCGCACTACTGTTTGTAATGATCGGTGAAAAGGCGGTGGCCAAGGGTCTCGTTCTCGGGGCCTGCTTCAGCATTCTCAATTTCTTGCTTCTTGGAAGGTCCATTCCCATGATGATCGGGCGATCGCGGGCAAAGGCCAATGTTATCGGCTTCGGCTCCATGATGGCCCGATACGGTGTACTTGCGATTCCCTTGGTGATGGCCGTGAAGTGGGTTTCCTTAGATCTGATCGCCGTGATCATCGGTATTTTTGCAGTCCAGATAATGATTATGCTCGATCATCTTGTCATTAGGCGGCTCCAGAAAGGCTTCAGGGGTTCCACCGCCCAAGAATAATTCCATAAACGTGTTCAGGAAAGATGTATGAACGACCTCACTGAAATACCACAACTTGTGATTCGGTTGTTTGGCTTGGATCTGGTTTTTAATACGGAGACCATTTTCATGACCTGGATCGTTATGGCCTCGCTGATCGCCTTCGGCCTGGGGGCGACCCGAAAACTCAACTTCATGCCCAATCCGTTGCAGGTTGTGGCGGAACTGTTCGTGAAATCCTTTTACGGACTCACCAAGGATGCCTTGGACGATCAAATGGCCAAAACCTATTTCCCGCTTGTGTGCGGTCTGTTTATGTTTCTCCTTCTGAGCAACTGGATAGGCGTTATCCCGAAGCTTTCGGAACCGACGAAGGATCTGAACACGCCACTCGGCTTCGGCATCATGGGCTTCTTTCTCGCCCATTACGCAGGGATCAAGAAAAAAGGCATTAAAAAGTACCTCTCGGAATATTTCCAGCCCATTTTTTTCATGGCTCCTTTAAACGTGATCGGTGAATTTGCGAAAGTCATATCCATTTCCTTTCGTCTTTACGGAAACATCCTCGGCGGCTCCATTATTATCCTGATTGTCTCTCATCTGGTTTACGGTCTGGTGCTTCCCCCGTTTCTGATGACTTTTTTCGGATTTTTTATCGGAACGATTCAGGCTTTTGTTTTTACCATGCTTACGTTGGTCTATATTTCGGTGCAGGTTAAATAGTTATGGATTTCGATGTTCAAACAACGGTGAAAATGGCCGCGTACGTTGGTGCCGGCATCTGTATAGGCCTGGGTGCTATTGGTGCGGCATTGGGAGAGGGGTACACGGCCGGACAGGCCAACAAGGGGATTTCAGAGAATCCTTCAAAGTCAGGCGACATCATCAAGAATATGCTCGTTGGCCAAGCAGTGGCCGAGTCTGCCGGCATCTTCGCTTTGGTCATCGCGATTCTTTTGATCTTCATGAGCTTCCCTATGGACAGCCTTTTAAAGGCGGCAGCGCTTCTCGGAGGCGGCTTTTCCATGGGTGCCGGCGCCATCGGTTCGGGCATCGGGGCAGGTTATCCTGCAGGCGGAACGTGTCTCGCCGTCGCCAGACAGCCTGAGATGTCAGGCCGCTTGACCACCAACATGCTTATCGGCTCGGCCGTGTGCCAGACGCCCGCCATTTTTTCCCTGGTTCTTGCCATGATGCTTCTGTTTCTCGATTTCAGTAAAGCCGCTGTTTCCCCAACCTGGGCTGCTTTGCTGGGAGCAGGGATCTGCATGGGATTCGGCGCCATCGGTTCGGGCATCGGCTCGGGATACCCCGGAGGGGAAGCTTCCCTGGGCATTGCAAAACAACCGGCCATCTCAGGCCGCTTGACCACCAACATGCTCATCGGCTCGGCCGTGTGCCAGACGCCGGCCATTTTTTCCATGGTCGTTGCGCTGATGCTTCTGTTTCTAAATTTTGGGAACGCACCGGCTTCTCCGACATGGGCCGCTTTGCTGGGAGCAGGCCTGGCTACCGGAATAGCCGCCATTGGATCCGGGATGGGCGGGGGCATGGCCGCAGGGGCCAGTTGCGAGGGCATTGCCAGGAACCCCGAGACCTTCGGCCAGGTGACCACAACCATGCTGGTCGGCCAGGCGGTTGCCCAGACGCCTTCCATTTTCGGGCTTCTGGTCAGTTTCATTCTCATGTTTAAAGTTTTTCCCGAAGCCGTGACCCTCGCAGCACCGATGGCGCTTATCGGTGCAGGCATCTGCACGGGTTTTGGAGGTATCGGACCGGGAGTAGGAAACGGGATGACCGCCGAAGGGGCGGTGAGGTGGGTTGCCAGGAACGTGGAAGCAACCGGCATGCTGATGCGAACCATGCTGGTGGGTCAGGCAGTGTCGCAGTCCACGGCCATTTATGCCATGGTCGTCAGCCTGGTGCTGATCTTTGTGGTTTGAGGAATGATGACAGGGCTCTGTTTTTAAGTCGTTCCGAATCCATTTCTCCGGCAGTCCAAATGTGCGCGAAGCGAACTAAATCTTATTTTTAGGAGGGATATATGGCTATTGAAGGTGCGGATCTGATCAAAGCAGCGGCATTTATCGGTGCGGGCATCGCCATGGGGTTGGGCGCTATTGGTCCGGGCGTTGGTGAAGGTTATGTGGGCGGAAAGGCCTGTGAGGCAATCGGCCGAAAACCCGAAGAGGCGGGACTGTTAACCAGAACCATGCTGGTGGGCCAAGCAGTTTCAGAATCAACGGGGATCTATTCCTTGGTGGTAGCGTTACTTCTCCTCTTTGTGGTGTAATCCAAAAAGGATATTGCAACGGAACGACATATGAATTTCGTGGTATGAACTCATGATAAGTATTAACGCAACGTTGTTTCTTCAGATAGTTCATTTGCTGATTCTGATTTTTGTCTTAAACCGACTCTTGTTTCAACCTATTCTAAAACTGGTAAATGAGAGAGAGGGCCACGTCCAGACAACAAAGAAGAGAATAGAAGAACTTGCTCTGGAGACCGAGCGATTGCAGAGCGAATATCTCTCAATCTTAAATGCCGCCTCAAAAAATGCGGTCAAAGAAAGGGTCCGAATCAAAAATTCAGGCATATCCGAGGCCGAAGAATCCCTTGACGATTCCAGAAAAGAAGTGATGTCAATCAGAGCAGAAGCCGATAAGGACGCTGAAAGGGAAGTGGAACGGACGCAACCACTATTGGCTGCTGAGGCAGCGACACTCGCTGAAGAGATAACCCAATATGTGATCGGCAGGAGGATTGAGGCTTGAAACCAATGCGGAGGACTCACCGGTTTTTGCTCAGCGGTTTAATCTCGAGTGCCGTGATTTGCCTTTTTTTCTTCGCCCCTGATGCCGTTGCCTCCGGAGAGACGACCCCCGGCAGAAGGCTCTGGGACACGATCATTTTGTGGTTTAATTTCGGTGTGTTGGTCTTTGTTTTTGTGAAATACGCAAAAAACCCGCTTATGGATTTTTTGCGTAGTGTTCGAGAAAAAATCCAGGGAGAACTGGAAAAGAATGAGAGCCGGCTTGACGAAGTCAAGTCAATAATGGACGGCGAGGCGGAAAAGCTGCAGAACATCGATAACCGTATACAGGAAGTTCGAGGGCTTGCGATTGAGATGGGCAAAAGAGAGAAAGAAAAGATCATAGAAGAAGCAAAGCTTTCGGCTGAAAGAATGATTAAAAGCGCGAAGATCTATTCTCAACATCGCATCGCCGTGGCCAGGAAGGTGCTATCTGACCAAATGGTGGACATCGCTGTTGGTATGGTTGAAGAAAGACTGACAAAAGGGCTTTCCGATGAGGACAATGTGAAATTGTTTAACCAATTTGTGACGGATTTGATAACTTCAAAGGAACGATTCAATCAAGATTTCAAATGATTGCTTCAGCCTCACCCGAAAAATGCTTCCTTCCCTGCGTCATGCCGCTTGACCGTCGCCGGATCTGACAAGCGGCAAACCTCACTTCGATATGAGCGTGGTTGGTTACGACCCTCAGCGGCAAAACGCTCGTGCACTCATGGCAGCTTTACCCCAATGGGTGAGGTTGGTCATCTCAAATTTTCATCCATATTGAATAGGAGTTCACGCGGTTATAACCTTTGAACCCTGAATCCCGATTTCATCGGGAAACGTGGAACCGCTCAGTTTAGGTCCTGTTTATTTTTGGAACTTGTAGAATTCCGATAATCTGAGTTGTCCACCTGACAACTGCTTCTCAATCAGGTCGATATGCCAAATTTCGGCAAAATGTAGGCCTGCAAAACAACCCAGGCTGCGACGACTCCAATAAGAATCCATAGACTCATACGTTTATCCTCTTGTTTCTTTCCTCTGGAACGATTGATCATTTCTGCTCAATGTCGATCAAAATTCACAGGATATGGGGGAAGGGTTCTTGGAAAGCCAAAGCTTTGGCAGCCCAACCGAAACAGCGCACCGCTGTTTTGGATTAACCTCAGGAGAAACCTCCTCTTGGCACGCAGGATGAAGATGCGGCGCTGCTCGGAAACGCCGAACCGGAACTGCTGGAGCAAGATGAAAATGCAGATAACAATTTTTCGGTTTTATTTTCACCACAGGAAGGGCAAGTTACATTATCGCTATCGGCACTGCGGAAACACAGAAATTCAAAAACATTCCCGCAATTTTTGCACTTGAATTCATAGATCGGCATGCTTTCTATCCTCCGGATTGGCTAAATGCCCGTTATGCATATAGAGACAAACGCGACAACAGGGTTACCATTTTTCTCCACGATTCGATCACAAAACATGATAATAATAAATTAAGGCATTTCACAGAATGTGCAAAGGAAAAATGGTTTCTTGGCGCATTTCATCAAAATATATTTATAGCATTTTCCAGGCACATCCGCCACAGATTTTTAGACTTGGCTTCAGGGTGTAGGGCTCATCCGAGTGCCTCTCCGGGTTCAGCGCTGCTACGGTTTGAGTAAGCTTGGCAGCATCAGGCTCAACGCCGGCCAATATGTGATCAAAAGGAGCGTAAAAAGCAGAAGTAACAAAAAGGGGAGGGTCGCCCTATAGACTTGAACGATGGGTCGTTCAAAGCGTGAACTGGCAATAAAAAGGTTCAGGCCTACCGGCGGCGTATTGTACCCGATTCCCAAATTGGCAAGGAAAATAATTCCCAGATGGACGGGGTCGATTCCAAATCGGGAAGCGAGGGGGACAATGAGTGGTACAACCACCAATATCGCGCTGAATATGTCCATCATACACCCCACTGCAATCAAGAAAAGATTAAGAATAAGCAGAAATCCTAGTTTGCTCTGAACCATTCCCTCCATGAATGTGAGGATTTTCATGGGAATGAAAGCGTCAACCAGGTAGTTTGTAAATCCCAAAGCGGCCCCCAGAATGATCATGATACCCCCCACCATCTTCATGCTCTCCGTCATGATCCGGGGAAGATCCCTTTTCAGGCTCAGTTCACGAAAAACAAGCGTCTTTATCGAAAAGACGTAAACCGCAGTGAGTGCGGCAGCCTCCGTTGCGGTGCTGAACCCGGAGTAAATTCCAGCGATGATAAAGAAAGGAATGGGGAGCTCCCAGGCAGCGCTTTTGAGGCTTGAAAAGAATTCCCGGAGTGAGAAAGCGGGCATGTCAAGTTTCCATTTCTTGCCCATGTACACTGAGAAAAGGCATGGAATCCCCACCATCAGGAGACCGGGGATAAGCCCGGCCATAAACAGGCTTTCAATGTTCGTTCCGGAAACAAACCCATATAATATAATTGGAAGGCTGGGTGGAAAATGGAGTCCCAGGCTTCCTGAGGTTGTTATCAGTCCAAGCGAGAAGTTCTGATCATATTTTTCAGAAATGAGTGCAGGAAAAAGCAACCCCCCGAGGGCGATGATGGTGATCCCGGTCGCTCCGGTAATGGCAGTGAAAAAAGCGCAGGTTACCAACGCAACGACGCCCAGACCACCGGGAAGCCATCCAAACAGACTTCTCGTAAAGCGAACCAGGCGTTCAGAGGTGCGTCCTTCCGCCAGCAAATAACCGGCAAATGTGAAGAGGGGGATGGCGAGGAGTACCGGAGCGTTGGCCAAGCGATAGATCTCAATTGGGATAGCCGTAAATTCCACCTGGCTTGTGTAGAGACCGAGCATCGCAGCTGCCAGAATTCCAATAAACAGGGGCAGACCCAAAACGACCAGTGAAATAAGCAGCAATACCATCGCCACGATCATTTCTTGGTTCCCCGTGATATTCGAAATCCCTGGTCGACAGCCCTGAGAAGGAATCGAAAAAGAATCATGGCGAACCCCAAGGGAAGGATCAATTGGCCGATCCAGTTGGGCAAACGAAGAAAGACAGTGCCGCCAAATTCCATTTCCAGTTTCACATAACCGATGCAGACAAAGACCATCGTGGCCGATACGATGATGCAGACAACGGCGAGAATGAGTTCGCGCCAGGGTCTCAGTTTCTGTGGGAGCAGGTTCGAGAAGAGATCGATTTTGACGTGCTTGTTGTCTCCGGTAAGAAGCGAAGCGCCCAAAAAGGTTAGCCACAGCACGAGAAGTCTGACAAGCGGTTCGGACCAATCCAGATAGCCCATCAGCATGTTGGCCCATCGAAAATGGGCATGCGTGTAGAGTCCGCGCAGGCACACTTGGATAAAAGTAAAGGTGACCATCACTGAGAGAAAACCGAAGATGAGCCACCCCTCCACCTTTACCAAAACCTTATCAATCAGTTTGAGTATGTCCATGGTATTCCGAGTTTATCTGCAAATTACGAGCGGCATATCAATTCAGCACTTTGAAACCCCCGATCAGCGGAATAGGCCCCCAACGCACCATTTGAAAACGCTAAATTTATACCGAGAAGCAATTTCCGGCAGAGCCGGAGGGCTTTGAACGGCGCGTCGCAGGGTTTTCGAGAGTTGCTGAAGCACCCCGATTCGTCGTTGCGGACACCGGTTAACGTCGACCGAGAATGTCGTATACACGCTCCAGGAGTTCCTTGGGATAGATTTCTCCGGTGAGTTTTTTTGCGACCTGTTCGTGCACGTTGTAGAATTCCTGCAGCGCCTGTCCCGTAGGCTTGGGAGTAATGCTCAGTCCGCTGTCTTGGATCAATTTGACGGCTTCATTGTTTTGAAGCCTCAGTGCAAGGGTAAGATCCCGCATTGCCGCTTCATAGGTTTTTGCAAGTAGATTGGCGAGTTTTTGCGAAAGTTTTTTGTGGTATTTGGATGAGATGAGCACTGCGCCGGTTGAATGGACGAGGGGCAAACCCATCATGGTTCTCAAGGCGCTGTGCCATTGAAGCGCCAGCGCACCAAGCGGGGGCGCGTAAACCGTATCAATCATGCCGGTGTTGAGCCCGGTGGTCACATCCGTGATCGCCAGGGGAATGGGGTTCACACCCATTGCGACAAAAGTCGCTTTCGCGATGGGATCGCCCGTCCAAGTCCACAGCTTGAGCCCGGAGAGATCCTTTACCTCTTGAATCGGTCTTTTGGAAAACAGATGTACGTTGCCCACTTCCGCCCAGGCCAACAATTCGAATCCTTTTTGCCTGAATTGATCTCCGAAGAAAGTTTTTAATTGCTGATGGACCCGGTCTATCTCCTCGTTGTTTCGAAACAGAAAGGGGAGATCGAGGACCCTCACCATCGGGAGAATCTGGCCGAACCCCACACCCGAAAACGCAGCAGAGTGGATCTGTCCGATTCTCATTTTTTTCAAGACATCCACCTCGTCCCCTGCAACTCCCCCGGCATAGAACCGAAACCCCACCTCGCCGTTGCTTTTTTCCCGTATATCTTTGTCAAGCTTTCGCATGTGTTTCATCCAGGTAGATCCCTCCGGAGCGACAGTTGCAAATTTGATGAGGTGTTTTGGTTGGGTATTTACATGGTCCGCGGAAACAGCCTGACGGCATACGGAAATCGAAAGACAAAGGCACAAAATTAAAAGCGTTTTTTGCTTACACACACCACCCTCCTAAAAGAATAGATCTTCAGACATCGCGAGCAATTTTTTGGCTTTTTGCTTCATGACCGAATTGATGAGACAGGCTGCCGAAAGCCGGTCAGGCTGCCCGTCGATAATATCCTGAATTAATTGCACAAACAGTTCTTTATTCTGAACTCTTACTGCATAATACTTCGCATAATGGTACTGAACAAAGTAGAACTGCCCCTGGCTTATCTCCATGGCTTTTTCAAAATAGAGTCGTGCTTGATCCGC
>JAWOGN010000402.1:0-13079 GCA_046496815.1 Desulfatiglandaceae bacterium
CCCAAGTCCTTCGGGCCACTCGCCGAGAGGTCTGAAATGATTTCTCGCAGGATCTCTTCAATCTCCTCTGAGGACAATTGCCGGGGCAAATATTCATACAAGATGTTGATCTCTTCCGTTTCCTTGAGAGCCAGATCCTCACGGTTTCCCCGTCTGAACTCCTCAATCGCCTCTTTGCTCTTCCTCACCGAGGAAGAAATAATGGCACGGATTTCCTCATCCTCTAGTTTCCGGCGGTTTTCAACCTCCTTATTCTTCACCGAAGTCTTCAGCATTCTCAGGCAGGAAACTCGAATTTGATTCTTCGCCTTAATGGCGGCTTTCAAATCTTGGGCGATTTTCTCATTCAGTGACATGGCTTCATCAATTGGAGGGGAAACTTCAAAAACGCGACGGTTAGAGACGAATCGTAATCTATTTATGTAGACTAAATAATTAAAAATATACCTTTTTAAAAGAATGTCAACAAATAATTAAGTTACGGATGACCGACTTCTCCACTTTTTATTGCTTCACCCAGATTCAGGCTCCCATCGTAAAGGGCCCTTCCGATTATCATGCCTATCACGCCTTTTTCAGAAAGACGGCTCAGCTCAATAACGTCCGAAATTGAGGAAATCCCTCCGGATGCAATCACCGGGATTTGAATCGCTTCAGCAAGGGCGCCCGTCGCATCTACATTCGGGCCTGTTTTCATGCCGTCCCTGCGAATGTCCGTGTATATGACAGCATGCGCGCCGGTCATCTCAAGCTGTTTCGCCAATTCAATGGGAGTCCTGTCAATCGTTTCAGTCCAACCCTCCAGCGCAACCCGGTTTTTCATGCCGTCAATTCCGAGTATGATTTGTCCCGGAAACTTTCGGCACGCCTGCTTCACGAAGTTTGGATCCTTATGGGTCATCGTGCCAAGAATCACATATTTCACGCCAAGATCCAAATACGTCTCCAGCGTATGAAAATTCCTTATCCCACCTCCCATCTGTACGGGGATCGGGACCGCATCGACAATCCGCCTCACAACCTTTCCATTTATCGGTGTGCCTTGAAAAGCACCATCCAAATCCACCAGGTGCAGCCGCCTTGCACCCTGCTCATACCACCTAACGGCCATCTCGTCCGGAAAATCCGAAAAAACCGTCGATTTGGATATCCTGCCTTGCCGAAGCCTTACGCAGCACCCGTTCTTGATATCAATCGCAGGAATCACTATCAATTCACCGACCCTCTCTTTCAAAATGTTCACCCGGGGCGTCGGAAATCCTCCTTGCCGGCATTTCGGCCAGTAAATCCCGAAGTCCGAGCATCCCAAGCTTTTCTGCTGTGATCCATCGCCCCCCGCTTTCTCGAAATGTCGCGAGGTCCAGAACGTCCTCGGACAACGATCGCTGTGTCTTGTCAAATTTCCCCTTCCACAGAATACGGCCTTCAGCAACGCTGATAAGGAGCAGATCAAACGCAACGGAGGCAGGGCGGCCGGCGGCAAAGTCGGTGCCCTCTCGTTCCCGCCACCGGTATATATGGCCTGCTAAAACCGCGTCTGCCCCAAAACTGCTGCCGACTTTTTGGAGGATTTCAAGGGTGCTCACAGTCAAATTGTTCTCTGCCCGGACTACGCTTGAAAACCCCCATTTCGCCTGATTCGGTGACACCGTATCAAAACCTTTTTCCGTCGAAACCTTCTCATAAAGAACACGGCTCATTTTCTGTGCGATTTCATTCGGCACCGGTTCTGCCATAAAAACACCGCCTGAAATAGGATCTCGGATCGCATTCGACGCATCGCCTCGGGACAACGCAGTACGAAATCCGGCGACCATCACCTTGCTGACATATATAGGCAGCGCCTTCTCCTTTGAAACAAAGGATTTTTGAAACTGACACCCTGCGTTTAACAGGAGACCGATAACAAGGGATAGATACAAGCAAGATATTTTTCTGCGGTTGGTTTTCCTAACCATTAGCTCATGAATCCTTTATAGAATACCTTTTGTCGATGGCACATTTCCCTTCAACCGATTCTCCGAATCGCTCGCCTGATCCATAGCCCTACCAAATGCCTTGAAAATGGCTTCTGAAATATGGTGAGGCTCTTCTCCCGCCAGGAGGTCGATGTGGACTGTCATTCCCGCATTCATGACCAGTGCACGGAAAAATTCTTTGATAAGTCCCGTGTCAAATGTCCCGGTCCTTTGGGTTTGTAGGCAGACCCGGTATGAGAGAACGGGGCGATTGGAGATATCCATCACGACCCGGACCAGGGCTTCGTCCATTGGGAGCGTTACCTCACCATATCGTTTGATGCCCTTCTTCTCACCGAGTGCTTCCTTTAGGGCCAACCCGATGCAAATTCCCAGGTCCTCAACCGTGTGGTGATCATCCACATCGGTGTCCCCCCGTGCATTCAACTCAATATCCATGAACCCATGCGCCGCCAGCAGACTCAGCATGTGATCCATGAAAGGAATGCCGCTGTCCACCTGCGAACAGCCCGTTCCGTCGAGATTGAGGCGGAGATGTATCTCCGTCTCTTTTGTTTTCCTGTCAATCCTTGCATTACGCTTCATAAGTCAGGGTCCTATTTTTTGAACATTCCCAATGATTTTTCCTTTCCCCCGCGCTTCACCCCGGCTGGCGCACTGTCACCCCCCAAGGCGGAACACCTTACGGCAACCATGCCTCAACACAGCGTTGAAGGAAATGCCCGGTCGCTAAACCGCTCACCAACCCGCAACAAGAGAGAAGACTAAGATTATAATACGTCTTGATAGCACAAGAAAGGCGCATATTAAACTAAAAATGTGTACCGTTTTAGGCCCTTTAAAAAAAGTCGTCAATGGAATGTGAATCTTTATTTTAGTGCGCCAACCCATCCCTCCCTCCAAAAAAGACTTTCACTGTACATGGATGGCTCCCTCAATGGATCTTGGGCGCTTGCCTTTACGTCAGGTTGAGATGGGCTTTTCACTTCGCATGAATCCTCCGTTGAGTCGAATTCTCTGACTTAAGACGGTTATGAAATTACCGGGTGGAGTATCCTTGTGGCCTCACTGAGAAAAAACCCAAAACGTCATTTATTGACACCCAATACGCATTCGCTTATGCTCCCACACTTAAAAGACTCAGGTTGGGGATCCATTGTGCTCGAACAACGGTCATTTTTAAAAAAAAGTGAAATTCAGTGACGGCTTTGTGTTTCCTAAAACTGAATTTAAAGAATAATAGGTTCGGTTTTTCTATGAAAAAGCGGATAGGCAACATCAAGAGGTTGTTCGTTATAATTTTGCTGGGAATCACTTTTGCGGCGGCGTTAAGCTGTGAGCAGCCATTCATCAGGGATGATTTGGAAGCCATCAAGGCCAGAGGTGAACTCAGAGTGATAACCCGCAACAATGCGATCTGCTATTATGAAGGCCCCCATGGATTCATGGGATTCGAGTATGAGCTCTCGGAGGCTTTTGCGCGACATCTGGGGGTGAAGTTGAAACTGGTTGTACTCGATAATTATCAGGACATGGTGCTCGCGTTATTTCGCGGTGATGCGGACCTGATTGCGGCGGGTTATTCCGCTGCCGATCATCACACGCAACGACTCTCCTTCGGTCCCGGGTATCTGAAAGTTCAACAGCAGGTCGTAGGTCGCCGTGACGGCCCTGACCCGAAAAGTGTAAAAGACCTGGCGGGTGAGTCGCTCTGGGTGAGAGCCGGCACGGCCCATGAGGAAACCTTGATGAAATTAAAAGATGAATACCCTGAACTTTCCTGGAACGCAGTCTCGGAATATGAAACCGAACAACTTCTGGAGTTGACCTGGCAAGGCGCCATTCCCCTTACCGTCGCTTATTCCGACATCATTGCGTTGAATCGAAGATACTATCCGGAATTATCGATTCACTTCAACCTCGGAGCGGTGCAGGATTTGGCCTGGGGAATGCATCCCCACAACCGACAACTGCAAACAGCTGTTTACCGGTGGTTCGAAGCGCCGTCAACCAGGGCCCTCGTGGATCGGCTATCCCAGCATTATTTCGAGCAAATGGAGGCTTTTGACTATGTTGACCTCATGAGGTACCGCAGGCGCATAACGGATCGTCTCCCCCGATACCAAAAGTTGTTTGAGGACGCTGCAAAAGAATACGGACTGGATTGGAAGGTTCTCGCCGCTCAAGCCTATCAAGAATCCCACTGGAATCCCAGGGCAAAAAGCTTCACGGGAGTCAGAGGCTTGATGATGCTTACCCTTGAAACGGCAAAAGTTCTGAAGGTGAAAAACCGCATGGATCCCGAGCAGTCCGTGTCTGCAGGGGCTCGCTATATGGCCCGGCTCCGCGAAAGGATCGGGGATGCGGTGCCTGAGCCGGACCGAACTTTCATGGCCCTGGCGGCTTACAACGTGGGATGGGGCCACTTGGAAGATGCCAGAACCCTTGCACTACGATTGGGCAAAGATCCAAGCACTTGGCATGGCGTGCGCTCGACCCTGCCGTTGCTCCGCCTGAAAAAATACTACCGAACGTTATCTCATGGTTACGCGAGAGGCAATGAACCGGTTCGCTATGTAGACCGCATTAGAACATATTACAAGATTCTGGCGCAACATGTTGAGCGGACTCCGCAACTGAATGGAGGTGAAAGTGCAAATCAGAGCGGCTCATAAGCGCGGTATTTTGAATGTGGAGATTCCAAAGCCGGAAGAGAAAAAACCAAAGAAAATCACGATGCATTGCGTTTCATGGGCATGGCCTGCGTGGGCCAACCCGTTAGGTTTCTTCTGAAATTTCATCAACACAGTACCTAAATGAGCCTGCATTTGCCCAATTCAGCCTTTCCTTCCCCACAAAGCAAAATTTTTCCCGCTCGTCAGATATCTTTCGCTTCTGCCACAAGCCTATCGAACTTCTCTACTTCAACCACCGGCGATGTCGTGAAAGAAATACCCGTTAACGCATTCAATGCGACCGATGCGGCGAATGCTTTCTCCGCATCAGGGAAATCCAGCGTGAAAACAAGATCATGTTCTCCAAGCACGGCATACATCGATACAACCTTTCCGTGATTTCTCTTGATCACATTTACGGCCGCTTCGGTTCTCTCCGAACTGATTCCTTTTAAGGATTCTGACGAATACTTGCCGAACATCATAAATATTGGCATGGTGTTTCCTCCTGTCTTGTTCTGTCCTTTCAGGTTCAAGGCTCACGTCTCCAACTTAATTCGGATCATTTCCAAAAATTCTTTGGGATGAACGTAGCTTCCCTGCACCACCCTGTCACGCACCGACACACCTGCTTCATGCACTGTATTGGGATCACCGGATATTAGCGGATGCCACCATTTCAGTTCTCTTCCTTCGGCAAGGCAGCGATAGGCGCAAGTATTGGGCAACCATTTTATATTCGCCAATTTTTCTGGAGACAGTACAATGCAATCAGGATTGACAAGCATCCGGTCGACATAGACCATACAGCGACAAGTGACCGTCTCCAGAAAATCGCAAGAAACAGGCGTAACTCGAATCTCACCGGTTTCTTCATCTGCTGTTTTCTTCAAACAACAAATACCACATCCGTCGCAAAGTGACTCCCACTCGTCCCGAGTCATATCGTTCAAGGTCTTATTTTTCCAGAATTGCTTGTTTTTCATATTTGGCGCGTCACCGACCCCCCTTTTCCAAAAGGGGAACAGGAAGGAATTTATTAACATGTCATACTTTAACCAAATTTGCCTGTTTCAATTTAGGAACTCGGATTTTCCGGGATTCTAAACTGACCCCCCGCCGGGGGTAATCAAGAATTTATTGATTTCAAAGCGCCGTGCCGCCATCTATGCCTTGCGTGTTTTATTTCCAGTGCATACATTAGCGGCTATGCCGAACCAAACCCTCACTTTCAAACACATATTTGTTTTTTGGGTGCCATTGGCTGCGACCTGGCTCATGATGGCTGCCGAGGGACCTTTCCTTGCCGCAGTCATCGCCCGCTTGGCAGACCCCAAACACAATCTTGCGGCCTATGGTGTGGCATTTTCATTTGCTGTGCTTGTGGAAGCGCCGATAATTATGATGATGAGCGCATCCACGGCGTTGGTAAAAGACAAAGACTCCTTCATCAAGTTAAGAAATTTCACCTATATTTTGAATGGTGCTGTTACGCTCATGATGGGGATTTTTCTGCTGCCATCGGTCTTTTACTTCATGACTCAGGACTTGATCAGATTACCTGAAAATGTCGCCCGTCTTACCCACGTTGCATGCATCATCCTTGTTCCCTGGCCGGCTGCCATTGGGTATCGACGCTTCTACCAGGGAATTCTCATTCGGAGCAACCTCACCCGCAGAGTGGCCTACGGAACCGTTGTGCGTCTGTCCACAATGGCATCGACGGCAGCCGTTTGGTATAATCTCTTCAGGTTGGACGGCGCTGTCGTGGGCGCATTATCACTCTCAGGAGGGGTGTGCGCCGAAGCCATCGTCAGCAAGGTTATGGCCCGCACATCGGTCAAGGATCTATTGTTCAAAGAACAAACGAAATCAAACCCAATACGGTTGGATTACGGATATATCACAAGGTTTTATTACCCTCTGGCACTCACTTCCATTCTGGCCTTAACGGTTCAACCCCTGGTAACTTTATTTATGGGACACAGTCACATGGCGATCGAATCCTTGGCTGTATTGCCCGTAATCAATTCTCTGGTGTTTCTGTTTAGAAGTATGGGGTTGTCCTTCCAGGAGGTCGGGATCGCCTTGTTGGGCGAAAACAATGAGGGCTACAAACCCTTGCGAAATTTTTCGGTTTTGTTGGGTATCGCAGCCACAGGCGGCCTCTCGCTCATTGCATTCACCCCGTTGTCTTTGGTTTGGTTTCACCATGTTTCGGGTCTATCGCTGGAGCTCAATCAGTTTGCCATTCTTCCCACCAAAATACTGGCCGTCATTCCGGGGCTTATGGTTTTGCTCTCCTTTCAGAGATCTGTGTTGGTCAGTACGAGGCACACCACACCCATTACCATTGCGACTGCCATCGAGGTAGCGGGCATCATCATATGCCTCTTCCTCACCATCAAGTTCTTGGGGCTGATCGGTGCAACTGCGGCAGCCCTTTCCCTTGTAATTGGACGGGTGTTTGCCAACTGTTATCTGTTTGTCCCCTATTTTAGCGTGCTAAGAAACGAAAAAAAGCCGGGACCGGGTCTTCAACAAATCTAAGCCGGAGTTGCACAAAAGTCGCTTTGTTGGTTTTCCCGCCCGTTCGGCTTCAGTCTTTTAATCGTGAGCCGATCGCTATCTCAGAACGTAAGGTTCGGTGAACCGGACATCTGTCTGCAATTTCCATTAGTCGGGCACGCTGTGCCTCGCCGAGAGGCCCAAGAAGTTCGATTTCGCGTTCGATGTAGTCAATTTTCCCATTACTTTTCGTTTCGCACTGCTCGCAATCTTCCGCGTGGATTTTCTGATGTTTCAACCTCACAGTCACTCCCTCAACGGGCCACTGCTTGCGATCCGCGTAAAGCCGGATTGTCATGGAAGTGCAGGCACCCAGTGCGGCAACCAAATAGTCGTAAGGTGTCGGACCTGTGTTCGCCCCCCCAACGGCAATGGGCTCGTCGGCAATAAGCCTGTGTTCGTTGGCTATAATTTCCGTCTGTAGGCCTTTTTTCCCAATGCGCACCACTACCCGATTGTCCTTCAGATCTCTTTGCGGCGTTAAATCGTCCGGCACTGCCACATATTTCCGCGCCCATGCCGCCAGTACCGAACCGGCGTAGACGGAATCGTTGCGATCTGATAGCAAGTGGTCGGCCTGATCCAGGGAAATAAAACTCTTCGGTTGTCGGGCCGCCTCAAATAGCACCCTGGCGTTTTTGATGTCCACAATTTCGTCCGCGGGTGAGTGGAAAATGAGCAATGCTCTATCAAGGTTCTGAAGAGATTCCTTCATTCGAACCTCTTTGAGGTTATCAAGAAATTGCTTCTTGAGTCGAAAGGTCTTCCCGGCCAATGTAATTTCCGCCTCACCGCGGCTTTCAATATCCTCAGTCATCCTTCCCAACAGATGCCCTAAATCGGATGGACTTGCCGGTGCACCAATTGTAGCCACGGCCACCGAAGAAGGAATGCTTTGCGCAGCCTGCAACACGGCGGCGCCACCCAGCGAGTGCCCGATCAATAGCTGCGGTGCTTCAAAGTTCGCAGTGAGAAAATCAGCCGCAGCCACGAGGTCTGCCACATTGGAGGAGAAATTCGTATCAGCGAAATCTCCCTCGCTTTCTCCAAGCCCCGTAAAGTCAAAGCGCAAGACGGCAATTCCGTTCATCGCGAGAGCTCGATTAATGTGACCCACCGCGTTGAGATTCTTCGAACAGGTGAAACAGTGCACAAAAATGGCGTATGTCGTAAGCTTTTCATCAATCGGCAAGTCCAGGCGAGCTGACAGTGCCTTGCCTTCAACGTTTTTGAGTTTAAGTTTCTGAAATTGCATATCTACATCTCTTTTATAGCATTAAAAGCCCTGCAAATTGGATTGCCCATCCTTCATCTCACAACACGCATTGGGAACCGGCTCGGACAGCCTCCGAGATATTACAGATCCGACCGCAATTTTTATAGAGACAGGATAAAACCGTCAAATGTGCCGATGACTGAGAATCATTGCAGTCGTTGCCGAGTACGCGCACTCAGCCGAGTTGAGTCCCTTGCCAACTTTTTTAACACATCCTTTTCCCCTTCCCTTTTTAACCGTTCCAGCGCGTCCAGAACCTTACTATCAAGCGGCTCGGGCTTGTGGGTTTCAATAATTTCACGAACCCTGTGCTGAACCTGCTTTTCCATTGTAGGTTGACCTGCCTCCTGCCATGCTTTGATCGGCTGGCGATTGAAAAGTTTGGTCATCCAGAGTTCTTTTCGGAAGTTATCGAGCGTGTGTTTCTGGGTTAAGAAATGACCCCCTGGGCCCACGGCATCGATCACCTCCCGTGCGAGCGTTTCGGCGCTTACCGTAATGCCTTGGACGAACCGTTTGCTCATGCCGATGATTTCATTGCCCATTACCAGCTGCTCGCAGGAGCAGGCCATACCCGATGCCATGTAACCGACATCGTGGATCAGGTTAAGCCCGGCAAGCCCTTGGCTTAGGATTGAAAAAGCGCTCTCAATACCGGCCTGAGCATCGAGAGATTTCGCATCGGTCATACCCGCCAACCCCCAGGTGGGCAAATTGAAGGACTGGGCCACTTCAGCTTGGGCCGCCACCGCCAGACTATTTTCCGGTGGACCCATGGCAAGGAGCCCGCTCGACATATCGAGAATGCCGACATTGCCACTCATGGAGACCGGACATCCGGTCTTGCGCAACTGCGCCAGGGTGAGATGGATCAATGCCTCCGCCGTTATCTGCACAACCACCCCCGCCATGCTGACCGGTCCTGTAGCGCCTGCCTGTACAGTTGAACCCGGCACCTGTGGCATGAACCGATCCGCGGCAACAAAAATCCGGTTGACGACTTCTTCCGGAAACTGTAACGGCGCGATGGCTTCGGGGTAAAGAATCAAGAAAGGGCGTTCAGAGAGATGCTCCCTGCTTCCCGCCACTGTCGCAGCCATTTCGTAAACGTATTCACAACCGAGCGACGTGTAACCGATAAAGACAATCGGCTTGGTCGTGTTCGCCACCACGGCCTGAAATTCGTGCAAGTCGGCGGCATCTCCCGGCACATCTTGAGCGGAACCCATCGGCATTGCAAAATCGATATGTTCCAGAGCATCGGTCACTTTGGCACCGGTGCTGATGTCCGCAATTTGCGTTTCGCGGTACTCACCGGTCAGCGCATCCTTGGTGTTGGGGCTGGCGGTTGATGTGCCATAGTGGCTCTTTCTCCCCTCCACCTCCATGGCCCGCTTGCCGTTGCGATCATAAATGGTCCATCCTTGCGGTGCCGAAAGCAAACACCCCTCAACGATATAGCGTGGGATTTTGATGACACTGCCTTTGACGACAGCGCCGGCCTGAGCCAACATTTTTCTTCCACCCGCATGCGTGCATTTAAAACCCACCTTTTCCACGACCTCAAATGCAGCCTGCCGGATTTCCCAGATCTGATCCTCGGTCAAAACTTGCATTCCCACCGAACGCGTCTGGGTACGCGACGTCTGTAGCATTCTCCACCTCCCCTGTTCAAAGTGAGATTCCACCTTCACTCGACAAGCCCTGCGTTAAAAAAGTCAAACTTGGCGCAGATTCATGGCGTCAAGCCGTGGCATTTCATCCCGATGAAATCGCCACTTCCCCATCGGGTAAGAAACATGGCAGCCCTTCCCCTTTCATGAAATTTCAATGGGTGTGAATTCCAACAACGTAGCGAACGGAAAGAGAGACGTTACTATTTACAATTTTGAATCCGATTTTGCCACGTTTTTTGTACGACCATAGGGAAACTCCGCGGGGTGTTATGGGAAATGAGTGACCGTCACTCCCACCCGGATATGGGCAACAATGACGCCGATTTCACCGGATAAGCGGTGAGTCCGAACGCCCCGACGTCAAGCCCGCTCACAAATCGACCGAGCACGGGTTCTTTTTTTCCTGCCCTGTTGAAATTTCTAACTCACCATTCATCCATAGAGATACGCGCAGACGGCCACTGCAGCAGCAATCCCGGCGACGTCCGCCGTCAGCGCAGCGGCCAGGGCATGGCGCACACGTCGTATCTGGACCGCCCCAAAATAGATTGCCAATACGTAAAAGCTTGTCTCGGTCGAGCCTTGAAAGGTTGAAACCAGATAGCCGATGTAGCTGTCCGGGCCGATAGCCGGATCATTGATAATGGAAGCCAGAATGCCGTATGCCCCGGAACCCGACAGAGGCCTCATCAGCGCCATGGGCAGCGCCTCAGCAGGCAGACCGAGTTTTCCCGTCCACGGACCCAATGCATCCACCATCGCTTCCATTGCGCCGCTGGCTCGGAACATACCGACCGCCACCAAAATGGCCACCAGGTAGGGAATGATCCGAATTGCCACATGAAAACCCTCCTTGGCCCCTTCTACAAACACCTCATAGACTCGCACGCGCCTTATGACGCCATACCCTAGAAAACCTGCCATGAGTCCCGGAATGATCCAGGGGGATAAGGTCCTGCCGTACACAACGGTCACGGGAACCAATGCAAGCAAGGCACAGACTGCAGAGAAACCGACCCACACGGGATAGGCCTCCGTGGACGCTTCCGGTAAAGTCGCTTCCTCCTCCGCCACCACATCTTCAACCTTTCTCCCCTTTCCTTTCTCCGCAATGGACTTCAATCGAAAGAACCGCCCATATCCTTTGGCCGCAATAATGGCGATCATCGTTGAGCACAGGGTGGCGAAAAGCGTCGTGGCAAGGATTCCGGCCGGATCGGTCGATCCCGCGGCCGCCCGCAACGCGATCACACCGGTTGGTAACAGCGTCACGTTGGAGGTATTGATGGCAAGGAACAAGGCCATCGAATCGGTAGCGGTACCCGGGTGCGAATTGAGTTTGTCCAGCTCCTGCATGGCCCGAATCCCGAACGGCGTCGCGGCGTTGCCCAACCCCATGGCGTTGGCAGACATATTCAAGATCATGGCACCCATGGCCGGATGGTCTGAAGGAACGTCGGGAAACAACCTCACCATTACGGGACGAATCAGACGCGCAAGCACGCTTAACAAACCGCCCACCTCGGCCACCTTCATCAGCCCCAAAAAAAGTGTCATCACACCAATCAGACCCAGAGCCAATTCCACTGACCCGGCGGCGGACTCCACCATGGCTTTCGACAGGGCTTCCATAGGGGCTGTCTCACCTTCGGCTGGAATCCAGCCAAGTTGATGCCATCCTGCGGTAAGAAATGCGACGATAACAATAGTAAAAAATATAAGGTTCATGCTGTCCGATATCTCCAAATGCCCAGAGAGCCTTCTCTTGAACCTGCCTTGCAACATGGAGAACGACGTTTTTTTCTTAAAATGTCAAGAAGCGCTTTTCATAGACGGCAATGGGCTCGTAACCGAATATCGCATTCAAATGATGTAACAAGGCATGGCGACCCTCTTCCCGCCACGATTCCGTTATGAGTTCATCAATCCGTTTGTAAAATGCCTCTACTTCTCCGAGTGTCGAAGGGCCTTCCCCATCGCCCGTTTTTTCCGCCATTTGCACAATCAGATCGAGCCACATTTGACTGACGCCCATGATATAATAGGGCCACGATCTCTTGATGGGAGGAGACCATCTGGAATCACTCATATCTTCTATTCGAGGCTTGGAAACGCTGCCCGTATCATCGTAAATATCTTGAACGATTTCACCGGCGGTTTTCATCTTTTCCAGGTTCCTACTGCCAATAATGGAATTTTGGATCTCCTGCGCGATTTCACCGGAGCAATAGAAAATGAAGCTGAACTGATGCCCGCTTTGGTCGCGCGCCGCTCTTCGGTGG
Organism: Desulfatiglandaceae bacterium; assembly: GCA_046496815.1. Classification (GTDB taxonomy): domain Bacteria; phylum Desulfobacterota; class DSM-4660; order Desulfatiglandales; family Desulfatiglandaceae; genus JAWOGN01. The sequence continues at coordinate 12,457 of JAWOGN010000402.1, forward strand.
AAGCGCCACAGAACGATGTCCTTGCTGTAAGTTTCCACAACAGGGGAAACGATTGCATGGGCGATAAAAAGATCCATGTGCCAGCATGGTTCGGTTTCTTCGGGCCATCTCATTTGAAAGCTTACTTTCCACCACCCCGTATTGTGTACTCCCAATTCCGGTTTCGCTATCTCTTTGACAGGCGGAACCGCAGGACCCAAAGAGGCACATCCGCCCAACAGGATGACTATCATTGCGAAAGCGGTCGATAATTGACTGAATTGTTTCGTTAGAAGCACGCTTGTCTCTCCCCCTATCTCGAATTAAGCTTTACATAACCCTTAGGGTCTCATCTTGCAACCCAATAGAATCAATCTTAATGAGTCATACGCCCTCTCTTTTATCCTTCCGGGTGTTGAGAGGTGCAAGCCAGGCATCTCTCTGTCTTGTTTTACACCCCATCTATGTCATTTCCCGCGTTTCCCACTCGGCGGATTGTGCTGAGAGCTTCCCTGCTGGATGCGTTTCCTCCGAGCCGTCGTCATCGAATCTCCAACCTTGATTTTGTAAGCATAGCCATTCAGCCGTTTGCCGTCAACGATGTTGACTTCCGACCTGTAAAACTAAGCCCCATCCGATGAATA
>JAWOGN010000187.1:0-5847 GCA_046496815.1 Desulfatiglandaceae bacterium
ATCATGGATGATCCGGATGTGCCGAAGCATCTGCGAGCAGACGGGATGTGGGATCATTGGGTGGTTTTTAACATCCCTGCGAATCTGAGTGAGGTCGAGGAAGGCGAAGAGCCCATGGGTACGCACGGTATCGGGACCAGCGGAAATTTGAAATACAATGGTCCGTGTCCACCCGACAGGGAACACCGGTATTTTTTCAAGCTGTATGCGTTGGACGCAGAACTGGAGCTTGAAGAAAAGTCAACCAAAGCGCAGGTTGAAAGCGCTATGGAAGGGCATGTTCTTGAAAGAGCGGAGCTGATGGGGAAGTATGAGCGGATTTGAGAAAGACCTCAGCCCGTGGAGGAGCCGACAATGGTGTTGAAAAGTTCTGGTCCGCGTAGACCGGTCGCCGCCAAGATCGACAAGGAAAAAATGAAGCGGGTTATTGAGGAAGCCCGTCGTGCGCAAGCGGGCCGGGAGCAGGGGTATCGGGAACAATCCCTGAAAATACATCCCTGGGTATGCGCCCGCTGTGGTCGAGAGTTCAGCAACAGAAATCTCCATCTTTTGACGGTGCATCACAAGGACCACAATCATGAAAACAATCCTCCCGACGGCAGCAACTGGGAAAACCTTTGTATTTACTGCCACGATAACGAGCACCGTCGCTACCTCGACCACCTGGAAGGCGGAGGAGCTGAAGTGGGAGAGGGAGGGAAAGAGAATCTTACGCACAATCCTTTCGGCAATCTGAAAGCCCTGCTGAAATCTGAAAAAAATTGAGGTGTAAACGAGGTAAATATACCGGATTCCGGCGCCTGTCCCGGACCCCGATCCGAAATGCGCCGCCATGCCATGCGCGGAGACAACGGATGGGATTTGGGTCGGAAAAGAGGGGCTTGAAAGGGGCTGGAGTCCCTTTCCGTTCGGAACCGGGATAGGAGCCTTTATGAATTACGAGACCATTGAATACGAGGTCACGGAAGGGCGAATCGGCATCGTGTCCCTCAATCGTCCCCGAAAGTATAATTCGGTGAACCATGCCATGATGGAGGAGCTGGAGTCCTTCTGGAGGGAGCGCCTGTACGATTTGGACACCCATGTATTGATCTTGAAGGGAAACGGAGATCATGGTTTCTGTGCGGGTCTGGACATGAAAGAGGCCATGAAAATGGCCTCGGAGATGAATTCGGAGCAGTTCTACAGATTCCAGGCGCGGCTGGCAAGGTTGACGCTTGCCATGCGCCGGGCGCCGCAACCTATTGTTTCAGCCGTACACGGTGCCGCAGCGGGCCTCGGTTTCAGTTTTGCTCTGGCATCCGATATTCGGGTGATAACCCCCGATGCCCGTTTTTCCGCCGCATACATCAACATCGGACTTGGGGGCGCGGACATGGCGTGCAGCTATTTCTTGCCTCGCCTCATCGGAGCGGGCAGGGCCTATGAGTTCATGCTCACTGGAAACTTCATGTCCGCAGGGGAAGCAATCTCTCTGGGTCTTGCGAGCAGGGTCGCGGATCGAGAGCATCTCCTCGACACGGTTATGGAATTGGCCGTCACCATGAGCGGCAAGAACCCCATGGGCTTGCGATTGACAAAGGAGGCCATCAATATGAATCTGGATGCGGGCGGTCTCGAACAGGCCCTGAACCTGGAAGATCGTAACCAGACCCTGCTTGTTTTGCGAGGGATGCTCGAAAAAGACGAGAAAACCGGCAGGTATTTCTAAAACACGCAGTGAAGGAGAAAGCATGAGTTACAAAAATATCCTGTACGAGGAGACGGAAAAAATTGGATTGCTTACCTTGAACCGGCCTGACAAACGAAATGCCCTGTCCCTGGAACTCCTGGAAGAATTTTCATCCTGTCTCACTCAGGCCGCGAGAAAGAAATCCGCAAAGGTAATTATTGTCAAAGGCGCGGGACCTGCATTTTGTGCAGGACATGACATGAAAGAGATCCTGGATACTCCGCTCAATGATATTCGCCGTCTTTTTCAGACCTGTCTCGACCTTATGCTATTGATCCATTCCATTCCGCAGCCGGTCATTGGTCAGGTGCATGGGATTGCCACCGCCGCGGGCTGTCAACTGGTCGCGGCGTGTGATCTCGTTGTTGCGGCAAAAGATGCCCGGTTTGCCACCCCCGGTGTGAAAATCGGGCTGTTCTGCACAACACCCATGGTGGCGCTTAGCCGTGCCGTGGGCCGGAAAAAGGCATTGGAAATGGTGCTCACCGGTGAATTTATCAGCGCCCAAGAGGCGATGAGCCATGGGCTGATCAACCGTGTGGTCTCAAAGGAATCCCTGGAAACTGAAACTTGGGCGTTGAGCCAAGCAATTGCGCAGTACAGCCTGGTCACCCTGGGCGTGGGCAAGCAAGCGTTTTATCAGCAAATCGAAATGGGTGAAAAGCAGGCCTACCAATACGGCAAAGAGGTGATTTCGGCAAATGCCGTGATGGCCGATGCTGTCGAGGGGATGCGTGCGTTTTTTGAAAAAAGGACGCCGGTCTGGAAAGAGGAGTGATGATTAAGGGTGTATTGTTCGATTTTGACGGGACGCTGACCTCCCCCGGCGCCCTCGACTTTCCGGCGATCAAGCGGGAATTGGGGTGTCCTTTGGATCAACCCATCCTCGAATATCTGGATACGGTGTCACCCGCCCGGAGGGCGAAATTGATGAGGGATTTAGAAAAGATGGAGGATTTGGCTGCCGAGGCGTCCCGCCCCAATGAGGGGGTTGAAACGCTGATCGCTGCACTGAAGGCGAAAGGACTGGTCATGGGTATCCTTACCCGAAATAGTCTTGGGTCGGTGAAGAAGTCCCTTCAAAAGTTCAATGGCGTGACGATTCGCGATTTCGCCGCCGTTGTCACCCGCGAGGAGTCCCTGCCGAAACCCCATCCGGACGGCGTGCATGCGGCCGCAATGCGGATGGATGTTTCAACACAGCAGCTTTTGGTGGTGGGAGATTTTCGATTCGATGTCATTGCCGGGAACAGGGCAGGGGCGAGCACTGTTCTCCTGACCCATGGTGACGTGTCAGGAATGAGACCGGGCGATCCGGAACCGGACTATACGGTGAACAGATTGGCTGAAATCCTTGATATACTCGAATCGCTTAAAACGATACCTACTCCGCCCTGACAAGCAATGTCTGGCCGGGAAAAATAGTGCTCCGCGGCGTCAGACGATTGAGTGTGAGAAACTGCGAAAGATTCATTCGATGCTTTTGGGCGATCGAGTAGGGGGAATCTCCCTTCGAGACCCTGTATGTGCGCGTTTCCATATCTTCGAAAGCCTCGCCCGCCTTGGGGACTTTGAGAACCTGGCCCTTTTGCAAATAGGTGGTTTCCAAGTGATTCAAGGCCTGTATCGTTTGCGTCGTGGTTTCAAATCTACCGGCGATCCTCCAGAGCGAGTCTCCCTTTTGGACCACATATTTGAAATATTCAGGTTTTGTCTTTGCCGCTGACGGCTGGGATGATCCGCTTTGAGTGGAAGCGTACCCGGCGCGTGTCGGGATTTTGAGCTTCCAACCCGCTTTGATGTACCGGCTGCTCCGGAGTCCGTTGAGCCTTGTAATCGCAGTCACGCTTGTTCCATAGCGCCGAGCGATAACCGACAGGTTCTCCCCCTTCCGGACCCTGTGTATCACATAGGCGGGAACCGGGGGGTGCCACACCGGGATGGCATCGATTTCGGCGAGCAGTGTTTCCTTTTTCCCCATCGGTACTTTCAGTGCATACGGCCTGTCTGGAGTGTAGTTGTAACGCAATTCAGAGTTCAAGTCTCTCAGGTCCTTGTAGGAGACTCCCAGATGCTTGGCCACGGTCTCGAGGTGAACCGATTTATGGATGGAAACCGTTTCTCTCTCAATTTCGGGATACACGGGCGGGAGGTTGAACCCGTAGGCCTCAGGGTCATTCAGAATGTGTAAAACCGCCAAGAACTTTGGAACATAGAAGGCGGTTTCCCTAGGCAATTTCGTGTAAAGGTCCCAAAAGTTATCAAGATAATTTATCTTTTGGGTTCGGATAGATCTCAATACGCCCCATTCCCCGCAGTTGTAACCGGCAAGCGCTGTGGTCCAATCCCCAAATATTTGATGCAGTTCTTTGAGATATGCGATGGCGGCTTTGGTGGATTTTTCCGGATCCATTCTTTCATCGACCCATTGGTCTCGTTTTAAGCCGAATTTGTAACCCGTTGAAGCGATAAACTGCCATAAGCCTAGGGCCCTGGCCCTCGAAAGTGCCCTCAGTTTAAAACCACTTTCGATCAAAGGAAGCCATGAAAGTTCTTCAGGAAGACCGGCCTCTTTCAGAGACTGAACGATGGCCGGACGATATCGACCTGAACGCTTATAGGCTTCGAGAAAAAAACGCCGGTCTTTCCCTTTGAACAGATTGAGAGCGCTTTCAACATGGGGGTTCATCACCAGTGGAATGGCCTTGTGATTCCCGTTTGCTGCGCTGAATCGGGAGGAGTAGCACTCGATGACGCGCTTCGAAATTGTGAAACGGAGGTCGTCGCGCTGTTGCAATATTTCCGGATTTTGCTCCGAGTCGATTTCCAGGATGAGAGAATAGGCCTGATCAAGTGCATCCATGGCATTTTCCATATCCCCGCGCTCCCAATAATCGCTGGAGGCTTGACAGAATTCCAGTGCGGAGTCCAGCAACTGCTGATCGGATTTCTTTGGGAGTTCCGGAGGGACGCCGGGATGGATGGTTTCAGGGGAGGGAGAGTCGAATAACGTTTTCTTGGTTTCCTCCGGTTCAGGAGTCGGCAACGCGGCGATCGCCCTATCCGCATCCACTCCGGGAGGCGGCGGTAAAGCACCTTCCGGAGAGCTTGCCGCCGGGGGTATTGGTTTTGGTTCCTCCGCCGCAACGGTTTCCGGGGGCGGTTCGCTATTCCGGGGCATTTGGGAAAGCTCCGTTACACATCCGGCGAGCGAAAGCGGCATGCAGACAATGAGAAATAGCGCAATGACGGGTCTTTTTTTATGAGGTTTCATTACTTCTCCGAAGGGGTTTAGGGCAAATCGCTACGTCTTGTGACAAAACAACGTCGGGGTTCTTACGTGTAAGATCTCTTGAAATTCAAGCAAAGCAGCTTGTTATTATGAAAAATAGGGCGGACGCCCTATTAATAAACACGAAGTATAATTAAAATGCCGTCATTGGTCAAGGATATATGTAACAAAAGCGCTTCGTGAGATCAATTTAAGGTGAGTGAGGTGCCTTCATCTTTTCCACGATGGCGATGAGCTGTTTGTTGGTATTCAGGTGCGGGTGATCGGTGACTTTTTCCATCAGTTCCGCCAGTATTTTGCCCACTTCTTTCCCCTGCTGTATTCCAAGGGTCTCCATGACCGTGTGACCGTTGATCGCCAGGTCTCGCGTCTCCATGGGCGGTGCGTCTTCCATCGCCGTTTCGACTCTTGCTTCGAGCTCATGCAGAAGCTCGATTTCCTGAAGATTCAGCCCGTGGGCAAGCACATCCGCTTTGCGGAACTCTATGAGATTCCTAATGTTTTCAGGGCCGACACGGCGGATCAGGCGTCTCACCGCGCCCTCACTCCATTGGGGTCCATAGCCGATCATATGGTGCCGTATAACGCTTACCACCGGATCGATCATGCGCCGACTGAATTTCAGTCTATTCATGATATCCGCCGCCAGATCGGCACTCGACGCTTCATGGCCCGGGAAGCGCCACCTGCCGTCGACTTTTTTTCTCACACGGGGTTTGGCAATATCGTGAAATAGAGCCGTGAGCCTGAGGATCGGCGATGCATCCACACGGTCCGTGGTTTCCATGATGTGCTTATAGATGGTGTAACGATGATGGTGATT
>JAWOGN010000009.1:0-29350 GCA_046496815.1 Desulfatiglandaceae bacterium
TACAGTGTCGAAAATGCCAGACTTTACGAAAATTTGAGGGTATCCAACACGGAACTGGAAAATGCACTGGAAACTCAAAAGAAAGCTCAAGAGCAGATGCTGACGTCTGCAAGAATGGCGGTGTTTGGAGAGTTGTCTTTGAACATTGCCCATGAGTTGAATAATCCGCTTACAGGCATTTTGGGTTACACGGATCTCATTCTCAATACGGCTGAAGACGATAGTCAACTCCGGGAGATGATGCAAAGAATTCGTACACAGGCCGTCAGGGCAAGCAACATCACACGAAACCTTCTGGATTTTGTAAGTATCGAAGCAGGATCAAGGGTCAAGACCGATTTAAATGAACTTGTTAAGAAAGTGTTCTTATTGGCTCGAGGCAGATTGCGTGATAGTGGTATTCAACTTGAGATTAAATTGGCTGACAGATCGCTGCCTATTATGGCAGAGCCGGCTCAAATTTTACAGGTGTTTTTCAATCTTCTGAGTAACGCCTTGAATGCCATGACAGGGGCATTTGAGATATCTCTCGGGTCGGAGGAAAATGGTCTTGATAACGGCAACCCGCGTCTCTTGCTTAGAGTGGAAACCGGTGTAAAAGATGCCGAGGCCTATGTGTCCTTCAAAGATACCGGAACGGGGATATCGCCGAAGCATCTGCCAAGGATTTTTGAACCCTTTTATTCAACTCAAGACAAACTGAGTGAAGTGGGACTTGGCCTCTGGGTGAGTCATCGGATCATCAGGGCGCACGGAGGGGTTATCCGTGTCAGGAGCACTCCGGAAAAGGGAAGTACGTTTGTTGTTTTCCTGCCATTGGCCGGCAATATGGTCACTTGAGGTAATTTCCTTTTTGGAAGTATTTCGAGGCCACCTTCCATCGCCCAACCCGGGCATGTATCAATCGGACGCGAAAGATGCCGATGGCACAAAAAAGAGTCCTCGTTGTAGACGATGAAGAAATGATTGTGGATGTGTGCCGGCGTGTACTCACGCGAGAGGGGTACCATGTCTTTGGTGCATCCAGTGCCGAAGAAGCGCTGAAAATGTCGAGTGGTGAGCCTTTTCACCTGGCGGTGATGGACATGTTGATGCCTGGAATGGACGGTTTGGAGGCATATCCAGCCCTCAAACAATATCATCCCGACATTTTAGGCATTCTAATATCGGGCCACGGTACCATGGATACGGCAATTCAAGCGATGGAACACGGTTTCAGCGGCTTTATCAGAAAGCCGTTCACACCCATGGAGTTGATCCATGTTGTCAAAGACGCATTTGACAAAGCGAAACTCAGGGAGGAAAACACCCGTCTTAAAACACTTATTCCTCTTTATCTGATGGGGCAGAAATTTTCGGAATCTCAAACAAAAGAACAAATCCTCGACGACCTTATGGAAACCGTTTCCAACCAAACGGCTACCGAAGATATTTCCGTGATGCTTTGGGACGAGGCGGCGTGCCGTCTGCGGATTGTCGCTGCAACGCGTTTTCGGGGACAAACGGCCAAGGATATTCGCTCAAAAGAAGAGGCTTGGATCGCCGATAGGGTATTTCAAAGCGGCAAACCCTTCATTATTAGCGGGGCCGCAAAAAACAATTCAAAGCTTGCATCTTTCCTGCGATCCCGGAACATTGCGGCAACCATCACAGTTCCGCTCAAGGCGAGAGACAAAGCGTTGGGAGTTTTAACCGTCAACCGGGTGAATGCGGGGTCCCCTTTCAGTCAATCCGATGTTGAAATGCTCTCGGTCATTTGTAGCCAAGCAGGCATGGCGTTGGAACATGTTCGGATCATGGAAGAAAGAGCGGAAAAAGTCAGGATGCGAACCCTCTTTGAACAGTATGTCGCACCGGAAGTGGCTGAAGTCCTTATTTCTCATGGGCAGAATCCCATGGAGGTGGGTGAAATCAAATATATCACTGTCCTTTTCGCGGACATCAGAAGGTTTACCCCGCTGGTGCAACACCTATCCCTGAAAATGCTTCGGGCGTTCCTGAATAGCTTTTTTGACCTGTTGACGGACGTCATATTCAAGCACCAGGGTACTTTAGATAAATTCATGGGAGACGCAGTGCTTGCCATTTTCGGGGCTCCCATTCGACTGAATGCGCCGGGTAAAGCGGCTGTTTCTGCGGCCATCGAGACGCTGAGAAGGTTCGATAAGATTCGGGAAGTCTGGACATCCAAAGACAGGCATTTTGGGCGCGTTGGTCTCGGAATCGGCATCAGCTCCGGCGAGATGTTCCTGGGAAATGTGGGTTCTCAGAAAAGACTCGATTACACGGTTATCGGCACGGACGTCAACCTCGCACAACGGCTGGCATCGGAAGCAGCATCCGGACAAATACTGATCACCGAAAGCGTAAGCGCGCAACTGGATTCTCAGTTTCTTCTCACGGAGGAGTCTTCCCGCTTGCTTCGGGGCATAGAAAAACCTGTCACGGTTTTATCCGTCGGAAGCCAATAAACCGGCCTTCAGGAGGGTGTTTTTTTTCAGGCATGAGATGGATTTGGAACACGCCTTTCCGGTGCCGACACGAAGTAGTCAAGAATGCTTTCTCTTAAGGAATCAATTGTGTATTCGGGTGCTATGAGATCCACCTTGAATCCCTTCATCTGTGCGGTTTTCGCGGTAATCGGCCCGATACAGGCCACTGCAACCGCCCGCATCCATTCGACCAGTCGGTCATGATCAACGTCGAACATGTCTACGAAGTTAAGGACTGTGGAGGAACTCGTGAAAGTCACCATATGTATGGTTCCATTTTTAAGCATTTTTCGCACCCTTTTCGTATCGTATTCAGGTTTGACGGTCTGATATGCCGACACGACATCCACGTGAGCCCCCATTTTTCTTAATTCCTCAGGCAACGTTTCTCTTGCCTGCGCAGCTCTTGGAAGCAGAATTCGTGCTCCCTTTATCTGCCATACTTTGAGCGCCTCCACAATTGCTTCAGCCCGATATTCATCGGGCATCAAGTCCAATCGAATACCCAGTTCATGCCATCTCTCCGCTGTCTTCGGGCCGATCGCTCCAATCCTCACCCCCTTGAGATCTCTCACATCTTTTCGAACCGCCGCAAGCCGATTCAAAAAATATTTGACCCCGTTTGGAGAGGTAAAAAGCAGCCAATTGTAGGTTTCTATGTTCTGAATCGCACGATCAAGAGCGTTCCATTTCTCCGGCGGAACGATTTCTATGGTGGGGAACTCGATGCAATCCGCTCCCAGCGTGACGAGACTTTCCAGGAAGCCGCTCGCCTGCTCCCTTGCCCGGGTAACGACAATTCGCTTTCCAAAGAGCGGCGTGTTTTCGAACCAATTCAGTTGGTTCCTCAGGTTTACCACACCTCCCACAACAATAACGGCCGGAGGTTTCAGGTCATTGTCTTCGGCCAATCGTGCGATATTCCGTAGTGTCCCCACCAGGGTTTTTTGTTCCGTGAGGGTTCCGCTTCGGATTACAGCAACGGGCGTATCCGGAGGTCGTCCGTGTTTCAAGAGGGTTTCAGCGATGCGAGGTAGATTTCCAACTCCCATGAGGAACACCAGGGTGCCGATACCCGTTGTCAGTTTATCCCACGCAATGTCGGTTTCTTCTTTGTGGGGGTCTTCATGGCCCGTTATGAAGGCAACGGTGGACGTGTAGCCTCGATGGGTCAGCGGGATTCCTGCATACGCCGGCACAGCGATCGCGGATGTGATTCCCGGAACCACCTCAAAACTCAACCCCGCCTTGGCAAGTTCCAGCGCTTCCTCGCCGCCCCTTCCAAAAATAAAAGGGTCTCCGCCCTTCAGCCTGACAACACACCGTCCTTGCTGTGCACGCTCTACGATCAGCGAGTTGATTTTTCCCTGACTCAAGGTATGATTGCCGCCCTTTTTCCCCACGTAGATCCTCTCCGCATCGACATCGGCGTATCTCAGGAAAATGCGGTTCGCCAGGTTGTCATAGATGACCACATCGGCTTGTGACAAACATTTTTTGGCTCGCAAAGTCAGGAGTCCCGGATCCCCCGGACCGGCTCCCACCAGGTAAACCTTGCCCTTTTTGCTGATCGCCATTTAGAGTACCTCCGACGTATTGGTTGAACGGATTGCCGGGACGTGGGAGTTGTTTCACGGTTCGGCTCGACCCAGGATATAACCCCTTTGACCCTGAATTACGGATCCGTACCATAAATTTCAGCCAAAATTTTGTCCGCTCCTGCACCGAGCAAGTTCCTGGCCAAATTGATACCGAGGCCTTTCGCGTCATCTTTGTCACCGGTCAGCTGATCTCTCAAAAGGCGGGATCCGTCCAGTTCGGCAACCATTCCCTCCAGACGCAACCGCCGTCCATTTAACCGGGCAAAAGCGGCAATGGGAACTTGGCAACCGCCCTTAAGCTCTTTCAGGAAAGCTCTTTCGGCTTCGACGGTGATTCGGGTGGGTTCATGATTCAGAAAATTAAGGAAACCTATGGTTTTCGTATCGTGGGCTCGGAGCTCCAGACCCAATGCGCCCTGCCCGATCGCCGGCAACATGAGGTCCGTGGAAAACACCTGACTTATTCGATCCGCTAAACCAAAGCGTTTGAGCCCGGCAGTGGCCAGAATAATCGCCTGGAATTCTCCATCCGCCAGCTTTCGAAGCCGGGTATCGACGTTTCCCCTCAAGGAAATCACGTCCAGATCCGGTCGGGCATTTAGCAGTTGGGCGGTGCGCCTGAGACTACTGGTGCCCAATCGAGCCCCCTGTGGGAGCGAATTAAATCTTCGGCACCGGGTTGAAACGAACGCATCCCGCGGGTCTTCTCGCTCCGGGAAGATCGAAAGCGAAAGGCCCTCCGGCAATTCAGCGGGCACATCTTTCATGCTGTGAACGGCCAGATCGATTCTTCCATTGAGCAGTGCCTCTTCGATTTCTTTGACAAAAAGACCTTTACCTCCCACTTTGCTCAAGGGGGAATCCAGAATCGTGTCTCCTGTGGTTCTGATGGTTACGAGTTCAACCCGTGCATTCGGGTATTTCCGTTCAATCTTTGCTTTGACCCACCTGCTCTGTAAAAGGGCGAGCTTGCTTCCTCTGGTGCCGATTTTCAAGCTTTTAACTGATTTTGTTTTTCCAATATCCATTGGATCCGGCGGTTCTTGGGGTCCCTGCCCTCTTCATGCACCTATGGGTGGCTGAGGAGGAAGCGAGCCAGTTCCAAGTCGTAAGGCGTTGTCACTTTAATATTCCGTTCAGAGCCCTCAATTACGGTAACGGGAATTCCCAGCTTTTCGATCAGAGAGGAATCGTCTGTGGCCGCATCCCATCCCTCTCGATAGGCTTTCAGGTGAGCCGTGGCAATATCCTCATAACGAAACACCTGGGGGGTTTGAACCAGCCACACCTCTTGGCGTTTGATGGTCCGCATCACCTCCCGGTGTCTGTTCACCGATTTGACGGTTTCTTTGGCAGGCAGGGCAGTGATAACCGCCCGGTGGGATCTTCCCGCTGAAACCACTCTTTGGATGAATGTCCGATCCACCAGAGGGCGCGCACCATCATGAATCACAACCAAACCACACGCACTCCCAATTGCTTCGAGACCCAAGCGCACGGAGTCTTGGCGTCGTTTCCCACCAGAAACCACGCTTTGGACCTTTTCCAAACCGAACTTTTCTACGATTTTTCTTTTGCAGAAATCCACGTCATGTCCAGGGACCACCAAAACGATGGCATCCACTGCAGGACAATCCTGAAAAGGCTGAAGCGTCACCGCCAAGAGCGGTCGATTGTCAAGCTCTACGAATTGTTTGGCCGGCTCCCGCCCCATGCGAATACCGGCTCCCGCCGCAGGAATAACGGCAACCGCCCTGCCTTTGTTCCGGGGAAGTTCGTTTGTTTCAGACCCTAAACACATCCAATACCCTTTAGCATTCAGCCCCGGCGTTGATTCAGGGCAGGCGTGACGGACAAAAAAACAAAAGCAGGTCTCGGGAGCCCAGGCCCTGAGACCTGCTCGGAAGCGCCGGGGATTTCAACCCTGAGGAACTTTTCTCGTTTGCTTTTTCAACCGATTGATTCGGCGCCGGAAAATATTTACCTTCTGATACTCCTCGGCTTCGCGAGCCATCTTTTTTTCTTTTCTCAGCCCGGCGATTTTCTCCTTTAAGTCCCTTACACTCCTCGTCGCTTTGACGCGCTTTCTTTTTCTTCTTTTCGCAGTGCCCGCATCCTCAATGCCTCTGTATTCTCTGATAACATCAAGTAATTGCTCCTTTTTCATTGCGTGAACGCCGGTCACCCCCGGAATTTCAAGCGCGATCTCTCTTAACTCCTTGGCTGTCATCTTTTCCACAGGTTTTTCTGATTCCGTCTCTTCCGCCTTTTCCCCCTCTTTCTCCTTCTGCTTTCCAAGAGCGACGAGCAATTCGTCTTTTTCCATGGCGTCGACCCCGGTAAGCTCAGGAGTGTCCTTCGCGATCTCCCTTAATTGATTCAGCGTCATTTCTTCTAAGGGCGTCTCTAAATGGGGCTGTTCTCCCCCGCCTTCTTCCTTTTTGATGTCTTCTTCCATGTATTAGTCTCCCGGTTTTTTCGATTACAGTTTCAGAATTCTCTCGCCTAAAGGCGTTGAAACACTAATAAGATTCAAACAAAAAATGCGATGGATAATTATAGATCAGATGCCGGTCTTATGATTTAGCCTGAGCGTTCAGCATAGAAAGCTTTATCTGCAAGCTTAAACCAAAGCCGTTTGATTCGGATCTTGAAAACCACCGAGGGCCTTAGGCGAATCCAGTTTCACATGGCATGCCCTATGTCTTTTTCATGAAAGGTGTTATTAAATCGATCGGTATGGGGAAAAAAGTCGTTGTACTGCTTTCGGAAGATATCTCCCTGAGGGTCTGGAGGTATCTCAGCTGCAACGCCTCAGGGTGCTCCGATATGATTCCGGCCGCCTCCGCCAAACGCGCCGCGGCCTGAAATTCTCCTTCCGCATTGATAACCTTGGCTCGCCGCTCCCGTTCGGCTTCCGCCTGTTTGGCCATGGCGCGTTGCATCTCCTGCGGAAGGTCAATGTGTTTCACCTCAACGGCCGTGACTTTTATCCCCCATGGGTCGGTGTGCTTGTCCAGAATGCTCGTCAACTCCGCGTTGATTTTTTCTCTTTCCGACAGCAATTCATCCAGCTCAACCTGCCCACATACGCTCCGCAGGGTCGTTTGGGCCAACTGGGATGTGGCAAAGAGGAAATTCTCCACCTCGATGGTGGCATTGGTGGGGTCCATGACCCGGAAATAGATGACCGCGTTTACTTTAACGGAGACGTTATCCCGCGTAATCACATCCTGGGCGGGTACGTCCATGGTCACAAGTCGCAGACTCACTTTGACCATCTTATCAATGATTGGAATGAGAATGATCAGCCCCGGACCTTTGGTCTTGATCACGCGGCCCAGACGAAAGATTACGCCTCGTTCATACTCCTTTAAGATTCGAATGGCTGAAGACAGAAAAAGCACAATCAGCACGATCGCCAGAATGTAAAACATATTGTCCCCCTTTGTTTAGATTTCCTGATTCTTGAGCTTTTTGACCCTTAAAACCAGCCCTTTCAGATCCTCTACCTCCACTTTTTCTCCCGGTTCGAGTCTTTCATCGGCCGTTGCACGCCAATATTCGCCATGCACAAAGATGAGACCTTCAGGATCGATCCGCTCCTTCACCAAACCCACCTCTCCTTTGAGGCCGTCCGTACCGCCCCTGGGTCTGGATCGGTAGGCCCTGAATGCCAAACTGGCCACAACCATAAAAAAGCCGCCCACCAGGAGAATGGTCGGCAACATCAGTTTCATCGACACGCCGACATCTTCAAATAGCATGATAGAGCCGATGGTCAAGGAAATCAAGCCGCCGATGGAAAGAATTCCATAGCTTGGAACTTGAACCTCGACAATAAAGAAAATGATGGCCAAGGCAATGAGAATAAGTCCGGCGTAGTTTACCGGGAGGGTCTGGAAGGAATAAAAAGCGAGGATGAGGGAAATGGCCCCGATCACACCTGGAAAGATAGCCCCTGGGTGGGACAACTCAAAGTACAGACCGGCAAGTCCGATCATCATGAGAATGTAGGCGATGTTCGGATCACTAATCGTCTTCAGGACTCTGTCCCGAAATCCGGGATGAAAATAGACTTTCTTCAAATCCGCGGTCCTCAGCGTGATCGTGCCGCTGGCAAGATTAACCTCTCGGCCGTCCAGAAGTCGGATAAGTTCGTCGATATCTTGTGCCACGAGGTCAATCACGTTGTTTTCAAGGGCTTCGTCGGCGGTTATGGAAACACTTTCACGGATTGCCTTCTCCACCCATTCCCCGTTTTTTCCTTTTTCTTCGGCAATTCCCCGTGCGTAGGATGCCATGTCATTGACAACTTTATCCGACATGGTCTTCTCAATGTCTTTTCCCCCTGCCGTGACAGGATGGGCAGCCCCGATGTTGGTCCCGGGCGCCATTGCCGCAATGTGGGCCGCGACCGTGACCATCACCCCTGCAGAGGCTGCGCCCGCACCTTTGGGACCGACGTAGACTGCGACGGGGATCGGTGAGTTCAGTATGGCCTTGACAATGGTGCGCATGGAAGAAGCCAAACCTCCCGGTGTGTCGAGTCGAAGAATGGTGACGGCTATCCCCTGTTCGGCCGCCTCCGCTAAACCCCTCCTCACGAACATGGCTGTGCCGGGGTTGATGGGCCCCTCCAGTTCGATAATCATGACTTGATTTTCGGCCCGGGCCGCACAAGGTGCTCCGAAATGCCAAACACCTAAACATGTCAGCGCGATCAGACTCATTGGAAAAACATTCCCAAACCTTTTTTTAGCCATTCTTTTTGACCTCCAGGCCCAACCGCCGCATGATCTTTTGTACATCCTCCCACACGTGCCGTTTGGCGGATGGATTCCTCAATAAATAGGCAGGGTGATAGGTGGGCATAAGCGGCGTATCCCCCAATGTATGCCAGTTTCCTCTTTCTCGCGTAATCCTGAAGTCCTCTCCCAATAACGCTTGGCCGGCGATTCGGCCAAGGGTGCAGATAACCTTGGGTTGGAGGATACGAAGCTGCTGTTTCAAAAACGGAATACATGTTTCAATCTCATCTCGCTCAGGGTCGCGGTTGTTAGGCGGGCGGCATTTCACCACATTACAAATATAAACCGATTTCCGCGAAATGGCCATTCCATTTTCAATGATTTTGGTAAGGAGTTTTCCGGCCTCGCCGACAAAAGGTTTTCCCACCAGATCCTCATCTCGACCCGGACCTTCGCCTACAAAGACCAGTTCGGCCTGCGGGGACCCCTCCCCGAAGACCAGGTGGGTCCGACCCTTGTGGAGTTTGCATCGCCGGCAATCCCCGATAAATGACCGAAGCGCTTGAAGCGAGTTCTGATCGCGGACACGTTTCGAGGAAGTCATTCCCCCTTGTAAGCCAAATTGTAAATAAGTCAGCGCCGCGTTTGAGAGGGGCGGCGGATCTAAGCCGATTTCCTCATAAACCCTCATCTGATTTCTCAGATGCACAAATACTTCTTTGAGTTCTTCCTCAGGCATCAACCCGGCTTTCCCAAATTGTTTTAATCCTGTCGAGCAGCACATCGGCCACTTCCGTCTTTGTCATGAGCGGCACATCTTCCACCTGACCGTCTTTGTAAACTATTTTGACACGATTTGTATCCGTTTCAAACCCTGCGTCTTCACCGGAGACGTCGTTGGCTACAATCATATCGAGCGCTTTGGACTTCATTTTTTTCTTCGCATGGGTCAACAAATCTTCAGTTTCAGCGGCAAACCCAACCAAAAGGCAACGGGGCATGGCTTTTTTGGATGCCAACTCGCTGAGGATGTCCGGATTCTTCACCAGTTCCAGGTTTAATGAATCCTTTCCTTTTTTAATCTTATGGGCGGCGCTGGCTCTCGGCCGGTAGTCGGAAACCGCAGCCGCCTTGATGATGATATCGGACTCGGGACGATGGGCAAAAACGGCATCTCTCATTTGCTCCGCGGTCTTTATCTCTCGATATTCAATCCCGAAGGGCGGGATCAGATTGGTTGGGCCGCTTATAAGCGTTACGGCGGCTCCTCTGCGCCTGGCAGTCTCGGCAAGGGCATAGCCCATTTTGCCTGAGGATCGATTGCCGATATAGCGCACAGGATCCAGGGGCTCTTGAGTCGGCCCTGCGGTCACAAGGATTCTTAACCCTGAAAGGTCATGCTTCGAGAGCAAAACATGGGCCAGCTCCATAATATCCGCCGGCTCGGGAAGCCGTCCGGGACCGTCAGTACGGCATGCCAGCTGTCCGTGGCCCGGTTCCATGACGGCAATTTTCCGCTGCCTGAGTCGGTTGAGGTTTTCCTGCACTGCGGGATGATCGAACATTTGGCTGTTCATGGAAGGGCATATCAAGATCTTGGCTGTCGCGGCGAGGATCAGGGTGGATAAAAAATCATCCCCAACGCCGCACGCGGCTTTGGCAATAAAATTGGCTGTAGCAGGGGCAATGATGATGAGCTCGGAGGTTTGCCCCAGCGTGATGTGGTCCATCGGTGCGCCTGCATCGGCCCACATGTCCCAGATCACTCGATGTCCTGAAAGGGCTTCGAACGTGAGTGGTGTGACAAATCGAGTGGCATTTCTCGTCATGGCGACAGTCGTGTGCGCCTCCGCCCTCACGAGAAGTCTTACCAGCTCTGCCGCTTTGTACGCAGCAATGCCCCCGCTGACTCCAACGACGACCTTTTTTCCTCTCATATCCTCATATCCCGAAAGGCTCTGTTGAATCCCAGGATGGCCTCGCGATCCCTTCCTTCGATATAGTATCTCAAGACGGCATCCGTGCCGGAAGCCCTTATCTGCCACCACATCCCTTCAAAATCCATGAGCGTCCCGTCCCCCGCCCACATCACTCGCTTCAGTTGAGGAAGACTTACGCCGGGCATTTTTTCTCTCAGCAGCGCATAAGTGTCTTTAACAGGCCGGTCGACAAGTCCCCGAAAAAATTCGACCACCTTGTCTCTTCTGGAAAACCCTTCACGCTTTTTCTTGACCAAGGCGGCAGGCGGAAGATTTTCGTCATAAAGCGTCACATCGATTCTTTCATAATGTCGGTAGGTGATATTGTGTGTATCCACACTGTCCATGTAAAACTCGGCAAAGGATTTCTCTCGCGCACATAACCTGGCAGCCAGTGCCATTACGGCCAAACCGATCTGAAACCCATCTTTTTCCTTCATAACCAAACTTTTTCTCAAGCCGTTCTTGCTTACAGCAAGCCTGCTGCCTCCCATGGCGGCGCCCCCCGACTCTTCGGCCATGATTAAGATTCGTGGATTCTTCCCCAAAGACACCGATTGCCCCGTAGGGGTGTGAATCACGATCTTCTCCTTCCCTTTGGCCAACTGGGCTTCTATCTGTTCTGCGATCGCTCCAAAGTACTTAAACCCAACCGGTGTCCGAACCACTTTGATGCCGTGCTTTTCGGCGACTTCCCCAATGGATCTGCTCGTGGGGAAAGTCTCCGCGACCATCCAGTCGAATGTGTCCAGTTCCCCGGTAGCTTCCAAATGCTCAATCCGTGCAAGGGTGAGCATAAAGTATATCTGGTTCGGTTTGAAATAGATGAGAATGCGGCCGGGTGTTAAGGGGTCCATCTCAAGGCCGTAAGATACGGCTTTCTCTGCGAGGGACGAAGGGGCTGTGGTTATGATATTGAAACGATCTCCGTCCGGGTCCCAGATAAAAAAGACATCCGTGTGCCCTGAATTTCTGAGGATTTCCTGCGCGCCGATATGTTTGTAAACCTGCCATTTTCCGGGATCCACACCATGGTTCACGCCGTCTATAATCCCGATTCCATGGTAGTTGGAATCCTCTTGGTCATGCAAGAAATGGACACATCCCTCGATACCAAGCTTACGGAAGATGGGTTTTGTGGTTCTGGCCATTGAACCCCCAACCGTAGAAATGAAAGTCTTAAAACCCAGTTTCTCGGCTTTACGAATATCTTCGATCGCGGTCGTGGGAATGATGGCGTTGAGGTAATCACAGTAGGCATCCGTTGCATCAAAATCCCGGGTGATGAGCGGGCTGTCCGTCGGCGCGAGTTTGATTTCACGACCGGGGGAGACGACTTTTTTCACTTCCGCAGCGATGAGGTCCGCTTCCTCCAGAAGCTGCTTTCCCATCCCGTTCATGGGCTTCCATCCGCCCTTAAAATTGGGGGAATGACTGGCCGTGAAATTCTCACCGTCATTCAGCTCGTTGTAGAATACGCCGAAAGAGGAATACCAGATGGGTGTGGTATCAACTCCCTTTCGAAGATGCACTCTGTGGCCGTGGGCCGCATACACGCGGGCTGCAAGTTGGATAAATTCAGATGTATGGGGCCTGACTTCGCCACCCACATGACGTTCAATCTCCGCATCTTTCTTCCCAAGCATGTCGTAGACACAGGCTTTGGCTTCAGCAATGACGGCGACTTTTGTGCGGTTGAAAGCCACGCGGGGATTATTGATATCATCGGGGTCGAGTCGGTCTCTGTACCCTGCCGTGCCCAGTTTAAACGTTTCCGCCCAACTTTGGAGGTTCTCCGCGTTGATGACCTCTGGTGTGAGAATAATGTGATCCGGTTCTTTAGTATCCACCAAATTCCTCCAATTCACGATGTGCGACTTGAGTTACCCAGGTTTCATCGGTATTCAGAATGGACAAGATCTCTTTTCCTGCCGCCATGGCTTCCGATCGGGTCGGAAAGAAACCGACACGGAGCCGCATCCACTTCCGCTCCTTGACGATTGCATTGCTGATATAGATGGAATAGCCACTTTTCATGAGCACGATTGCAGGCGGTACAAGGTCTTCAGCGTTTTGCGAGGAAAGCACATTCACCACCCAGTTCTTTTGAGCCAAATCCGCCTGGTTTTTCCTGATTTCTTCCTCCGTGAAAAACTTTAACCGAAGGCCTTCGGGGAGTGTTTCCCGGTCAAAAGCCTCCAAGACCTTTGTTCCGTCGGCAGTGTCTGTCTTCAGCTTGAAAAGGCTGGACCATTTCACATCAAAAGCCTCGGCGACTCTCATGCTGCCCAGCTTTTCCTGGTTGAGTCGGAAAAGGCTCGGCCATTTCATGGGATCGCCATACACATCGCTTCGAGCTGCAATTTTAGCAAGTGTATCCCCCTTTTGAACAATATAATGGTCATCCGCTTCCTTGGCGGCTGTTTGTTCTTCAGGCTCCTGAACCGGGGATGGGCGTGCCGGTTGCTCTTTCTCAAGCGCGGCCATTTGAGGAATCTCAAGCGCAAATTCATCGGCCGTGGTGACGTGGGGTGTTGATGGAACGGGATGTCTCTCGGCAGGCGGCCGTTCGATGGGAACGACGACCTTCGTCTCTTGAATCTCTTGAGGTGCCTGTTCTGAACATGCTCCTGCGAAGGCAAAGGCTAAAAAGAGAGAAAAAAGCGATATATTGCGTTTTGTGATGTGCAAAGGCCTCGCTGTGGATAATGCTGCCTCAAAAACCATGAATTACTCCTCTGCATAGGATGAAAGATCTGATTCGATCAAACTGATACGGTGAACGTTTACACCATCCGAGAGCCTGGAAATCCGAAAAGGGAACACGGGTGCCTTTAAGGCACAGGTGATCAAACGGCGCAAGCATCGTGTATGCTGCTAAGCCTATTATATTAAAGCCTAAAACAGAACGCTTGACAATAAAAAACTGATCTCGCGACGGGCGCGGCAAAATGCTATAATAATATTTTTATAAGATATCTTGATGTTGTTCAAAGCTTTTGAGCCGTTCCAGGGTCAACGGCGTTCTTGCGGGACCGTTTCTCCATAGCTTGACTGTGCGGGGAGATACAGGGGATTTGCAAGGAAGGGTTCGAGGGTGTCGATTTTGGGGAAAAAGGAGATATTTTTAATCAGTTTGGTGTTGAGCACCCTTGTTTCAGGGTGTCGTGTGACGTATCTCTTCCACGTCGGGGTAGGGCATTTCCGGCTTCTCAACGGTGCAATCCCGGTTGAAGAGGCGTTGAGAGAGGATGTCCTTGATTCGAGGGAGAAAGCGCACCTGTGTCTCGTCGCCCGGGTTAAGGATTTCGGGGAAACGCACCTGGGACTAAAGCGAACTTACAACTATCAGACCGTTTCTTTGAGCTCTCGTCAAAGTCGCATTTACACAGTCTCGGCCTGTCCCAAAGACCGGCTTTTACGAAAAACGTGGTGGTTTCCCATCGTGGGGGATATGCCGTATCTTGGCTTTTTTGATTTAAACAAAGCGAGGGCGGAAAAAGAGCGTCTTGCCGCAACCGGCTTGGACGTAACCATTGGTAAGGCTGATGCCTACAGCACACTGGGATGGTTCAGGGATCCCCTCACCCTCAACTTGATCAAAGGAGACACTGCGGCCCTGGTGGAAATCATCCTGCACGAAATGACTCACGCCACCCTGTATCTGAAGGGAGAGGGGGAATTTAACGAGACGCTTGCGGTTTTGGTGGGTAAGGTGGGCGCATTTCAATTCTTGAGAAGTACATACGGCCCCACACATTCTTTGACCACCGAGGCGCGGAATTCAATTGAGGATGAACGCATTTTTTCATCCTTTTTGAATTCGGTTTTGGAAGACCTGGAACACCTCTACCGGTCCCAAATCGAGTATCGGGAAAAACTGTTTCAAAGGGAAAAAATATTTGCCGATGCCATTCAGCATTTCAACCATTTGAGGAAACGCTTTCAGACCCCATCCTTCAACGGTTTTGGTAATGCCGGAATCAACAATGCATACTTGCTGTCGATTTCTCTCTATCATCGGTATTTTCATCTTTTTGAGGCGCTTCTCAGGCGAAATGAAGATTCGATCCCTGATTTGCTTGCATCCCTTGAGAATATGGCTGGAGAAAAAGGCGCCATCATGGACACAGTTAGAAAATGGGCCGGCGGAAAGTCAGCCGAGAATCTTCGTTTAAATGGGCCGGCCTTGAAATCGGGAAGGATTGATGGATGAAGAATCTGAAAAAGATCCTTCTCGTGTGCTGCATTTCCGCCTTGCTTATGATAACTGCTTTATTCGGTGCGTCTCTTTATCTCTACCACCATCCTCCTGCCGTAAAACGGCTCATAGAAAAAGTCATTTCACGATCAACCGGCGCCACCCTCAGCATCGCACATCTGTCTTACTCCTTCAATCCCTTGAGTTTTCAAGCCGAGGGTATTCAATTCCTATCCGATGGGACCATAAGTAACTCTCGTCTCGAACTTTCTGAAATGTCGGCTGATATGGGCCTGGAAGGTTCGTTCGGGTATAAGACGCTCATGTTCAAACGCCTCGCTGTGGATGGGTTTTCTTTTCGTATTTTTCAGGAAACGGCGCTATTTCAAATCGGTGACCGGGGAGGTGACCGGTCTTTCACTTCCCAGATATTCAAGCGCCTCATCGGTTTCTTTCTTTTCAGGGACATCGCGTTTCAATCCGTAGACCTGCATCATGGGGACGTTGCGGCGCAACTGGAGGATCACCGGATCCGGATCACCGGAATTCATGCAAACCTCAATTCAGCCGGATTTGTTGAGATTTCAAGCAAGGCAAGAATCGAAATACCTTCTCATAATGTCATCTTCAATGCTCCGGAAGTGAGCATCCTAACGGCCCATTCCATTTCCCTTACAAAACCGGAAATGACGGTCCTCTTGACAGCAAAAAAGGCGACGTTGCTAAGTCCGACCATGGGTGCCGGAACTCTGAATCTGACTGCAACACTTGACTATCACCGTGACCAAAAAACAATAAAGCTTAACCCGGTCGAGGTCCATGCTGAACACATTCGCCTGAAACCGGGATCCGAACTCGAATCGATGCCTTTGGAGATCCGTCTCAGGACGGAGGGTGTTTTCAAACTTGAGGACGTTTGTTTGAAGATGTCCCGCTTTGAGATAACGATCACAGACCTGGCTACGCTGTCGGGTGAACTCAACGGATGTTTCCGCCCTCCCGTGCGTATGGAAATAAAACTCACCGATTCTCATGTTTTTTCCCAGAAATTGCGCCCCCTGCTTCCGGAGGACATGAGAACCAAGCTCAGCCCGATTAAATTATCAGGCCCCGTGGGATTCCGGGGTGTCATCGAAGGTTCCATAGAGAAAGGAAAATGGGTTTGGCGATGTGATGACGCGCAAGTCCAGCTCCAGCAAAACAATTTTTCTTATAAAACAGCGTCCTATGCCCTGGACGGCACGGTTACGGGAAATATCAAGACGGATGGCCGGTTTCCTGGTTTGAGACTTGCTGCGGCGTTGAAGGCGGATATCGCGAGGTTTTCAACCAAGGGAATGGCAGAGATTAGCCCTTTTCAGGCCGCCCTTACGCTGACAGGAAAACATCCTGTGTACAGGGTGCGGAGCTTTGCAACGCTTGTCCCGGAATTGAAATTTGTGGCAGGACAGAAGCGCATCCAGGTCAATCATATTGAGATACGGCTTGAGAAAGGTGTGTTCGACGCAGACAGAGGGTCCTTCTTCCTCCCGAATATCCGGGTTGACTCTTCCCTGTTGAAGAACCTGATACTGTCTCTAAAACTAAACCCCAAACAGGCGGTTATGGAGCTTGAGGCCAAGGAGCTGAATCTGTTGGAGAGCGCCCAAGCCCTGGGGCTAATTCCTATGGGATCGCGCTTTTCGGGAGTTGATTCACTTTCACTCCGCGTTATTTTGGAAAAGAAAAGGCATGGCTCATTTGTGGCCAAACTCGCGCTTCATGACCTGGTGTTTGAATACTCGGACGCAAATGCGATGGGAGAAAAACTGGCCATCCATGCTGAAATGAAAGGAGAAATGGACCTGAGCGCGGAATATATCGCCGCCGAAACTTCGATTCAGATAGACCGGGGCGAGATTCTGTATGATCGGTTCTACGTGGACCTAAATGTCAATCCGTTCATCTCTGCATTCAAAGGCAATTACCGCCTCTCCGAAAAGTCGCTTGAAGTGTCGAGTCTAAAAGCGGGACTGAAAGATATTTTGACGTTTCATGTAGCCGGAACTGCGGCGTATAAGATCCGGGATCAGAGATTTCAATTCGCTTTGAAAACACCTGCGATCCCACTGAGACCCGTCTTTCAACACTTGATCATGGAGCCGTTTCAGACCGAAAAGCCTTTTCTTTCCACCTTGAATGTGGGAGGAGCCGTATCCTTGGATTTAGAACTGACATGTGATGGAAAGCATTGGGTCGCAATAGGGACCTGCGCTTGGCATGATGGTGAACTTTTATCTCCGGAAAACGGATTGACCGTACAGGGAATCAATCTCAATCTGCCGTTATGGTATCAAACGGGGCAACCCGACGGTTCCAGAGAACAGGTATTGGGCGATTTAGCCATCCAAGCGATAGCCCTTCCGCTACTGCCGAAGCAACCCCTGAGAATGAGACTTGCGGCAGGTCCGAACTCGCTGTCGGTAAACGCCCCAACCGAATTCGGCATCCCCGGCGGAAACGTGAAAATCGGGCCGATTTCGGCCTCAGATCTCTTCAGTTTACGACCCACCATCGAGACCGGTCTTATCCTTCCCGGTATCAAAATTAGGCCGATATTATCAAGATTTTGGACGCTCCCGACAGAGGGGACCATAACCGGGCAACTCAATCCGATTGTCTTTGAGGGTGGTACCGTGACCACCCGAGGGGAAATAACCGCGGAAGTGTTTGATGGAGAGGTCATCCTGACTGATTTGCATGCATCGGGGATTTTTTCGGCATCTCCTCTGCTCGGATTGCATGCCCGTTGGAACGACCTGAGCCTCGAAAAGCTGACAACCGGCACCGCTTTCGGGAAAATTGAAGGCATTTTAGAAGGGCATGTGAAGCACTTGGAGGTCGCTTACGGACAACCTCAAAGATTTGACCTCCTGTTGGAGACCGTCAAGAAAAGGGGTGTCGATCAAACTCTAAGTGTGAGGGCGGTAGAAAACATTGCGCAACTCGGTGGGGGGCAAAGTCCGTTCATGGGGCTTGCAGGGGGATTTGCTTCCTTCTTCAAAAAGTTTCCGTATCAGAAGATGGGGGTGCATGCTACCCTAGAAAATGATGTGTTTCGGGTCAACGGAACCATCCTGGAAGGAGGCGTAGAGTATTTGGTGAAAAGGGGTGGCCTTTCAGGTGTAAATATTGTAAACCAAAGCCCTAACAACCGGATCAGTTTCAAGGATATGGTCAAAAGGATGAAGCGTATTACCGCAAAAGGCAGCGGTGAACCCGTTATCAAATAGTCGGCATATGAACACCACGGTGAACACCGCGAATAGACATTCAAAAGAGCGCAAAGTCGGCCTAACGGGACAATCGCTTCCATATCAGTTTATTTTCCATAGAGCGGTAACAGCGAATGTACGCACGGAGGGAAAGATGAGATTCTTGCGAAAGCGTTTTTGGGTGGCAGCTTTAGTTTTGTCATTGGGGTTCTTTGCTTGTGTCACCATCAACATTTATTTTCCAGCAGAAAAAGTGGAATCCGTTGCAGGTGAAATCGTCGACGATATTCGAGACAGGAAAGGCGGCGAAGAGGGGGCTTCTCAGGAACGGGAAAGCTCTTCGCTTCGAGAAAGTGTTCTTGCTTTCTTCTGCTCCCATGCGATGGCGGAGGAAATAACTACGATTTCCAATCCAACCATCCGCGAATTGAAGAATAAAATGAAAAATCGTTATCGTCAGATGAAACCCTATTACGGGAAAGAAATGCTGAAAGAGGGAGACAATGGTTATGTGTCTCTGGGGGAAACCAAGGGATTGGGGTTGAAGGAAAAACGGGATTTAAAGAATCTCGTGGATGCAGAAAACAAAAACAGAAAAGAGCTTTACGGGGAGATCGCGAAAGCCCTCAAGATTGAATCGGGCCAGGTAAACAAAATTGCAGAGATCTTCGCCAAAGAGTGGCAAAAGCCTGTACGATGAGTTTCCGGATCTCGGAAGGGGCGCGCTTTGTCTCGGTCCCTGAGCTGTAATGATAAGCTTTATAAAAATCCTCCGGTTTTTTTACGTTCAAATGTGGCAACCAACGCATGACAAAGTCATTTAATTCAATGAGATGAGGCAGCATGCGCCTTCTATTTTTGTGGGGGATACTATTCGTAAGTTTCCCGATTTCCTGCGCAAATACGATGACGACGCACAAAGAATCCGAAAGGTCGCGGAATCCGTTGGGCGCTGTTGTCGAATTTTACCAGGGACCGCTAAATCACCTTTCAGCGGTTAAGCGGTCAGGGTGTCCGATGTACCCGTCGTGTTCTCAGTACTGCAAGGACTCCCTACAAAAACATGGGTTCTTTGTCGGTTGGGTGATGACCTGCGACCGCCTGATGCGATGTGGACGTGATGAGACGGAATTGTCGCCGCGGATCATGGTTGACGGGGAATTGAAATATTATGATCCGGTTCAAGCGAATGAAATTTTGTGGAATGAAGATAGGCGCTACCCCAATTTGGAAATGGATATGCGTTAACGGTCAGATCCATTCTTATCGAATGATCTTGATCGAGGAGAGAGATCCCTCTAGTCGGGAAGCAAGCATGGCCTTTTCAATGGCAACTGCGACGGGGCCTGCTAGACTTTCAAGCAGCAGCAAATCATCCTCTCGAAATCCGTAGGGGCCGCGAATTGAATCTACGTAAATGGCTCCCAACATTTCTGAATTGCTGATCATCGGAACACACATAACAGATCCGATCTGCAGGGTGCTCATGGCGGTTTTAAAATCATCAGGTGCTTCGCGGTCAGTGTTTGCCATTCTTATCGGTGTGCCGTCTTTTCTGACCTGATTTACGACTTGGCGGCTATAAACAAATTGAGATTCTTCAGGTTCAAGTCTTGACCTGCAGATGACACGTTTCATTTCTCCGTTTTTGTTGTCAAAGAGCAGTATGGCAACCCGATCAATTCTAGGAAGCGTGTCCAAGAGATACCCCAAAACTTTGTCGATAATCTCATCGATTTTCAATGACTGTCTAAGGAGCCCTGTGACCTTGTGCACCAGTTCCAAGTTTCCGGCCCATTGGGATCGGCGCTCTTTGGGTAAGCTATCCGTATGCTGTTGACCCGGCACTTCATCCAAAGACACTCGATGAGAACCTCCGTCTAGTCGCATGACGGTATTTGCAAATGAAATGGTATCTCCGTCTGCCAACTCGTAACTTTGACCCGGCGCGATTTTTTCATGATTGAGCAGCGTGCCGTTGGTGCTTTTTAGATCTTCAAGGAATACCTTGTCGCGGACCTTGGAAATTTTCAGCTGCTGTCTGGAGACAGCGATGTCCTTGATTTGAATATCGCTCTTTGAAGACCTCCCCACCAAGAAGGGGGTCGCTTTGAGATCAAACTTCGCGCCTTTTAGAGGGCCTGATGTGATATTGAGCCTCGTCATGACCATTTTCCTCATATCCTGCGCTAGAATTTATGACTGATACGTCTTTTTTGCATTCAAATCGTAGGCAGGGATCTTATTTCACTGCTTTTTCTTGGAGATTCTTGTAAAGAATGGGTATCTCCAAAAGCGAGATCGCTCTGTCTATGACTTTTTCCCGCTGATTTTTCAGTCCTGGAGGGCCGAGGGTTTCCTCAGCCGCGCGTTTTCTCCGGGTCAGTATGCCGCTTCGTCGGTTCTTGGTGTAAATCAGCTCCTATCTTACAGGGCGCTTTAGGAATTGACCGTCGGAATGGTCATCAGCGTCTGTTTGAAACGGGTTTATCGACTGAAATGAAAATGCAAGATCTTAAAATAGATTGAAACCGCCATCTGAGAGACTCTGCAAGATGTTTGCCATTTTTCAATATCAGTCAAGGTGTCAGTATTTTAAGCAGTTGTCTTCGTTAAATGAAAAAATTTGGGTCGAAAGAGGTCAAAGTTTGTCAGGGTATACCAAAATTTGTCAGAAAAGAATTGTTTTCGATAACGCATGATGCGGGCAACAAAAAGAAAGTGGTTCCTTGTGATATGCATGTTTTTTTGTTTCAAACAAGAAATTTTTTGCAAAAAGCAATATATTTAAAAAAATTGTAACAATGTAGATTTTTGAAAGAACTCGTGAGCCGAACAACAGGGGCCGTTAGGGCATTCACTGACCAGGAGACAAGCACATGAAATATCCGAACATCAAGACGAAACTACCCGGGCCACGCGCCGCGAATTTGATTCTCACAGACCAGCACTACGTTTCTCCATCATACACCAGGGCGTATCCCCTGGTTGTAAAAAGGGGTCAGGGTGTCTGGGTGGATGATGTGGATGATAACCGGTTTTTGGATTTTACCTCAGGTATTGCCGTATGCGCCACGGGGCATTGCCATCCCGAGGTCGTCAAAGCCATACAGGCGCAAGCGGAAAGGCTTTTGCACATGTCGGGAACAGATTTTTACTATGAGCCTCAGATTGCTTTGGCAGAAAAGCTGGCCGGCATGACTCCCCAGGATGGAAGCAAAAAGATATATTTCGGAAACTCAGGGGCTGAGGCGGTGGAGGCCGCTTTTAAACTGGCCCGTTGGCATACTCGAAGGGAATTAAACATCGCTTTTTTTGGGGCCTTCCATGGTCGCACCATGGGGGCGTTGTCACTCACAGCGAGCAAGACAATCCAGAAAAAGCACCTGTATCCCTTCGTGCCGGGAATCACCCACATCCCCTATGCCTATTGTTATCGATGCCCGTATAATCTCTGCTATCCCCAATGCGGCCTGGAATGTGCGCACTGGGTGGAGGACACGCTCTTTCGGACAACAATGCCTGCGGAAGAGGTGGCGGCCATATTTGTGGAGCCCATCCAGGGGGAGGGTG
Organism: Desulfatiglandaceae bacterium; assembly: GCA_046496815.1. Taxonomy (GTDB): domain Bacteria; phylum Desulfobacterota; class DSM-4660; order Desulfatiglandales; family Desulfatiglandaceae; genus JAWOGN01. Next base: position 21,852 of record JAWOGN010000009.1, read on the forward strand.
GTTACATCGTTCCACCGCCTGAATTTCACGTTGAGCTCCATAAAATCGCTAAAAATTACGGCATCCTTTATGTGGTGGACGAAGTTCAGTCGGGCATGGGACGCACGGGGAAGATGTTTGCAATCGAGCATTTCGGAGTGAAGCCGGACATCATGGCCCTGGCGAAGGGGATAGCCTCGGGGATGCCCCTCGGCGCCACGGTGGCCCGTTCGGACATCATGGACTGGGAGGCGGGCTCTCATGCCTCTACGTTTGGAGGGAATCCGGTTTCTTGCATGGCTGCGCTGGAAACCATCAGCTTGATCGAAAAAGGACTCATGGCCAACGCGGAAAAGCAAGGTGAAAGGCTCATGAATGGATTTCGTGAAATGCAAAACACCTTTGAATGCATGGGCGATGTCCGGGGGAAAGGGCTAATGGTCGGGGTTGAATTGGTGAAAGATCGTGACACCAAAGAGCGCGCGGGCGACTGGCGCGCAGAGATCATAAAAAAGGCTTTTGAAAAGGGCCTGCTCCTTTTGGGCTGCGGTGAAAACGTTATCCGCTTCTGTCCGGCCCTCATTGTGACAGAGGAGGAAGTGGATATGTGTCTATCCATATTTGAGGAAGTCGTCGGTCAGGTGGCGGGATGATCGCTGGTCGGTAGATACCCCGGCCGGCTAAAATACATACTTGCAATCCTTCCAATGCCCCGGAGCTTTCAGGCCTGACGCTTCCGCATAAAAACTTCAAGACGCCCTATTGCCAGCGACAAGGTGAGGGTCAACATCAGATACAATCCTGTTATGGTAATCCAGACTTCAAAGGTGAGATACGTTGCAGACATCAATTCCATTCCCTGAAAGGTCAATTCCTGGATGGAAATGACCGACACGATAGCGGAGTCTTTGACAGTGGATATAAACTGGCCCGCCAATGGAGGAAGAATCCTTTGCGTTGCCTGCGGTAATATAATGTAACGCATTTGTTGCCACCAGGACAAACCGAGGGCGTGGGATGCTTCCCATTGCCCCTTCTCGATTGACTCAATCCCTGCCCTGACAATCTCGGCGATGTAAGCGGCTTCAAAGATCGCCAGTGTCACAAGCGCCGATAGAAACGCAGAAAATCGAGACGGCTGTGCGAAAAAAAACGAGAGCAGTTTCCGGGTGGTTTCCGATCGTGAGTCGATGAATTGATCCACCCCGAGGAAAGTCATAATCTGGTCACTAAAGAAAAAATAAAAAATAAACACCAAAATAAGCGGAGGGATGTTTCGCATCAATTCAACGTAGGTCCGCCCGATGAGCCTTTTAAAAAGCTTTTGACTGATTCGGCAAAACCCGATCAACGTGCCGATAATGGTCGCAAGGATGGTCCCCCATATACTGAGTCGAATGGTGGTAAAGAGTCCTTGCATCAGCAGGCTGGGTACCCACCCTTTTCTGTCTACATCGTAGCGGATGAGGTACTGGGGAATGGCCCCCCACTCCCACTTGTAATGAAGGCCGACGGTAACCCGGTATGCGATATAGGCTGTTACCAACAAAACGAAAGAAGCCAGCGCAATGTCGAGGGGGTTGATTTTTCTTTTTTTTGAATTCAAAGGCTGCCTTCGCACGAATACTATGATCCGCGGCGCCGGAAAATTTTGTAATCCGAAAACGCCGCGGCCTCAAGCGATTTTATTACTTCAGCATGCTTTCCCAGTCCCTTGTCCTGAACCAGTAGGCCTTTCGTTCAGCAAGCCAGCCCTCCGCCTTCACGACCGTGATCCAGTTGTTGAAGTAGTTAATCGTATCAAAGTCGCCCTTTCTCACGGCGAAACCGATGGGCTCTTGGGTGAATGTTTCCTTCAGCGGCAGGAAAAGCTTGTCAGGGTGTTTGAGCGCATAAAAGTCGGGCGTCGGGGCGGAACCTACCACGGCATGGGCTTTTCCGTTTATCAGTTCCTGGTAGGCCTGGGATTCGTCGTCGAATTTACGCAGCTGCGCGTTCGGCATGAACCTTTTTGCTGCAGCCACGGGCGTTGCAGCAAGCCTCAGGGATAGAACTACCTCCGGACGGTTGAAGTCCTCCAGGGTCTTGAAACCTGCGGCGAGTTCTTTGTGGGCCACTATAGACATCCCCGTGAGGTCATAGGGGATAGTGAAATTTACTTTTAAATTGCGTTTCGGTAAAATTCCCATACCGCCGATGACCACATCAAATTTGCCGGCGAGCAAAGCCGGAATGATGCCGGCCCATTTGGTGGGGACGAACTCGGCTTTGACGCCCATGTCTTCAGCGAGCCGGGTGGCCACATCGATTTCAAATCCAATCAGCTTCCCGGTTTTGTCCTTCATGGCCCAAGGTACGAAGGTGGACATCCCCACTCGAAGGACGCCGCGTTTGAGGACATTTTCTACGGTGCTTTCTTCGACGAGTTGCTGATGAAGCTCCCCCGCCAAAGCCAAGCCGGAAATGCTGACAGCCAAAGCAACTCCCATCGTCGCAATGATTAACAACAGCCCTTTTCTCATTTTTTTACTCCTTTCTCAATTTTTTGCGGTTAATGTTGATGGGCTCGTAAAAAGTCGGAAACCACACTTTTGTGTCATTCCGGCGAAAGCCGGAATCCGGGAAAAACAAGGACTTCCGGACCCCGGTCGTAGATCCCGCATTCATCGGGGCTTCCGCCGGGGTGACGGCTTTGATGACTTTTTATGAGTTCATCCATGTTAACAGGGTTTGTCGTTGTATCGACCCATACCTAGAGTATCTGACTTAAAAAACTTTTTGTACGTTCTTTTTTTGGATTATGGAAGATCTGTCTGGGCGTTCCCTCTTCCACAATTCGTCCATCTTCCATAAATACCATCCAATCGCTGACCTCACGTGCAAAACCCATTTCATGCGTTACGACGACCATTGTCATGCCTTCAAGCGCCAGTTTTTTCATAACCTCCAGCACCTCACCAATCATCTCGGGGTCGAGGGCGCTGGTCGCCTCATCGAAAAGCATCACTTTCGGCATCATCGCCAGTGCCCTGGCAATGGCGACGCGCTGCTGTTGGCCGCCGCTGAGTTGACTCGGATAGCTTTTCGCTTTCTCTAAAATGCCGACCTTTTGGAGTAGCTCTATCGTTGTTGCGTGTGCTTTCTCTTTCGGTTTTTTTCGGACGAGTCGCTGAGCCAAACTTACATTTTCCAACACCGTCATATGCGGAAACAGGTTGAACGATTGAAAGACCATCCCAACCTCTTTGCGGATCTCGACTCGGTTCTTCTTGTTGTAGTCCAGCGGGATGCCGTCAATGACGATTGACCCGCTGTCGATTTCTTCAAGTCCGTTGAGACACCGTAGAAATGTCGATTTACCTGAACCCGATGGCCCGATGACCACTACGACCTCGCCGCGACGGATCCGGGTGGAAAAGTCACGAAGGGCGATTACACCATTGGGGAACGTCTTGTTTATCTTCTCAACCAAAACCACAAAATGCTCCAATGTTTCATCCTGCATGAAGGTTCCTTTCGCGCCTAGGTTTCGACGCTTAAGCGGTTTTCCATAACTGTGACCATTATGGACAGGCTTACCGTAATCGCAAGATATATGGCCGCAATGGTAAACCACATCTCAAAGGCAAGGTACGTTTCCGCAATGATCTCTTGCCCTCTCATGGTCAGATCATAAATCGCAATCGTGCTCACCAGTGCGGAATCCTTTACCAACGATACAGCCTGGCTTGTGAGAGGAGGGAGAATACGTCGGATAGCCTGAGGGAGGATGATGTAACGGTAGGTATGATAGGTCGTAAGACCCAAACTGTGAGCGGCTTCCCATTGTCCTTTGTGTATGGAAACAATACCGGCGCGAAAAATTTCAGAGCCATAGGCCCCCTCGAAAAGACTCAAAGCCAGGATGGCAGAAAAAAAACGACTGATATCAAGAATAGGTCCGAGCACGAAATAAATGAAAAAGAGCTGTACCAGAAGCGGGGAATTCCGAATGATTTCCAGATATGCTCTTGCCAGCGCCCTTGCCACGTAGGAGTCGGACAGTCGAAAAAGCGCGGTTATCAATCCAAAACTCAAGGCCAGCAAAAGGCTCAACCCGGTGATCTCGAAGGTGACGATCACGCCATCAATGAGAGGCCCCGCCACCAAACGTTTATCTTCAACAGAAAAGATGTATTGAGGAACTCGATACCACTGCCAGTTGTAACCAAGTTTCTTGGTGCCGTCAGCGACCAGCCAGGTCAGAGCGCCTATGACACACAAGAATTGAAGCGTGTCAATCAAAGGAGATCGCCTCAGCTTCCGCCGGGTTTTCCTGGAAAATTTGGAATCGGTCTGTGCCATAACAAAGATTCGTAACAATCTGGGAGCGGGCCGCACATCGAGGCCTCTGGAGAGGAGGCACGGGGCAGGTGGAAGCCCCCAAATTATTGAAACATAACGAACGCCTGAAGTTTAATACAATAGAGAGATATTTCAAACAGGGTCAGTCAAGAAAAAAGGTGATAACCATGTACAAGCAAATTTAACATAGGGAATGCAAGGTGACGTGTCAAGGGCAAAGGGAGCTGCTCGGCGCGTCATTCCATGGCGGTATAAGGTTTAGCGGTCAACGGATTCATCTGAATCGCTTCAGGATATGGATTCTCTGTGAGGAGGACGTGTTAGACAGTTCCGCAGAGGTAATTTCCGTAAAAGACGGTTGAGCGGACACCCGGGAAAATCTGAATCTCAGTCGCTTACGGATGATTCGGGCGGCGATATAGGTGGCTCTGAGCTGACTTCTATTGTCGATAACGTTTGTGATACTCGAAGACCTTTTTTACATAGTACCGGGTCGCTTTATAGGGCGGGACCCCATTATACTTTTTAACTTTTTTGCTTCCCGCGTTATAGGCCGCCAGAGCCAGTTTGACATCTCCATCAAATTGATTCAAAAGTTGTTTGAAATACTTCACCCCGGCATTGATATTGTGCTCGGGATTGAAGCTATCTTCAACCCCTAAGGCCTTGGCGGTTCCGGGCATCAGCTGCATCAAACCCTTGGCGCCTTTCCCGGAAATTGCCCTGGGGTTGTAACTGGACTCCGCCATAATAATCGCCTTCACGAGATATGGGTCCACTTGATGGCGGCCTGCGGCCCGGCGAATGATTGAATCGAAAAGACGCTCGCTTTCGCTCGAAACGCCGGAGAGGGGATCCTCTCCGAATGCAGTGTCGCCATGCTGAGTGGACGAAGATGGGCTGAAAGTGTCATCAAGCAGCTTATTTGAGATCTTCGCTGAGTCCGGTTGGCGTTTTGCTTGCTCAGATAGGGTCGGCGCGGTCGCGTACTTAGATACCGCCAACAGTTGAGTGCCCTGCTTCATTTTATCCGGCGGTCTTTGTGGCACTATTTTATGCGTGATTTGTAATGGAGCAATCGGTTGCGTCAAGTCGGTTAAAGGAGGGAGTACCTTCTCGAAAGCAACTATTCTATCACCCGGTATGGCTTTATACGCGCAGTTAAGTATCAGTTGAGCAGGTGCGAGGGGCACATCAGGGTAACTTTGGAAGGCGGCGATATTTTTAGAAAACAGCAAGTCATGCTCTAGAGAATTTCCGGGCGCCGTTCCCTTAGAAAGGTATGGGATCCCCAGCCCTAAGATGATCACCAGCATAATGAGCCAAAGCGCCAGATCCACCAAAGCTGAATTTATGGGCGATGCGTCCTCCATGGCTGACCTTTATTTTGGAAAAGGTGTTTTTGGCCCGAAGTTACCTTTTTTCAATTTTGGCGGGGTGCTTATTCCTTTTTACGGCGTATTGAGAGATTGTTCGAATCGGTAATCGACCTTTCAATTTATGATTCTTCTCAGAAAAAAAATGAATGTCTGACCACCCCAAGCCACTAAAGCTTAAAGCTCAGCGAAAATTGTGCCAGCATATTTCAATCAGATATTAATAATAATTACAAAACGTTAAATGATACTCGAGACACCCGGAATATAGGAAAATACCACTTCAGTGCGGAACATAAGTGCTACATTTTGGTAAATAATTACACATTTATCAGGCGGGTTCACGAGGAGATCGTGCGATTGGGGTTCATCAGGATGGGTGGTGGGAAGACGGCGACACGTAAACGCTCTCCCAAAAGGCTTCAACTTTCAGATTCCCGTTTAAGGGCCCCCCCGGTCAGAACGGGCGCCCGATCTTTTTGTGATTGGTCGGATATCGGCGCTTCCGGCTTGCACGGGACTGACGGAAAAAGACGTTTTTCGACTTATTTGCATCCATCCGCTTCAGATGCCTAACGCTTCGATTCATTTACCCTGAAAAAGCGTAAATCTGTTTGCGGATGCAGGGCAATTTTCCTCCGAATGCAACCGCACCGCATCGCTTTTGATGGCTTTTTTTGTCTCCAGTTTCCATGCGTGGCCGAATCCAAAATCTCGGGATCCGATTTCGCTATATCGTTTCAACGATGAGGTCGGTCGGCGCATCGGGCGCGGTGAAATCAAACGGGGCGGAAAACTTGGCCATGTCGGATTCATTTCCGATGTGATCGACCGCAGTGACGCCCAGTTCAATGTCGCCGGCAACCATCGGAAAAGAGGGAACTTCGTCGGGTAAAATGACCTCGGTTACGTTGCCGATGTCGGCAAATTCGGACGCGTAGTCGGCTGCCTGACCCACTGCCCAGTAGAGTCTATAGCCAACTACCCCGGCGGAATTAGAGGGGTTCCAACGGACTTTCCGCTTACGGATTTTTGACATTGTTTTGCCTCCTTATAATCAACAATAAAACGGTTTGCATCCGGCTTCAGATCACGCCGGCTTGGTGTCTTACCCGGAGAAAATGACATGCCAAAGCCTCGAGAGCGCTTGATCTGTCTTGGTGTTTTAATATACCCGTCTTAGCTTCACAGTCAACGGATTTCTGATCGCTTCGGTTTGCTGAAGCGCGAAAGGGCTTACAGGGGACGGATATGGTTTTTGGGAAGTGTTTTTCTGCGGATGTGCTCGCCCCAGGCTTAAAAATTTCCAAGACCTGCGGGTCGCGGTGGTATAACCTCGAATCGTTGTCGTCGAGACTTAGAAATTGACGACATCCTCCTCATCCAAGTCGCCCAAAATGCGTTTTGCAATCCGGAACACCAGCCAGAACACCAAACCCAAACACAGGGTTCCTGCCAGTATCGGGACCCAAAAGCCGACTTGATCCGTATGGATGAAACCGATCCAAACAGAGGCTACAGAAAAAAAGCCCAAAAATGCAGCGACAAGACCGCATATAATGATGAGCGCCCAGCCCCGGACTTTCTTAAATCCTAAGGCGTGTTTCGAGGTCATGGTTTCATGTTCTCAATCTTGCGGCTGAGGAACTCCAGTTGGCGGCGCATCTTTTCATCGCGCTTCATCTGATGCTCCACCAGCTCCGATGCGTAGATCACCGCAGAATGACTCCGGCTGATGGTTTTGGCGATTTCCTGAATGGTCTCATCGGTATAGCGCCGACACAAATACACATAGATGTT
>JAWOGN010000107.1:0-17624 GCA_046496815.1 Desulfatiglandaceae bacterium
CTTCGCTCATCCAGGCAGACCCCTCCCGCATCGACATCGAGCTGCTGAAGGTCCCCGTGGTCGAACTTGCGCGGGAAGTCGGGTCAGACCGTGTGGCCAATATGGTCATGATCGGTGCGGTTTGCGGCAAAACCAACCTGCTGACTCTGGATGAGACCATCCAAGGCATGCAGGCAGCGCTCAAGGGGAGACAGAAATTCTTCAAGCTTAATGAGAAGGGAATTGAGCGCGGTTTTACCTTTGCATCGGTCGGCCGTTAATCTTCCGCCGAATAAATCTTTCATGAATGCCCCGGACAGTGGCTACAACGACGGGGCATTCATGACTTGCCCTCCGGCACCCTGTGCACCGCCGTCATTCAGGCAGATCGACTCGCCGACCCCGGGCGCGAAGCGGTCCACGTTCGGAGCATTCAACCCTGAGAAATCTCTACCGGAGTCCTACGTGCGTGTCGCGACTGTGTCATCGCTGTGTATCGTCGGGAAATAACGGTGCAAAAAAGGCCGGCATGCCGCAATACTGCAGTTTTATGCAGCTGAACGGCCTGCAAAGGGAAGGGGAGCGGAATGTTCGGAGCGTTTGCGGAGAGGTGTTCCGGGTGACTGATGATAGAAAAAAAGCTTTTCGCTTTTGCCTGTTTAAAGCGCTGCTTACACCTGGGTTTATCGAGCCTCGTTCACGGTTGCTGCACGTTCCACCGTTTCTCTCAAATGGCCTGGATTCCAAGTATCGACGGCATGGTTATGGATGAAATCTTTTAGCTCCGATTTTTGTTTCTCCGTCAGTTCACCAAACCTTACTCCGCACCGTCTCATCAACAACGGACTGAAAGGGGATTTGTTTGCGATTTGAATATCTGAAATGGCGTTAAACCGCATCTTTCTCACGCTGATTCCCTGGTAAGCCAACAGGATGTCCAGCTCGAGTGATTTGTTGGGGGCCTCTCCATTTACAATATAATGAAACGAGAGCCCGCCCAGGCTGATATCCATAATCTGTCCCACTTTGCTCATGTGGTTTCTGAGAACTGCAAATGCAATGTCGTGCATCGGGAATCGGCGGTGCTTCCTCCGATCGATCTGCCCTTTTCCATCCATTCCCATACCTCCCTCTGCCGAATTTTCTTGAAGGCAATGACCACCGGTATGCACCTCGACTTCAAGAAACCTTCCATTGTGTCTTGAATTATGGACAAACCAAACAGGCCTGGAATTAGAGTTTTAGCTGATGGTTGATTCGCCGACCGGGTTTTGTTCCTATGTTCACTTCCCAGAATGCCGTTATATTCTCGGTGCAACCCTCCGGCCTTGTGTTCAGAAGATGCCCCGGAAAAGATGCACGAACATCCGAGAAGCTTATGGCTGCATCACACGAATAGATGTCGCCGATCCGCGCAGAGAGCCTTCTCCCTCTCAGGGGGTTTTTTATCCGAGCGCGAAGTTGAGCTTTCGCTTGTTTTCCCTCCGACGGGTATTCCGCTTTTCGATCCGATTTTCTTTTCTGAATTTTTTAATGTGGGAGATACTTGATTCCAATTAGCTATAATTATGCCTATATATAAATATTTGTCAACTAATTTTTATAAATAAATTGTTGTTTAGTTAATTTATATATATAGTGCATATAAAAGAGCAACAGTACTATATGTTGTATTTTTTCCTTCTTTTCATTAGACTTTTTCATCCAGGATTCACATCTTATGTAGGAATTAAATCATGTCCGAATCACAATATTTTACAGACAAAACAAAAACAAACGCATGAACTTCGCCCTACCGGGTTTTCTAAAGCTTGGCGATCAGTCTATGGAAATCACGAGTCAGGGATGAGCAGTTGCAATGTGGGAAGTTCTTGAAACAGCAAAGCGCGTCGCAGACAGAAGTCAAGGGGTGCGAATCGACGAAAGCGCACTCCGCGCCTTCTCGGACAACATGCTTAAATCACGTTACCAAGTACCGCTATGGGACACGCATTACCACTTTTCCGGCCCCGGCGAAACCATGGTTTCTTACCTCCTGGTCCTGGATACCTTAAACTACTGCTTCTGGCCTGTTTCCGGGCAAGACAAATGGCAAATCGAGTATGAAAATAAAATGATTTCAGGTTATTATGCTCTTGCAGCCGCCCTCAAAAAGGCGCTTATCTTAGGAATTCCAGTCACCGACGCCCATTACTTGGCGGAGCTTTCTCAGGATGAACTGAGGCGGCTTTTGGGCGGAACCGGCCGGTTGCAACTTCTTGGAAATCGCCGAAACGGCCTCAATGAATTGGGACACTTGCTGCGTGATGATTTTGACGGACAGGCATGTAGATTGGTTGAAGCGGCTGAAAACTCGGCAGTGAAACTCTCCCGGCTGCTTTCAAGGAAATTGTCGTCCTTTCAGGACGTCACCGAATACGGTGGGCACAGTGTATTTTTCTTTAAGCGTGCACAGATATTCGCTGCGGACCTTTACGGCGCATTCAAAGGAGAGGCATGGGGTAATTTCAGCGACATGGATGCGTTGACGGCGTTTGCTGATTATAAACTCCCTCAAGTTTTACGCCATCTGGGCATACTCCATTACGAAAAAGCCCTGGCTCAAAAAGTGGATCGCCAGACCTGTCTTGATTCGGGCAGTCCCGAAGAAGTCGAAATCAGGGCAAACACGGTCTGGGCGGTGGAATTGATCCGTCGGGAATTGGTTCAAGCCGGGCATCATTTGAGCGCATTTGAGATGGATTGGATTCTCTGGAATCTGGGGCAGAAAGAAGCCTTCAGATTGAAACCTCATCATCGGACAGTGACCATCTTTTATTGATGGGGTCTTTTGCTGCCGGCATGCGGTGGCATTCTCAAAGCTTTCTGAATAAGCTCTGCTATCGAACATGGCACTGCCCGCACATCACGGGCCCGCTTTTTTCGCCTCCGGCCAGGAGGTCTTCGTGACAGGTTTTGCATTGAATGTGGAATGCTCTGACGAGAGGAACCGCATTTTCTTCGGTCGATGAAAGACCGTGGCATTCCGAACACGCCTGACCTTCATCTCCACCGATGTTGTTGCCCTTCTCATCATATACATGATGACAGCGATCGCAGTCGATAGTTTCAAAATGTTTGTCATGGTTGAATTTAACCGGAGGTCTCTGATGTTTCCCGAATACCTCATGGCGAAGAAAGGCTGCATCGTCCTGAGAAAAGCCGAGGGGAAGACAGAATAAAGTGGCTCCCAGGAGCAACGCATAGAGAGTCGTTTTCATAAAGGCCTCCAAACCATCCCATGCTTTTTTTTGCTTTAAACGGTGCAGCCCTTCCGTACTCCGAGGAAAGCTCCGTATCTCAAAAATCGAGTCTAATCACCCTTCAGGGTAAGACGTTGCTTTGGTGAGGTTGCAACATGGACCGGGCATCGCGCACGCAGGGTCACCTCTTTGACATTGTCTCCGACCCGTGCCTTTTCCGGGGTGGCCTCCTCCCGGGGATCTTTGATGGTGTAGGGAGCCATCACAACCAGATCCACCGCCTCTTTGCGGGCAAAGCGTAGAATTTCCACCCACGGAATGCCGGCCCTCACTTCGATCCTCACATTCTCCGGATCTTCCGCTTCGATACGGCTGAAGTAATACGCTTTCAACACGCCTTTAAGCTTTTCAATTACTTCATCCGAGGCCCAAACTTCCCCGTCTCGCGTGATAAATTGACCCGAATACCGGTTTCTGGATTCCAGTACATGGAGAATAATCAATTCGGCTTCCGATCTTTCCGCTATGTCCAATGCCGCGGCAAAGGCGAAGTCGGAGCTCGCATAAAGATCCGCACAAAACAAAACCTTGTTGTACATACCTTCTCCCGCCTTTTCGTATCAGGGACTATTCGGGTTTCAAATCCTCAGGGATAACCATTAGTTCGCATATGATCTCCTTGAGCGTGAGGACCTTTACACCCAGTTGATATTCCTCATTGAGGTCATTAATTTGATCGAAGCAATTGTGACACGGCGTAATAACAATCTTGGCCCCGGTGGCCTTGATCTGTTCAGCCTTGATTCGGCCTGAATTCATCCGCCTGCGTTTGAATTCGGGGCCCATTGGAATGTAGCCGCCCCCACCGCCGCAGCAATGGTTGTGTTCTCTGTTTGGGCTCATGTCTCGGAAGTCCTTGGCGATGTAGGAAATGATCCCTCTTCCCTCCTCCCATAATCCTCCATTTCGAGAGACATTGCACGGATCCTGATAGCTCACAGGCGCTTCAAGTTTTTTGGCGGGATCAATCCGAATCCGGCCGTCACGGAGGTAATCATAAAACAGTTTCACGGAATGAACAATCTCCACGGGCGGCTTTCCATCGGGGTAACCTGCCAGATAGGGACCTTCAAAAGCGGCGGAACGAAATGCATGGCCACATTCGGTGATCAGGATCTTTGGGATGCCCAGCGCGATCGCCTTTTCATACATGGTTTTGACCACCTGCCCCGCCAAATCCCGGTCACCTGCAAACATGGGTAAATTTGTGCAATCCCACCCTTCACTGGGAATTGTCCAGTCCTCCCCGGCCACGGTCAAAATCTGTGCAGCCATGGAAAGGTCTTGGGGATAATACATGGGTTCTCTCGGGTTGACCGTATACATGTACTTGACCCCAGGTTTATCGATAGGAATGGTTAATCCATGAATTTCCTCTTCAGCCTCTTCGGCCATCCAGTCGCAAGTTTCGATGAAGTCTTCATTGGACATACCCATCTGATTGCCGGTTTCCCGATAGTTGCCCAATGTTCTTTCCAGGCCCTCCGGCACGATACCCTGAGACCAGCAAACGGTCCGTGCCAGAGAAATCATGCTTGCGATATCAATGCCGAACGGACAATACATGGAACAGCGTTTGCAGGTCGTGCACTCCCCCCAGAGTATATCGTAGCATTTCTTTAGAAATTCTCGATTGACTTTGCCTTTTCGCTTGTACATCTCCCCCAGGGTTGTCTTGAACTTGTATGCAGGACTCACCTTCGGATCCCTGTTTTTGGCCAGATAAAAAAAACAGCTCTCCGCACACAAACCGCAGCGGGAGCAGATGCTCAACCAGGTCCGAATACGCGCGCCATTGTTTGCATCCAAAATCCGCTTTATTTTTTCAACGTCAACCGATTGCCCGGTCACGTCACGCGTCATTTCAGGCATCCAAAGCTCCTTTCAAAAACAGGGGGCAAGCCCGTGTGGGATTTTCCATTTCCGGATCTTGTGACATATCTGAAACTCCTCAGGCGTGCTCCCCTCCCGACACTACCATGCTCTTGCATTCCGCCGTCCACCCATCTCAAAGCCGATAAAGGCTCGGGTGAAAAAGAAGAGAATGACGTGTCCCAACTTGCTGAACGGAATGACGATCAGTAAAACTTCACTGAAAAAAATGTGAAGAATCAGCATGAACTCGTAGGGTCCCCATTGGTGATATGCGATGAATCCGGTCAGGAATGGAACCGTCGTAAGCGCCAGAAGTGTGTAGTCCCAAATACTGGTAAGAATTCGCACTTCCGGCCGGACCAGACGCCTGATCAGCAGGAAAAGGGCGGCACCCATGAATACGCTTGTCAATGCATCCGCCCACTTGTCCGGCATGGACCATAGACTGATGCCGAACGCCTCGTCCCAAAGCATGTTGTGGGCGGACAAAAACAGGGGAACGCCCAACAGGCAGATGTGAAAGATATAAAAGACGAATGAAAAAACCGGTTGTTGACGCATGGATGCGCTGCCCAAAGGGAAAAGCCAATGTCCGATGGAAAGCAGCGCCCAACGTAGGCTCATATGATTGTAAACTATTTTGTCTTTTTCCCGACTTAATGCGATCAAGTATATCAGGCGCACGATCAACCCGCCGAAAAAACATATAAATGCGACCCATAGGCCCGGTCCCGTCAAAACATCATATAATTTGTACATGCGCGTTATCGCCTCCAAGCGTAAGTCAACATCCGATCGAAAAACATAAACCCGGGTTGACCGGTTTACGGGATAATTTCCAGCGGCGCAAGTTCAAGCAGCGCCCCCGGCCGCCTCTCCCGGTACGGGTCCGAATAATCGGCCATCACCGATCGCCGCTTGTCCCAAAATCCGTCCAAGGCAGTCTTGCCAAATCCGTATTTCCGCCGGAAAGAATGATGCCGACGCGCTTTCCCACAAACCTTGAACGATTCCTCATCAGCGCCCCCAAGGGCACCGCGGCGGACGGCTCGACGATTATCTTCATGCGCTCCCAAATGCTGCGCATCGACGCTACGATGGCATCTTCACTCACGGTGAGGATATCTTCGACGTATCGCTGTATGATCGGAAATGTCATATCACCCAGGGAGGTGCGAAGCCCGTCGGCGATCGTTTCGGGTTTATCTGACGGAATTATCCGCCCGGCGTGAAAGGAGCGGTATGCATCGTCGGCCTTTTCGGGTTCGGCGGCAATTACCCGCGTTCTCGGCGACACTGCTGAAACAGTCAGCGCAGTTCCGCTAATCAATCCCCCGCCCCCCACAGGGGCCATCACCACATCAAGGTCCGGGACCTGCGTGCAAAATTCCAATGCACAAGTCCCTTGACCTGCAATCACCCGCTCGTCATTGTAAGGATGAATGGGCGCGGCATGGGTGGCTTCCAGCACCTCGGCCAGGCGTTTCTCTCGCGCTTCTAATGTGGGTTTACAAAAAACAACCTTCGCGCCGTAATCCAACACGGCATTTTTTTTCACCTGAGTTGAATTTTCGGGCATGACCACATGCGCCTGGATTCCTCGCCATCGGGCAGCGAGCGCCAACGCGGCGGCGTGGTTCCCCGATGAGTGAGTGGCGACCCCGCGGGATGCCTCTCTTTGTCCCACCAGAAACACCGCATTGGTGGCCCCTCGGATCTTGAAAGCCCCTGCCTTTTGCAAATTTTCACACTTAAAGAACACCTCCGAACCACACATTCGATTCAGGGTGCGGCATGTGAGAACAGGCGTAACATGAATGAAAGGTTTGATTCGTTCGGAAGATTCTCGGATTTCATTGATAGTCGGTGCTTTCATGCTTTACCGCGGCCCTCCCATCTCGATCGTTCAGAGCGATCATCCAATTTTAATCGGCGCCGCAATCCATTGGATACATCCGTCAAGCGCCGGGGGTTGAAAAGAAAAGACACGGCAAATCCATGGGTAGACGCTTTCCCCGGAACATGGCTATAGGAGATAGGAAAACAACGTCGTTCCAAGGAAAAAGGAAATCAAGCCGAATAGACGAACCGTGTCGTCCGCCGCGTTGCGGAACCACCACCGCATAAGGGCCTTAATCCGGTGGAGAGGGCCGAAGAAAAGGTAGATTCCTTTTGCGACGGCCAGAATCCCCAAAACAAAAGCAAACCAGAACATTTCTCTGTAATAAAAGGCCCCTAACAGCAGCAGGAGTCCAAGGAAAAAAACCAAAACAGCCGGGATTCGCACGTCGCGATTGAAGAGCAGTTTTTCCAGGAAGCCCCGGGTGCCGTCGGTATACAGTATCAAGAGTGTGCCCAGCACGATCCAAAGGATGGAAATGAAATACATTGCAACAACCATTGCACTCCTTTCACGGACCATTGAGAGGCATTCGGGGTCATTGACATCAAAACCAGGAAAAAACCTGAAAAAGCATCAATTCGGAAGCGGTCATTTTCAGCTCAAGCAAAAACGGTATCCGTGAAAGATCTCCGTCACTTTTTGTTCCGCGCTTTGACCAGATTGATAAATGCCTCGAGCTTCTCCTGGGAGCCGAAAACATCATTGTACAATTCTTCGCTCCACTGAATGAGGCCAAGCTCAAAGATATGATGGATCAATGCATCCGCCTTTTCAGCTCCTTGCGACTTTAAAACCTGGTAAAGCAATTCATCCGGCACCCGGATAGGGTGAAGCGCTGTGGGAGAACCGCTTTCGGTCTTCAGATACTCTTGAACACTCTTCAAGACCCTTAGGTTGACATATTTTTTGTGATATTCAGCTTCATCCATATTTATTTACACTCGATTGTACAAACAATAAAATCAAAACGCCTTGAGGTCAACAGAATATAATGCGGGCGCATGAGGTCCCTCCAATACGGTCTTGTAAAACCTGTTCGTCTATGATAAATGTGCCCTGAGGGAGACCCGCTTCCCTTTTCACTTAAATCTTCTTCATGAGCATTTGGTCGATTCTGAAAAAAGATGCCGAGGGCCGTTGGGGCTTTTTTCCGCGAAATATTGTTTTTTCAAATTCAAAGAAGGCGCAGTCCCATGAGCAAGGAATTTTGGACCATCACCGAGGTTGTGGAACTTTTTGAGGTCGAGGAGAACTTCCTCATTGATTTGGAGCAAGAAGAGATCCTTTGTCCGAAGTGCCGGGATGATTCCACAACAAAGCTTTTTTCTTCAAGCGAGTTGGAAAAGCTCCGAATCGCAAAAATCCTCTTTGAGGACATGGGGGTAAACGTGCCGGGAATTGAAGTCATTCTGCGGATGCGTCAGACGATGTTCGACATGAGAAATCAGTTCGATGCCATCCTGGAGGGTGTGGCTGAGGATCTGAGAGAGTCCCTTCGAAAAAACCCCCAATCCCGGGTCACATGATCATAAGGGATGCTCGCCGGCATACAATCGAATATCTTTCCTCAGGTCCCCTTCGTAGTAGCCGTCCATTTCCTTTGCCGCTTCCAGGACCTTGCTGTCATCCGTCTGCGGCACCTTCACAACCAGCTTAACCATTAAGTCGCCCCGGCCCTTGGTTTTGAGGTTGACAGCGCCTTGCCCCTTTAACCGAAGTGTCTGGCCATTCTGACTTCTCGGAGGAATCTTTACTTTGATCTGGCCTGCGATGGTGGGCAGGGTGATGGTGGCTCCTGCGATCGCCTCACGAATCGTTACCGGAACTTCCATGTAGAGTTCGTCTCCGTCTCGTCTTAAGAACGGATGAGGCTTCACATGAATGATCAAATAGAGGTCTCCCGGTGCGCCGCCGTTGAAACCCGGCTCACCCTTGCCGGCCACACGAATTTTGGAACCCTCCTTGACTCCCCGGGGTATGGTCACTTTTATGCTTTCCACACCCAACACCTGTCCGCTCCCCCCACACTGTCCACAGGGCGTCCCCACCTGCCCATGACCCTTGCATTCGGGGCATGTTTTGGTGAAATGCATGGGACCCTGGGCGACATCCAGACGGCCTGAACCGCCGCATGCGGGGCACGTGTGCATACTGGAATTCGGTGCCGTCCCGGATCCGTTGCACCCAGGACACGATTTCAGCTTTTGCATGGACAGTTCGGTCTTGTACCCCTTGAGGGCCGATACCATATCGATGGTCATTTCATGCTCGATATCCCTTCCTCTGGATGACATCGGGGCTCGAAATCCACCCTGTTTCTCGCCGGCAGAGCCCTTGCTCGCGTCGAAGCCGAAAAGATCACCAAAGATGTCTTCGTAGCGGTGGTAACGTCCAAAGCCCTGCGAAGCCTGACTTCTCCCCGTCTGTTGAAAGGCGCCCCATTTTCTATATTCCCTGGCCTTTTCAGCATCAAAGCCGGACTGCAGCGATGCTTCGCCGAATTCATCGTAAAGCTTCCTTTTTTCCGCATTCCCGAGACAATCGTATGCTCGGGATATGTCCTTGAACTTCTGCTCCGCTTCCGTGTTGCCGGGATTGATATCCGGGTGCCACTTCCTGGCAAGTTTCCGATAGGCCTTCTTGATGTCATCCTGAGAAGCATTTCTTTTGACTCCCAGTATTTTATAGAAATCTTCAGCCATCATACGCATCCGCCCGTTTGTTAAAGAAACCGGAAAGGAAGCGCCTCAACCCAACGGCCTTCTTTTCCGATATTGGGGATTTTCAAAGCGCTAACGTGATACGAATATTTAAATTCCTGTCAATTGACGTCTCTCAAGCCATCATGCAGAGCCGAAAGAGCCTCCGAAAAAGTGACAAAATTATGCGCGGCAGACTATTCATTGCCCTTCAGTCAGCTTTTTCCCCATCCGCTTTGCAATGGCTTTGCCGGCCAAAATACCGCTTGCAGACGCTTGAAGCAGCCCCCGGGTGACCCCCGCGCCGTCTCCGATTGCAAATAGATTACGAACCCCGGTTTCCATTTCGGGAGACAACTCGATTCTGTTGGAATAGAGCTTCACCTCCACACCATACAGAAGCGTGTGGCGTGAGTATACCCCCGGCGCCAGTTTCTCCAGCGCTTGAAGCATTTCAATGATGCTCAAGAGGTGCCGATAGGGGAACACAAAACTCAAATCTCCCGGCGTAGCCTGGGGGAAAGTAGGCCTCGTAAGACACCGATCGATGCGCGTCTGCGTGCTGCGTCGACCGGTGAGTAAATCCCCCAACCTTTGAACAATGGCCCCACCAGCCAGAAGATTTGCCAATTTCGCGATGTATAGGCCATAGGCGATGGGGTCATCAAAAGGCTCTGTAAACGCGCTGCTCACCAAAATCGCAAAGTTGGTGTTCCCGCTTTTCTTCTTGGCATAGCTATGTCCATTGACTGTTATAATCCCATCATTTTTCTCGGTCACCACTTCCCCGTAAGGGTTCATGCAGAATGTACGCACCTTGTCGTCGAAGGTCTTGGAGTAATGGATAAGTTTCGATTCATACGTCGTATCGGTGATTTCCTTTAGGACGATGGCGGGCAATTCCACACGCACGCCGATATCGACAGGGCTCGCCTTGGTTTTGAGCCCCAGGGTCTCCGCCTCTGTTTTCATCCAGCTGGCGCCCGACCGTCCCGGGGCTGCTACAACATACCGGCTCAAGATCGTATGACCATCCGCCAATTTAACGCCCCGGATCCGGCCCGCTTCAGTAATCAGGTTTTTCACCGGACACTCCGTGCGCTTTTCAATTCGTCCGACCAGAGACTCAAAAAGGTTGTTCAAAACGACACGGCAATTTTCCGTTCCGATATGTCGAATGCGGCCGGGTATCAACTCAAGGTCGGCAAGTCGAGCACGATCGCCAAGGGCCTCCAATTCTTGAGAATCCTCCCCGAATACATGCCCGGGTGCGCCGTGTGCCACATAGGCTTCATCCGCCGTTTTCAAAAGTTGATGCAGTGCGCCCGGCCCGACATATTCCCCCAAGGATCCGCCCACCTCGCGGGAAAGCGTCAGTTTTCCGTCGCTGTAAGCGCCCGCCCCACCCCACCCGCAGAGCATATCCTGGGCGTTGGAACGCTTTCGTCTGGGAAGATCTTTGCCTTGCTCCAAAAGTAGAACCGGTTCGATACCGAGATCGGCCAAGGTGAGCGCCGCAAATATGCCGGCCGGCCCGGCCCCCACTACAATCACCTGATATTCCAAAGTTCTCTCCTTGACATCTCCCAACCAGCCGACCGATGCATCCCCTCGCCTACATGGGTCCGCTCGATCGGCCGGCCCTACGTTTCGAACCGGGCGGTTCCGCGAGAGGGCCTCCCGGAGATTTCTCCGGCGGAAATTCCTCTAAAAGTGCTCAAATGACGATGACCGAATTATCGCTGTCTCCATAGGAAGTCGGCACATATCCGTCCGCCTGCCGATCATTTTCCCATTTTGTCTCATCCATCAAGTAACGAAACTGATACGCTCTTTTCTGTTCAAGATCGACGGTTACGGTGAAGGTTCCGTTTTTCAATTTCTTCATCGGCGTTGCATGAATGTTCCAGTTGTTAAACTCACCCACAACATGAACTTTTTCAGCAGACTCGGCCGCTTCCTTCGGCATCCTGAAAGTGACCTTACATATCGGTTTGCTTTTAAGATATTGCTTTTTGATACTCATTCAAATTTACCTCCCTGTTTATTGAAAACGTAAGACACCTTTGTGAAGTTTACCTCAACGGACGTGTTTTGAAAATTCTTTTTGTTAGATGGAATACTTTTTGAACATTGTCAACACTTCAAAATACGATTCAACCCCATCACAGACTCTGTCTTTCTTCCAAATTTACGGTTCAAGAATTCCTTTGCACCCTCGCTGCGAAATGATTAGTATGGAAATTAATTAGATGCCCTCCGCTGACATCCCTATTAAGCGATTTGGCTGATTAAGGGTGATAGGGTGCCCGTTATCTCAAAGAAATTTTGTCAAGCATAGAAAAGGAATCGGCATGGAAGAAATTTCCAGAAGAGGATTTTTGAGAAAAGGAATCCTCATTGGAGCCGCCGTAACCGCATTTCCAACGGTACTCATTCCAAAAAGCCGGGCGGCATGGGCACAGGGAACGGTTGTTCACCCCAATGTGGACAATCTCCGGGTTGTCGGGATAACGGATCGTGAAATGACGAAAGCCGTTGACCCCGCCATTTCCTGGAATCGCCAAAACGAACTTGTTGCCGCCGATCTCGTCTGGGAAAACATGGACAAACTCGCATGCGGCCTTGCCGAAATCAGAAATCCCGGCCCAGCGTGGCGGTCGATTTTTGTCAAACCTCCCCGCAAGTCCTGGTCCGACACGGTGGTGGCCATAAAGACGAACAACATTGCCCGGCAGCACACCCGTAGTGCCGTGATGGCAAAAATCTGTCATTCTCTAACCGATGAAATCGGGGTTAAGCCCCACAACATCCACATCTATGACGCATGCCACGGCGGAAACATCAGCCGGAGCACACCGTTTTCCGGGCTCCCTCATGGATGCCGAATCGAAGACACGTGGGGCGGGAGTACTCGATTCACAGCCGTACCGAGGCCGTGGAAAAACGGTAAAGAAAAATCAAAATGCGTGAAACATCTGGTTGATGGATCCGTGGACATCCTCATCAACATTGCGATGTGCAAAGGACACAGTCCTCGGTTCGGCGGTTTTTCCATGACCATGAAAAATCATTTCGGCACCTTTTCACCCGGTCCCGGCCATCAGGAGGGAAGTCAGGATTATCTCATAGCCATCAACCAAACACCGGAGATCATCGGTCCTATGGATCCGAGAACCGGCAAAGTCATCCACCCCCGTCAGCAACTCTGCATCGTGGATGCGTTGTGGGCCAGCGAGGGCGGACCGGGTGGAAACCCCACCCATCAACCAAATTTCATTGCCATGGGCGTGCTCTCACCCATCGTTGATTATCTCGTAGCAACCCGTTTTCGCGGAAAACGAATGGGTTGGCAACCAAATATCGAAGCAACCAATCGCATGCTCACCGACTTTGGTTATGCTGAAACCGACCTGCCGGCCGGCGGCGACCTCACTGAAATTTAGGCCTCATTTCCTTTTGGCCTTTTTCATTGACCCAAACAAACCCGGTTTGTAACATTTCAATGCGCCGCCGTGAAAACCACTGAATTTCGGTTTTGGCCGGATTCGGACACTTCGAGCCGGTTGGGGGGATCAGCCCATTTGGCGCTGGAGCCGGAAGCCCAGCACAATTCAAGCAATGTCTTTTCAGAAAGGAGGCTCAAATGAAAAAGCGCGTCGTCATTTTAGGTGGAATCGTTTTTCTTTTCCTGGGGATATCGGCCCCATTGAATGCAGCGGAAGTCGTGGTGGGAGCCGTCACTCCCCTGACCGGAAAACTCGCCGGTTATGGGGAAGGGTTCCAGCAGGCCATGCTTCTGGCTTTGGATGAGGTCAACGCGGCTGGGGGAATCAACGGGACACCCATGAACATCCTGTTTGAAGACAACGGCTCCACCTCGAAGGGTTCCGTTTCCGCTATCCGCAAACTCATAACCATCCACAAATTTCCTGTCATCTTCGGTCCTGCGGCCAGTTCCAACTTCCTGGCCGTGTGCCCGATCGCACAGCAGAACCGTACGATCCTCATCGGTGCAGAGAGCGCCGCTGCGGACATCAGCAAGTGCGGCTCCTATGTCTTTCGAGTGTTTCCTTCGGACCTGCTCCAGGGTAAAGGCGTTGCTGAGCTCACCAATTATCTGGGTCACAAGGAATTGGTACTTACTTATATCAACAATGACTGGGGGGTCGGCTTGGCGACTGTGTTTAAAGAGAAATTCTTGAAAGATGGTGGAAAGCTGATGGATGAATTTGCATATGATGAAGGAAAAACGGATTATCGAAGTGAAATTCTGCGAATCAAGAAGCATTCTCCCAAGGCTGTGGTCAACCTGACGTACTTCAAAGAAGCTGCGACCATGCTGAAGCAAGCCTATGAGATAAAACTGGAGACCCAGTGGCTGATGGGTTCTGCGGCCAAGTCGCCGAAACTGGTGGAGCTTGCGGGGGAGGCCGCCGAGGGTGTCATCGGGACCTATCCCACGTTCTCTCAGGATACCCCCGAATTCCTGGCTTTTAAAGACGCATGGGAAAAGAAATACCCCGACAAAAAGATGCCGATCTTTGGGGAGTATAATTACGACATGGTAAAGCTGACCGCCAAGGCGCTCAAGGCTGCCCAATCCATGTCCGTTGAAGATGTCCGAAGCGCGCTGATTGAGGCAAGCAAAGGATACATGGGCGTGACGGGGGAGAAGACTTTCGATGCCAATGGGGATGTAGGCGCCACCTACGGACGCTGGACGGTCAAAGGGGGGAATATCGAGGATTACAAATAAAGTCGTCACCTTGAAAATCAAAAAGGGGATCTTCGGATCCCCTTTTACATGTCAAATGGGGTGTCCCCAATGACCTATTACCTGCAGCTTTTTTTAAATGGTATCATCGCAGGTTCCATATATGCACTTTTTGCGGTGGGTCTCACAATGGTCTATGGGGTTTTTCGCTTCATCAACTTTGCACATGGAGAACTCATCGCCTGGGGGGCCTACCTGGTCTTGCTCTTCAGCGCCCCCCCCGTTTCCCTCCCCATCTGCCTTGCCGTCATCCCCGCAATGGCGGTCACGGTTTTGATCGGCCTCGGCCAGGATCATTTCGTTTATCGACCCCTGAGGCACGGCAATCGTATATCGCTTCTCATTGCATCCATCGGACTGTCGTATCTGCTTAGGAACGGAATTCGGCTCATTTGGGGGTCTGATCTGATCACCTATGGTTTGAAACCCGCCCGGGGAATATTTTTTGCCGGATTGAGTATCACGCCCACGCAGGTTGCCATGATGGCCGCGGCGATTGTCTTCTTGGGCGGACTCTACGTCGTGCTCACCCGAACGCTGCTGGGTAAATCCCTCAGGGCGGTTGCCGATAACATGCAACTGGCCGCAATCATGGGGATCAGTATGAAGCGCATCAGCATGACGGTGTGGGTCCTCGCGTCTGTATTTGCCGGGGTCGGTGGGACCCTACTCGCTCTGGATACGAACCTTGAGCCCCTCATGGGTCTCATCAATTTGATAAAGGCATTTGCTGCGGTGCTGTTGGGGGGTGCGGGAAATGTGTGGGGGGCGCTTTTGGGCGGTCTTTGCATCGGGATCGCCGAAAATATCGGGGTGGCTTTCTTCTCGCCGGGATACAAGGATTTCATATCTTTTTCTCTGATCGTATTGCTGCTCCTTTTCAAACCCAGGGGCATTTTCAGCATCGGGGGGGGCGTTCGTTAATTTATGGACTATCTAATCCACATCCTTATCGTTGTCCTGATTTATTCAATTTTCGCCATGTCCCTCAACTTGGAACTCGGATTCACGGGACTCTATAATTTTGGTCATGTCGCCTTTTTTGGAATCGGCGCATATTCCTCGGCGCTGTTGAGTCTCGCCGGTCTCCCCGTGGCTTTGGCCATGCTCTCCGGGATGACAATGGCGGGCGCAGCGGGAGCTGTGCTTGCGATACCCGCACTTCGCCTTTCCGGAGATTATTTCGGCATCGCCACGCTGGCTTTCGGCGAAATGGTCAGATTATTTTTTCTCAATGAACGCTGGCTTACAAAAGGTCCGATGGGACTGCCCGGCATCCCACGCCCGGCCTGGATTGGGCGGGGCGTTGCGGGGCTTCCGATGTTTCTTCTCTTTTGTGCTGCACTGACCGTGGCGACTTTTTTAGTGATGCGGAGGATTGCCGGGGCGCCCTTCGGTCGTGCCCTGAAAGTGGTAAGAGAGGATGAGTATGTGGCGCAGGCATTGGGGAAAAATGTGCGATCCTTGAAGCTGAGGGCCGTGACGGTGGGCTCCGTATTTGCAGGCATGTCCGGCGCACTGTGGGCCCATTACATTACCTACATAAGTCCGTCCGACTTCACTTTGAATGAAACCATCATCGTACTTCTTTGTGTGGTTTTGGGGGGTCGGGGAACCAACTGGGGTCCCCTCCTGGGGGCTGCAGTCGTCATGTTTTTTCAGGAGTCCCTGAGGTTTCTTCCCATTCCTCCTGAGTTCGGCCGGTTCGTGGCCCCGCTTCAAGGCATTGCATACGGCGCTGTCCTCGTTCTGCTGATGCTGAGGCGACCTGAGGGGCTTTTACGTGAATACAGAGGATAAACCGTGCTGCATCTCAAAGGTGTGACAAAAAGCTTCGGGGGTATCATGGCCGTAAATGATGTCGGTTTTGAACTCAATGCTCCCGGCATTACGGGTCTGGTGGGTCCGAACGGAAGCGGAAAAACCACGCTGTTCCACTTAATCACAGGGTTCTACAGTCTGGACAAAGGAGACATCTATTTTCAGGGTCAGCGCATCAACGGAATTGCACCCCACCGCATCAGTCAAATGGGTCTTGTTCGCACATTTCAGCAGACCAGAATCCTCCCTTTCATGTCCGTGATGGAAAGCTTGTTGTCTGCCTCCCCCAACCAAGCGGGTGAGCGGCTTACTGCCGTCTTTTTGAAGCCGCGCACGGTTAGGCGGGCGGAAAGAGCGAACACCGAGAAGGCGAAAGAGGTCTTGGACCTCATCCGATTGACGGATCTTGCCGATCAACTCGCAAGCAAGCTGAGCTTCGGCCAGCAAAAGCTACTGGAACTGGGACGGGTTCTGATGTCAAAACCAAAAATGATTCTCCTTGATGAGCCAACCGCCGGCATCAATCCAACCTTGATCCGCCGGCTCGTGGAACTCCTCAAAACACTGAATCGTGAGGAAATTCAAATCTTTCTGATTGAGCACAACATGCCCCTGGTTGCGGAGGTTTGCCGGAGATTGTTGGTAATGGATTCCGGAAGTTTGATATTTTCAGGCACACCCGCTGAGGCCATAAAAAATCCGCGGGTAATCGAGGCCTATCTCGGGAAAGCGCATCATGATACTTGAAGTGAATGAGATCACCGCCGGCTACGGAGCGCTGATCATCCTTCACCGGGTCAGTCTCACGGTTCTGCACGGCGAAATCGTTTGCATCATCGGCCCGAATGGGGCCGGAAAGACAACGGTGCTGAGGGCTGTTTCCGGACAGATCGTTCCCTCAAAAGGCAGGATCACCTTCAATGGCGAAAATATAACCTGTTGGGATATCGCCGAAAAAGGGCGAAAAGGGCTTATCATCATTCCTCAGGGGGATAACATCTTTCCCAACCTCACGATCCTCGAAAACATGGAAATTGCCGGCTCCCTGCTTCAAGACCCGAAAAGGACCCTTCAGCGAATCGAAAGGGCAATGGAGAGGTTTCCCATGTTAAAAAACAAAAAAAGCCATGCAGCGCGAGAACTGTCCGGCGGCGAACGCCAGATGCTTGCCCTGAGCCGAATCCTTATTCTCCGGCCCCATCTGGCGTTGCTTGACGAGCCGTCTCTCGGGCTCGCGCCGCTCGCTGTGGATTCCATCTTTCAAGAGA